>NZ_QGGF01000489.1 GCF_003857015.1 Micromonospora globispora | reverse complement strand
CGGCCAACCGGCCTACCAGGTGCTCAGGACGGAGTCCAGCGGCAGCTGCACGGTCGCGGCCAGCGGTGAGATCGCCAACCTCCTGGTCCGCCTCGGCTGCAGCCAGGTGGTCCGCGCCACCCTCCGCTCTCCCGACGGCACCCACCTGCTCACCGCCGGGCTGTTCAACCTGACCGACGTGGCCAGCGCCGAGCGGGCCCGGGACCGGGTCCGCGAGCTGCTCGAGGGACGGCAGGGCCGGTTGCTCGGTATGGCCGTCGGTGACGACACGGCGACCGTGGCGACAGCCGCCGCGCGGGTCGGCTGGCAGGTACGCGGCCACTACCTCGCCTACTGCGTGGTGACCCGGGCCGACGGGCAACGGATCAACGCCACCGACGCCACGGCGCGCGAGATCCTCTACGAGATGATCGAGGTGTACCTCAACCGCGGGGTGCTGGAGCGCCGGGCGAACGCCGAGGTCGCGAGCCGGCCGACGGCGGAGCAGGGCAGCACCGGCCAGGATGGTTCTCCCGGCAACTGAGCCGTCCGGGGTCAGCCCTCGACCACGGGCACGCGGAGCCGGCGGGTCAGCTCGGCCCGGCGGGCGTACTCGGCCGGGTCGTCCGGGTAGCCGACCGCCACCAGGGTCAGCCCGTGCGCCGGCGCCACGGTCACCTCACTGGACCGCTCCCGGCGGGTGAGCAGGCTCGCCGGCCACTCGACCGGCCGGCGGCCGTCCCCGGCCACCAGCATCGCGCCGACCAGGCTGCGCACCATCGCCTGACAGAACGCGTCGGCCTGCACGGTGGCGACCAGGATGCCGTCCGGGTCCCGCCGCCAGTCCAGCCGAGTCACCTCGCGCAGGGTGGTGGCGTTCTCCTTGCGCCGGCAGTACGCGGCGAAGTCGTGCTCCCCCACCAGCCCGCCCGCGGCGGCGTTCAGCGCGGTCAGGTCCAGCGGCTTCGGCCAAGCCAGGGTGTCGTACCGGCGTAGCGGCTCGGCGCCCCACGGGGCGTCGGTCACCCGGTACTCGTACCGGCGGAAGGTCGCGGAGAAGCGAGCGTCGAAGTCGGCGGGGACCTCGGTCATCGCCCGCACCCGCACGTCGGTGGGGAGCAGCCGGGCCAAGCGGCGCAGTAGCCGCCCCTCGTGTTCCTGCCAGACGGCGGTCGGCAGGTCCAGGTGACAGACCTGACCGGTGGCGTGCACCCCGGCGTCGGTGCGGCCGGCCACGGTCAGCCCGGTCGCGGTACCCGCGCCGAGGACCAGGTCCAGCGTCTCGGTGAGCACCCCGGCGACCGTCCGCCGGGTCGGCTGCGCGGCCCAGCCGGAGAAGTCGGTGCCGTCGTACGAGACGTCCAGCCGCAGCCGGGTCCGCTCGTCCACCTCGTACCTCCCGTTCACGGCGTCGGGCCCGGCACCCCAGGAAGGGATGCCGGGCCCGACGGTGCTGCCTTTGCTCAGGCCTTGTTCTCGGTGGCCTCGTCGCTGTCCTCGCGGGCGGCGTCGGTGTCACCGGACGCCGACACCGGCGGCTCCGAGTCCTGGTCGGCCGGCTGCGACTGCGGGGTCTCCTCCGCGGGCGCGAGCGCCTCGACCTTGTCTTGCTGGGCGGCCTTGCGGGCGGCGGTCTTCTTGTTCGCCTTCGGCTCGGCGACCTGCAGCTCCTCGACCAGCTCGATGATCGCCATCGGAGCGGCGTCGCCCTTGCGCGGACCGGTCTTCACGATCCGGGTGTAGCCACCGTTGCGGTTGGCGTACCGGGGCGCGATCTGGTCGAACAGGGCGTAGACCACGTCCTTGTCCTTGACGACGCCCGCCACCCGCCGGCGCGCAGCGAGGTCGCCCCGCTTGGCCTTGGTGATGAGCTGCTCGGCGAGCGGACGCAGCCGCCGGGCCTTCGTCTCGGTGGTCTGGATCTTGCCGTGCTGGAACAGCGCAGTGGCCAGGTTGGCCAGCATCAGCCGCTCGTGCGCGGGGCTGCCGCCGAGGCGGGGGCCCTTGGTGGGCGTGGGCATTGTTGGTGCTCCTCAGATGTGGCGGCAGCCGGACTTAGAGCTGCTCGGTCTCGCGGTAGTCGTCGGTGTCGTAGTCGGCCTCGCCGAAGGCGTCCACGACGTGCGCCGGGTCGAAGTTCGGAGCCGAGTCCTTCAGCCCCAGACCCATCCCGGCGAGCTTCATCTTGACCTCGTCGATCGACTTCTGACCGAAATTCCGGATGTCGAGGAGGTCGGCCTCGGTACGCCCGATGAGCTCACCAACGGAGTTGATGCCCTCGCGCTTGAGGCAGTTGTAGGAGCGGACGGTGAGGTCCAGCTCCTCGATCGGCAGAGCCAGGTCCGCCGCCAGCTGAGCGTCCTGCGGGGACGGCCCGATGTCGATGCCCTCGGCGGTCTCGTCCAGCTCCCGGGCCAGCCCGAAGAGCTCCACCAGCGTCGAGCCGGCGGAGGCCAGCGCGGTACGCGGGCCCATCGACGGCTTGGTCTCGACGTCGATGATCAGCCGGTCGAAGTCGGTCCGCTGCTCGACACGGGTCGCCTCGACGCGGTACGTCACCTTGAGCACCGGCGAGTAGATCGAGTCGACCGGGATCCGGCCGATCTCGGCGCCCGCCTGCTTGTTCTGCGCCGCCGTGACGTAGCCCCGGCCCCGCTCGACGGTCAGCTCCATGTCGAGCCGGCCCTTGCCGTTCAGGGTGGCGAGCTTCAGGTCCGGGTTGTGCACCGAGACACCGGCCGGGGGCTGGATGTCACCGGCGGTCACGTCGCCCGGGCCCTGCTTGCGCAGGTACATGCTGACCGGCTCGTCGTGCTCGGAGCTGACGCAGAGCTCCTTGATGTTCATGACGAGCTCGACCACGTCCTCCTTGACACCGGGGATCGTGGTGAACTCGTGCAGCACACCGTCGATCTTGATCGAGGTGACCGCCGCGCCCGGGATCGACGACAGCAGCGTGCGCCGCAGCGAGTTGCCGAGGGTGTAGCCGAAGCCCGGCTCCAGCGGCTCGATGGTGAACCGGGACCGGGTCTCGTTGATCGACTCTTCGGAGAGAGACGGTCGCTGGCTGATGAGCATGTTTTCTCTTCTCTTCCGGGGCGCCCGCTATATGACGCCCACGACACAAACTGTTCCGGTGGCCCGCCCCGGAGGGCGGGCCACCGCAACGAGCCCTTACTTGGAGTAGAGCTCGACGATCAGCTGCTCCTGGACCTGGGTGTCGATCACCTGGCGGGCCGGGAGCGAGTGCACGAGAACCTTCATCTGGCTGGGGATGGCCTCGAGCCACGCCGGAACGGTCTTGGAGCCGGCCTCGGCCTGCGCGACGATGAACGGGGTGAGCTCCTTGCTCTTGCCCCGGACCTCGATGATGTCGTGCTCCTTGACGCGGTACGACGGGATGTCGACCTTCTTGCCGTTCACCGTGAAGTGACCGTGCTTGACCAGCTGACGGGCCATGTCCCGGGACTTGGCGTAGCCAGCCCGGTAGACCACGTTGTCCAGCCGCGACTCGAGGATCTGAAGGAGGACCTCACCGGTCTTCGCCTTCTTGCTCACGGCCTCCTCGTAGTAGCCGCGGAACTGCTTCTCCAGCACGCCGTAGACACGACGGGCCTTCTGCTTCTCACGGAGCTGGAGCAGGTACTCCGTCTCCTTGGTGCGGCCGCGGCCGTGCTGCCCGGGCGGGAACGGCCGGGACTCGAACGGGCACTTCGGACCATCGCACTTGCTGCCCTTGAGGAACAGCTTCATCTTCTCCCGCCGGCAACGGCGGCAGTCAGCACCGGTGTAACGAGCCATCTCTCTCTAACCTCTCAGACCCGGCGACGCTTCGGCGGACGGCATCCGTTGTGCGGCTGCGGGGTGACGTCGGAGATCTGCCCGACCTCGAGACCAGCAGCCTGCAGCGAACGGATGGCGGTCTCCCGGCCGGAGCCGGGGCCCTTGACGAACACGTCGACCTTGCGCATGCCGTGCTCCATCGCCCGGCGCGCGGCGGCCTCGGCGGCCAGCTGAGCGGCGAACGGGGTCGACTTGCGGGAGCCCTTGAAGCCCACCTGGCCCGAGGAGGCCCAGGAGATGACCGCACCGGTCGGGTCCGTGATGGACACGATGGTGTTGTTGAAGGTGCTCTTGATGTGCGCCTGCCCGTGGGCGACGTTCTTGCGTTCCTTGCGCCGGACCTTCTTGACGGCGGCTCCGGCACGAGCCTTCGGTGGCATAAGTCTGTGCGCTCCTAGTTACTTCTTGCCGGGCTTCTTCTTGCCGGCGACGGTCCGCTTCGGGCCCTTCCGGGTCCGCGCGTTGGTCTTGGTGCGCTGACCACGCACGGGCAGGCCCCGGCGGTGCCGGATACCCGCGTAGCAGCCGATCTCGACCTTGCGGCGGATGTCAGCGGCGACCTCGCGGCGCAGGTCGCCCTCAACCTTGTAGTTGCCCTCAATGTGGTTGCGGAGCTGGACCAGCTCCTCGTCCGTGAGGTCCCGAGCGCGCTTGTCCGGCGAGATGCCGGTGGCGGCGAGCGTCTCCAGGGCGCGGGTGCGACCGACCCCGAAGATGTAGGTGAGCGCGATCTCCATCCGCTTGTCGCGGGGGAGATCAACGCCGGCTAGACGTGCCATGTGCGGGCGTACTCCTCGTGATGTTGTGGCGGAGGTGTGGACCCGTCCCACCCCGCTACCGGCCGTCCCGTCTTTCCGGCGCGATCAGCGCCGGCGACCGGGATCGGTCGCTGCCCGAGCGGGCCCCGGCCTCCGACCGGGGGTCAACCACGAGGGAGTACGCGCTGCGTACCGCTCGCGGCTGGGACGAGCTGATGATCTGTTGTCTGGATCTGCGGCCCGGACCGATCCGACCGGCCGTGTCACGACCGGTGAGACTGGTTCAGCCCTGGCGCTGCTTGTGGCGCGGGTCGGTGCAGATGACCATGACCCGGCCGTGCCGGCGGATAACCCGGCACTTGTTGCAGATCCTCTTGACGCTCGGCTTGACCTTCACGGTTGCCTTACTTCCCATCTGGCCCGGCGACGCGGCTCAGCGCGACTCCGGACGTCGAAGACGGACACGGGGACGTCCCGGCCGCCGTCAGGCTTACTTGTAGCGGTAGACGATGCGCCCGCGGGTCAGGTCGTACGGCGAGAGTTCGACGACGACCCGGTCCTCCGGCAGGATGCGGATGTAGTGCTGCCGCATCTTGCCGCTGATGTGAGCCAGCACCTTGTGACCGTTCGCGAGCTCCACCCGGAACATGGCGTTCGGCAGGGGCTCGATGACCCGACCCTCGATCTCAATGGCTCCGTCTTTTTTCGGCATGTCCTCCGCTGTCCTGACGTCGGTTGCTCCGGACGGCCCACAACGTCTTACACGGGTGAACTGACCAAGATCAGAAACCCGCGCCAGCCGCGGCTCCGACTCCCACCGAAGCGCTGGGTGGGCATGCCGGAGTGGACGCTGTGCGCCGATCAGAAAGTCTACGCCCGCCTGCGGGCCGTCGCCAAACCGGCCGCCCATCGCCGCGTCGACACCGGCCGGAATCCGCCCAGACTGGCGAATATGGGGCCGCCGGTCCGGCATTTCCGCCGATCATGGGGTGTGCGGGGCGAGGAGTGCGGTCAGATCGCCGGCGAGTCGGCCGGCTGGCGGGCGGTGACCAGGTCGCCGAGGCGGGCCCGACCGCCGTCCTCGGCGGTCAGCACCCAGACGCCGTCGTCGAGCAGGGCCATCGAGTGCTCGACGTGGGCCGCCATCGACCCGTCCCGGGTGACCACGGTCCACCCGTCGGCCAGCTCCACGGTCCGCGGCGAGCCCATCGTGATCATCGGCTCGATGGCCAGCGCCAGGCCGGGCACCAGCTGCGGACCCTTGCCCGGGCGCCCGTGATTGAGCACGTGCGGATCCTGGTGCATCTCGGTGCCGATGCCGTGCCCGCCGTACCCGTCGACGATGCCGTACCGGCCGGCCTTGCGGACCGCGTTCTCCACCGCGTGCGAGATGTCGGTCAGCCGGCCCCGGCCGCTGGCGGCACCCCGGGCGGCGGCGGCGATCCCCGCCCACATCGCGTCCTCGGCCGCGGCGGCCATCTTCAGCAGCGCCGGGTCGACCTCGCCGACGCCGACCGTGATGGCGGCGTCCCCGTGCCAGCCGTTGAGCACCGCACCGCAGTCGATCGAGATCAGATCACCGTCGCGGAGCACCTGCTTCGACGACGGGATGGCGTGCACCACCTGCTCGTTCACCGAGGAGCAGATCGAGGCCGGAAAGCCGTGGTAGCCCTTGAACGACGGGACCGCACCGGCCTCACGGATGGTCGACTCGGCGATGGCGTCCAGGTCGGCGGTGCTCACCCCGGGGGCGACCGCCTCCCGCATCCGACGCAGCGCGCGGGCGACCACCAGGCCGGCGGCCCGCATCTTCTCAATCTGGTCGGGGGTCTTCAGCTGGATGTCCAGCTGGGGACGACGCATGGAGGCGTTACCTTTCGTCGGCGCGGATCAGCGGGGCACGTCGGACGTACCCCGCTGTTCGCACTCTATCCGCCGGAGCCCCAGCGGGGCCGTCAGCCGCCGTACGAGCGGAGGGCGTCGATGGCGCGGACGGTGACGTCCTCCACCGGCCCGGTCGCGTCGATGCCCACGAGCTTGCCCTGGGCGCCGTAGTAGTCGACCAGCGGCGCGGTCTTCTCGGCGTACTCCCGCAGCCGGGCTGCGATCGTCTCCGGCTTGTCGTCGTCACGCTGGAAGAGCTCGGCACCGCAGCGGTCGCAGACGCCCTCCCGGGTGGTGGCGTCGAACTCGACGTGCCAGATCTTGCCGCAACCCCGGCAGGTACGCCGGCCGGAGAGCCGCCGGATCACCTCGTCGTCGTCGACGACCAGTTCCAGCACCAGGTCCAGCGCGGTGCCGAGGTCCGCGAGGAGCTTGTCCAGCGCGGCGGCCTGCGGCGTGGTACGCGGGAAGCCGTCCAGCAGGAAGCCCTCGCTGGCGTCCGGCTCGGCGAGCCGGTCCCGGACCATGTTGATGGTCACCTCGTCCGGGACGAGCTTGCCGGCGTCCATGTACCGCTTGGCCTCGACCCCGAGCGGCGTGCCCTGGGACACGTTCGCCCGGAAGATGTCACCGGTCGAGATCTTCGGCACCGAGAGGTGGGCGGCGATGAACTCCGCCTGCGTGCCCTTGCCCGCGCCCGGCGGGCCAACCAGAACGAGTCGCATCTACCGCAGGAACCCTTCGTAGTTCCGCTGCATGAGTTGGCTCTCGATCTGCTTAACGGTCTCCAGACCGACGCCGACCATGATGAGCACAGCGGTGCCGCCGAACGGGAAGTTCTGGAACTGCTGGTTGTCCAGCCAGATGAAGAAGAAGTTCGGCAGGATCGCGATGATGCCCAGGTAGAGCGCGCCCGGCAGGGTGATCCGGCTGAGGATGAAGTCGAGGTACTCGGCGGTCGGCTTGCCGGGGCGGATGCCCGGCACGAAACCGCCGTACTTCTTCATGTTGTCCGCGACCTCGGTCGGGTTGAACGTGATCGACACGTAGAAGTACGTGAAGAAGATGATCAGCAGGAAGTAGATCGCGATGTGCTCCGGCGCGCTCGCCTTCACGATGTGGTTCTGGATCCAGGCCTGGGTCTTGCCCGGGTTGGTCTGGCTGAAGAACTGGAGCGCGAGCTGCGGCAGGTAGAGCAGCGACGAGGCGAAGATGACCGGGATGACACCCGCCTGGTTCACCTTCAGCGGGATGTAGGTCGAGGTGCCGCCGTACATCCGCCGGCCGATCATCCGCTTGGCGTACTGCACCGGGATCCGGCGCTGGGCCTGCTCGATGAAGGTGACCGCGGTGATGACCAGCAGGACCAGGGCGATGACGAGGAGGAACATCCCCCAGCCCTTGGTGGTCTTGATCTTCCAGCCCTCGCTGGGCAGCCGGGCCGCGATCGAGGTGAAGATCAGCACGGACATGCCGTTGCCAACGCCCCGGTCGGTGATCAGCTCACCGAGCCACATCACCACGCCGGTGCCGGCGGTCATCGTCATGACCAGGATGGTCAGGGTCAGCCAGTCCGGGATCCCGGTGCCCTTGGGGACGATCGGGAACTGGTCGCAGCGGTTCTGGAAGAGCTGCCCGGACCGGGCCAGCGCCACGAACGCCGAGGACTGCAGGATGCCCAGACCGAGGGTCAGGTACCGGGTGTACTGGGTGATCTTCGCCTGGCCGGCCTGGCCCTCCTTGCGGAGCTGCTCCAGCCGGGGGATGACCACGGTCAGCAGCTGCAGGATGATCGACGCGGTGATGTAGGGCATGATGCCCAGCGCGAAGACGGAGAGCTGCAGCAGCGCCCCACCGGAGAAGAGGTCCAGCAGGTTCAGCACACCTGTGCTGCTGCCCTGCAGGGTGTCGAGGCACTTCTGCACGTTGCCGTACGACACGCCCGGGCTGGGCAGCGTGGCGCCCAGCCGGTAGACCGCGATGATGCCTACTGTAAACAGCAGCTTCTTGCGCAGGTCAGGCGTACGGAACGCACTGAGAAAGGCGGACAGCAACTTCTTCCTCCTGCGCGACGCGGGCCGCCGGTGGTGATCCCTGGCGGAGCGGGGTGGGTGTCGGGCGAGTGCCCGATATCCATAGCTGGGAAGGGACTCTAACAGCCCGCTCCCGGTCCGGGCAGATGCGCCCGGCTACATAAACCGAATCCGATGTTACCCGGCGCACACACGCCGGCTAGACCGTGGCGCCCGCCCAGTTGGGGACAACTGAGCGGGCGCCACGGTATCTGCCCTACAGCTCGGTGACGGAGCCACCGGCGGCGGTGATCTTCTCCTTGGCCGACGCGCTGAACGCGTGCGCCGCCACCTGGAGGGCGACCCCGCCGAGGTCGCCGCTGCCGAGGACCTTGACCGGCTGGCCCTTGCGGACCGCACCGGCCTCGACCATCTCGACCGGGCCGACCTGGCCGCCGTTCGGGAAGAGCTCGGCGAGCCGGTCCAGGTTGACCACCTGGAACTCGACCTTGAACCGGTTCTTGAAGCCTTTCAGCTTCGGCAGGCGCATGTGGATGGGCATCTGCCCACCCTCGAACGCCGCCGAGATGTTCTTCCGGGCCTTCGAACCCTTGGTACCGCGACCGGCGGTCTTGCCCTTGGAGCCCTCACCACGACCCACGCGGGTCTTGGCGGTCTTGGCACCGGGCGCCGGGCGCAGGTGGTGGACCTTGATCGTCATTACTCGACCTCCTCGACCTTCACGAGGTGGTTGACCGTGAAGATCATGCCGCGGATCTCCGGACGATCCTCCTTGACCACCACGTCGTTGATCCGCTTGAGACCGAGCGAACGCAGCGAGTCACGCTGGTTCTGCTTGGTCCCGATCCCGGACCGGACCTGGGTGACCTTCAGGCGAGCCATCAGGAAGCCACCCCCGCCCGCGACGCCAGCATGGCGGCCGGCGCGACGTCCTCGACCGGCAGGCCACGACGGGCCGCGACGGCCTCCGGCGACTCGAGCGCCTTCAGCGCCGCCACGGTGGCGTGCACGATGTTGATCGGGTTGGACGAGCCGAGGCTCTTGGAGAGCACGTCGTGGATACCCGCGCACTCCAGCACGGCACGCACCGGACCACCGGCGATGACACCCGTACCGGCCGAGGCCGGCTTGAGCAGCACCACACCGGCCGCGTCCTCGCCCTGCACCGGGTGCGGGATCGAGGCGCCGATCCGCGGCACCTTGAAGAAGTGCTTCTTGGCCTCCTCGACGCCCTTGGCGATCGCCGCGGGCACCTCCTTGGCCTTTCCGTAGCCCACACCGACGGTGCCGTCGCCGTCGCCCACGATCACCAGGGCGGTGAAGCTGAAGCGACGACCACCCTTCACGACCTTGGCGACGCGGTTGATCGCGACGACCCGCTCGAGGTGCGGGGTCTTCTCGACGGGCGCGTTTCCGCGGCCGCCCTCACGGCGGTTGTCGCGGCGACCACCCTCGTTGCCACCGGACCCGCCGCCACGGCGCTGTTGACCTGGCATCAGCAGCCTTCCTTCTCTCTCGTGACGGGGTTTCTAGAACTCGAGCCCGGCTTCGCGGGCGGCGTCGGCAAGCGCGGCGACCCGCCCCGCGTACCGGTTGCCACCGCGGTCGAAGACGACCTTCGAGATGCCGGCGGCCTTGGCCCGCTCGGCGAGCAGCGCACCGACCTTGCCGGCCAGGGCGCTCTTGTCGCCCTCGGTGCCGCGCAGCGAGTCGTCCATGGTCGAGGCCGACGCCAGGGTGTGGCCCTTGGTGTCGTCCACGATCTGGGCGACGATGTGCCGCAGGGAGCGGGTGACGACCAGGCGGGGACGCTCGGCGGTGCCGCTGACGTTCTTGCGGACGCGGAAGTGCCGGCGCGCACGCCCGACGGCACGCTTGGCGGCGACGCCGCGGCGGCGCTTGAGCAGCGTGGCGCTCACTTCTTACCTGCCTTTCCAGCCTTGCGGCGGATGACCTCGCCCTGGTACTTCACGCCCTTGCCCTTGTAGGGCTCCGGCGGGCGGATCTTCCGGATGTTGGCGGCAACCTCGCCGACCTGCTGCTTGTCGATGCCGGCCACGTGGAACAGCGTCGGCCGCTCCACCGTGAAGGTGATGCCGTCCGGCGCCGGCACCAGCACCGGGTGCGAGAACCCGAGCGCGAACTCCAGGTCCTTGCCCTTGGCGGTCACACGGTAACCGGTACCGGCGATCTCCAGGCTCTTACGGTAGCCCTCGGTCACGCCGACAATCATGTTGGCGACCAGGGTACGGCTCAGGCCGTGGAGCTCCTTGGCCTTACGCTCGTCGTTCGGCCGGTTGACGTGCAGCTGGCCGTCCTCGCCCCGCTCCGCCGTGATCGGCTCGGCCAGGACGTGGCTCAGCTCGCCCTTCGGGCCCTTGACCTTGACGGTCTGGCCCTCGATCGTGATATCGACGCCGGCTGGCACCGGGATCGACTTACGTCCAATACGCGACATTTCTACCTGTCTCCCGTTACCAGACGAAGGCGAGGACTTCCCCGCCAACGCTCCGCTTGCGGGCCTGCCGGTCGGTGAGCAGCCCCTGGGACGTCGAAATGATCGCCACGCCCAGCCCGCCGAGCACCCGCGGGAGCCCGTCCGACTTGGCGTACACCCGGAGACCGGGCTTGGACACACGCTTGATGCCGGCCAGGCTCCGCTCGCGGTTCTGGCCGTACTTCAGCTCGACGACCAGTCGCTTGCCGACGGCGCCCTCCTCGGGCTCCTCGACCGACCAGGTGGCGATGTAACCCTCGGCCTTCAGGACCTCGGCGATGTTCGCCTTGATCTTGGAGTAGGGCATCTTCACCTGGTCGTGGTACGCCTGGTTGGCGTTACGCAGACGCGTGAGCATGTCTGCGATCGGGTCGGTCATCGTCATGAATTCGTCAACCTTTCTCGCCGGGGTTCCCCGGGCCAGGCCCGGGGCCTACGGCGAAGAGACAGTTCAGCTGACGCGCGAAGCGCGCCGGGCTATTACCAGGAAGCCTTGGACACGCCGGGCAGCTCACCGCGGTGGGCCATCTCCCGGATGCACACCCGGCAGAGACCGAACTTGCGGTAGACCGCCTTCGGACGCCCGCACCGCTGGCAGCGGGTGTACGCGCGAACCGAGAACTTCGGCTTCGCGGCCGCCTTGATGATCAGCGCCTTCTTGGCCATCTCAGTTCTCCTTGAACGGGAAGCCCAGGAGCTTGAGCAGCGCCCGGCCCTCGTCGTCGGTCGTGGCGGTCGTGACCACCGTGATGTCCATGCCCCGCTGGCGATCGATCTTGTCCTGGTCGATCTCGTGGAACACCGACTGCTCGGTCAGACCGAACGTGTAGTTGCCGTGCCCGTCGAGCTTGCGCCCGTCCAGGCCGCGGAAGTCGCGGATACGCGGCAGCGCGATCGACAGCAGCCGGTCCAGGAACTCCCACATCCGGTCGCCGCGAAGGGTGACCTTCGCGCCGATCGGCATGCCCTCGCGGAGCTTGAACTGCGCGATGGACTTGGTCGCCCGCCGCACCTGCGGCTTCTGGCCGGTGATGGTGGCCAGGTCGCGAACCGCGCCGTCGATCAGCTTGGCGTCCCGAGCGGCCTCGCCGACACCCATGTTGACGACGATCTTGACCAGCCGGGGCACCTGCATCGGGTTGCCGTACTGGTGCTGCTCCTGCAGCTGGGCCACGATCTCGTTGCGGTACCGCTCCTTGAGGCGCGGCATGGTCTTGGTTTCGGTAGCCGTGGTCATCACAGGTCCTTACCGGTGCTACGCGCGATGCGGACCTTCTGGCCGTTGTCGTCGATCCGGTAACCGACGCGGGTCGGCTTGCCGTCGGAGTCCAGGACCTGCACGTTCGAGACGTGGATCGGGGCCTCCTGGGTGACGATGCCACCGGTCTTGGCGCCACGCTGGGTGGTGCTGATGCGAGTGTGCTTCTTGACCCGGTTCACGCCCTCGACCAGGACCTTGTCCTGCCGCGGGTAGGCCGCGATGACCTTGCCCTTGGCACCCTTGTCCTTGCCGGCGATGACGACGACCGTGTCGCCCTTCTTGACCTTCACGGTCACAACACCTCCGGCGCGAGAGAGATGATCTTCATGAACCGCTTGTCCCGCAGCTCGCGACCCACCGGGCCGAAGATACGGGTACCGCGCGGGTCCCCACCGTCCTTGATGATGACGGCGGCGTTCTCGTCGAAGCGGATGTACGAGCCGTCCGGCCGCCGCTTCTCCTTGGCGGTGCGAACGACGACGGCCTTGACGACGTCGCCCTTCTTCACACCGGCACCGGGGATCGCGTCCTTGACCGTGGCCACGATGACGTCGCCGATGCTCGCGTAGCGCCGACCGGAGCCGCCGAGAACGCGGATGCACAGGATCTCCCGGGCACCCGTGTTGTCGGCGACGCGCAGTCGCGACTCCTGCTGAATCACGTCTATCTCCTATGTCTGCCGGTTCTCCGGCCGCCCGCAGGCGGCCGGAGCCTGGCGGAACCTGCGCCCGACCGAATCCGGCCGAGCTCGAGCCTTCGCTACTTGGCCTTCTCGAGGATCTCCACGAGCCGCCACCGCTTGGTGGCGGAGAGCGGCCGGGTCTCCATGATCACGACCCGGTCGCCGATCCCGGCGGCGTTCTGCTCGTCGTGGACCTTGAGCTTGCGCGTCCGGCGCATGATCTTGCCGTACAGCGCGTGCTTGACCCGGTCCTCGACCTCGACCACGACGGTCTTTTCCATCTTGTCGCTGACCACGAGGCCCTCACGCACCTTGCGGCGGGCCCGCGCTTCGGCGGTGGTGGTGTTCTCGCTCATGATGCAGTCACCTCAGTCGGCGCGGCCGAGAGACCCAGCTCGCGCTCACGCATGATCGTGTAGATCCGGGCGATCTCCCGACGGATGACCTGCAGCCGCCGGTTGTTGTCCAGCTGCCCGGTTGCGGCCTGCACGCGGAGGTTGAACAGCTCCGCCTTGGCCTCACGCAGCTTCGTGACCAGCTCCTCCTCGGAGAGCTCACGCAGCTCGGAAGGCTTGACGCCCGCTGCCATCAGGATTCACCCACTTCGCGCGTAACAATGCGGCACTTCATCGGGAGCTTGTGGATCGCGCGACGCATCGCCTCTCGCGCGATCTGCTCGTTGGGGAAGGACATCTCGAAGAGAACCCGCCCCGGCTTGACGTTGGCGACCCACCACTCGGGCGAACCCTTACCGGAACCCATCCGGGTTTCGGCAGGCTTCTTGGTCAGCGCCTGGTCCGGGAAGATCGTGATCCAGACCTTGCCGCCACGCTTGATGTGACGGGTCATCGCGATACGCGCCGACTCGATCTGGCGGTTGGTCACGTACGCCGGCTCGAGAGCCTGGATCCCGAACTCGCCGAACACCACCCGGTTACCACCCTTGGACGCGCCGTGGCGGTCCGGGTGGTGCGGCTTGCGGAAGCCCTTCGGGGGCTTGCGCGGCATCAGCATCTGTCAGCCCTCCTGCTGCGTTTCTGCCGGCTGAGTGGCGGCCGGAGCGGTCGCGGCCGCAGCGACGGCGCCGGCGTCAACCGGCTCGCCGCTCGGCGTCTCGGCCTGCTGCGCGATGGTGGTCGCGGCAGCCCGGCCGGCCTCGGTGCCACCGGCGGTCGTGCCGGACGAACCCGACCGGCCACGGCGCGGCCGCTCGGGACGCTCGCCGCGCTCACGGCGCGGGCGGGACGGACCGGCCTCGGCCGGAGCCTCCCGGCCCGGGACGGCGTCGCCCTTGTAGATCCAGACCTTCACGCCGATCCGGCCGAAGGTGGTACGGGCCTCGAAGAAGCCGTACTCGATGTTGGCCCGCAGCGTGTGCAGCGGAACCCGACCCTCGCGGTAGAACTCCGTCCGGCTCATCTCGGCGCCGCCGAGGCGACCCGAGACCTGCACCCGGATGCCCTTGCAGACCGGGTTCTTCATCGCCGACTGCATCGCCTTGCGCATGGCCCGACGGAAGCTGACCCGGCTGGACAGCTGCTCGGCCACGCCCTGGGCGACCAGCTGCGCGTCCGACTCGGGGCTCTTCACCTCGATGATGTTCAGCTGCACCTGCTTGCCGGTGAGCTTCTCGAGCTCGCCGCGAATCCGGTCGGCCTCCGCACCCTTACGGCCGATCACGATGCCCGGCCGGGCGGTGTGGATGTCGACGCGGACCCGGTCCCGGGTGCGCTCGATGTCGACCTTGGAGATGCCGGCACGCTCGAGGCCCTTGGACATCATCCGGCGGATCTTGACGTCCTCGCCGATGTAGTCCTTGTAGAGCTTGTCCGCGAACCAGCGGGACTTCCAGTCGGTCGAGATGCCGAGCCGGAACCCAGTGGGGTGAACCTTCTGACCCATTACTCGGCGCCCTCCGTCTTGCTCTCCGTCTCAGCGGCCTCGGCCTGCTTCGCCGGGGCGGCCTTCTTCGCCGACTTCTTCGGCGCTGCCGGCGCGACCGCCTCGACCGCCACGGTGATGTGGCAGGTGCGCTTGCGGATCCGGTACGCCCGGCCCTGCGCCCGCGGCCGGAACCGCTTCATGGTCGGGCCCTCGTCGACGAACGCCTCGCTGACGAGCAGCGCGTCGGGGTCCAGCCGCTCGTTGTTCTCCGCGTTGGCGATCGCGCTCGCGAGCACCTTGTACACCTGCTCGCTCGCAGCCTGCGGCGCGAACTGCAGCACCGTGAGCGCCTCCTTCGCGGGCAGGCCGCGGACGAGGTTGACCACCCGGCGCGCCTTCATCGGCGAGATGCGCACGTGCCGCGCAACCGCCCGCGCGCCCGGAAGCACCGGAGCGTCGCCCTTTCCTGGCATCGCTGTAACCCCTTGTTCCTCTATCCGTATGCCCGCGGCGTCAGCGCCGACGGCTCTTCCGGTCGTCCTTCTCGTGACCCTTGAACGTGCGGGTCAGCGCGAACTCGCCGAGCTTGTGCCCGACCATCGCCTCGGTCACGAACACCGGGACGTGCTTGCGTCCGTCGTGCACGGCGATCGTGTGACCCAGCATGTCCGGGATGATCGTCGAGCGCCGCGACCAGGTCTTGATGACGTTCTTCGAGCCCTTTTCGTTCTGCGTCTCCACCTTCTTGAGCAGGTGGTCGTCGACGAACGGGCCCTTCTTCAGGCTGCGAGGCATGTCTTATCTCCCTCAGCCGCGCTTACGCGTGGCGTAGCGGCGGCGGACGATCAGCCGGTCGCTCGGCTGGCCCTTACGACGGGTGCGGCCCTCGGGCTTACCCTGCGGGTTGACCGGGTGGCGACCACCGGAGGTCTTACCCTCACCACCACCGTGGGGGTGGTCGACCGGGTTCATCGCGACACCACGGACGGTCGGGCGCTTGCCCTTCCACCGCATCCGGCCGGCCTTACCCCAGTTGATGTTCGACTGGTCGGCGTTGCCGATCTCGCCGATGCTGGCGCGGCAACGCACGTCCACCCGCCGGATCTCGCCGGACGGCATGCGGAGGGTCGCGTACGCGCCCTCACGGCCGAGCAGCTGGATGCCGACACCGGCCGAACGGGCCAGCTTGGCGCCACCGCCGGGGCGGAGCTCCACGTTGTGGATCGTGGTACCGACCGGGATGTTCCGCAGCGGCAGGTTGTTGCCCGGCTTGATGTCGGCGCTCGGACCCGACTCCACGGTGTCGCCCTGCTTCAGGTCCTTCGGCGCGATGATGTAGCGCTTCTCGCCGTCGGCGTAGTGCAGCAGCGCGATACGCGCGGTGCGGTTCGGGTCGTACTCGATGTGCGCGACCTTCGCCGGCACGCCGTCCTTGTCGACCCGCTTGAAGTCGATCAGACGGTACTGCCGCTTGTGGCCGCCACCGTGGTGCCGGGTGGTGATCCGGCCGTGGGCGTTGCGTCCGCCCTTCTTCGGCAGCGGAGCCAGCAGCGACTTCTCGGGCGTCGACCGGGTGATCTCGGCGAAGTCGGCGACGCTCGAGCCACGCCGGCCCGGCGTCGTCGGCTTGTACTTACGGATAGCCATTGTCTACACCCCTCAGCTGACCGGGCCGCCGAAGGCCTCGATACGGTCACCGTCAGCCAGCTTCACGATCGCCCGCTTGGTCGACTTGCGCTGACCGAATCCAGTCTTGGTGCGCTTGCGCTTGCCCTCGCGGTTGAGCGTGTTGACCGTCAGGACGCGGACGTTGAAGATCTGCTGGATAGCGATCTTGATCTCGGTCTTGTTGGCGTCCGGGTGCACCAGGAAGGTGTACCAGTTCCGGTTCAGCTCGCTGTAGCTCTTCTCCGAGACGACCGGCGCGACGATGATGTCGCGCGGATCGGCGATCGTGCTCACTTGCCACCCTCCTCGGTGGTCTCGGCGGGAACACCGAGGAACTCGTCCAGGGCGTCCTTGGTGAAGACCACGTCGTCGGCCACCAGCACGTCGTACGTGTTCAGCTGGCCGGCCTCGATCAGGTGCACCCGCGGCTCGTTGCGCAGCGACACCCAGTTCAGCTCGTCGGTGCTGCTCAGCACGACCAGGACCCGAGGGGCCTCGGTCAGCTTGGCCAGCGTGGCCAGAGCGGCCTTGGTCGACGGCTTCTCGCCCGAGACGAACGCCTCGACGACGTGCACCTGGCCGGCGCGCGCCCGGTCGGAGAGGGCGCCCCGCAGGGCGGCGGCCTTCATCTTCTTCGGGGTGCGCTGGCTGTAGTCGCGCGGCACCGGGCCGTGGACCACGCCACCGCCGGCGAACTGCGGCGCGCGGATCGAGCCCTGCCGGGCGCGACCGGTGCCCTTCTGCTTGTACGGCTTCTTGCCGCCACCGGCGACCTCGCCGCGGGTCTTGACCTTGTGCGTGCCCTGGCGCGCGGCCGCGAGCTGGGCCACCACGACCTGGTGCATCAGCGCGACGTTCGCCTGGACGTCGAAGATGTCGGCCGGCAGCTCGACCGAGCCGCTCTTGGCGCCTTCGACGTTGAGGACGTCAACGGTGGTCACTTGGCCGCACCGCCCTTCTTCACCCGGGTCTTGGCCGCGGTACGGACCAGGACCAGCGCGCCCTTGGGGCCGGGAATGGCGCCACGGACGAGCAGGAGGTTGTTCTCGGTGTCGACCGCCTGGACGGTCAGGTTCTGGACGGTGTAGCGCACGCCACCCATCCGGCCAGCCATCCGGGTGCCCTTGAAGACGCGACCCGGGGTGGCGCAGGCGCCGATGGAGCCCGGCGAGCGGTGCTTGCGCTCGACACCGTGGCTGGCGCGCAGACCGTGGAAGCCGTGCCGCTTCATCGGGCCGGCATAGCCCTTGCCCTTGGTCTTACCCGTGACGTCGATGGTCACGCCGGCCGGGAACTGCTCGACCGTGACCTCCTGGCCCAGCGAGTAGTCCGCGGCGTCCGTGGTGCGCAGCTCGACGATGTGCCGGCGCGGCGCGACGTCCGCCTTCGCGTAGTGCCCGCTGATCGGCTTCTTGACCTTGCGCGGGTCGATCGTGCCGTACGCCAGCTGGACCGCGGAGTAACCGTCCTTCTCGGCGCTACGAACCTGGCTGATGACGCACGGGCCGGCCTGAACCACGGTCACGGGGACAACACGGTTGTTGTCCCAGACCTGGGTCATGCCGAGCTTTGCGCCCAGGATCCCCTTGACTTGCCTGTCCATTTGATCCGGTCCCTACAGCTTGATCTCGATGTCGACGCCAGCCGGCAGGTCGAGGCGCATGAGCGAGTCGACCGTCTTCGGGGTCGGGTCGATGATGTCGATCAGACGCTTGTGCGTGCGCATCTCGAAGTGCTCGCGCGAGTCCTTGTACTTGTGCGGCGAGCGGATAACGCAGAAACGGTTGATCTCCGTGGGCAGCGGCACCGGGCCAGCGACCTGCGCCCCGGTACGCGTCACCGTCTCGACGATCTTCCGAGCCGAGGAGTCGACGACCTCGTGGTCATAGGCCTTGAGCCGGATGCGGATCTTCTGTCCCGCCATGGTGGCTTCTGTTCCTTCTCTCGATGCCGCTGTGTTGCGGGCGCCTGTACCGGCTGGCACAGGCCCACTTCCGCCGACCCCCGCGGTCGGGCGTGTCGCGCCCGTGGGCCAGGCTCCGCCCCGGGACTCCGGAGCGATTCTCTGACCATGCGGTGGGTCATGGCGCCGATCGCGTTTCCGCGACATGGACGCCCTGCGAGGGTGGTTGACCGCCTGGGCGATCAACCACCCTACGCGAGACTGTTGGTCTGCCCGGAGGTCCAGCATTCACCGGACGCAGGCGACTAACCGTCGTTACGCAACCTGACTAGTATGCCGCACGACCGGCGGCGAACCTAATCGGGGTTACCCAGCTCACTTGAGGATGTTGGTGACGCGACCAGCGCCGACCGTACGTCCACCCTCGCGGATCGCGAACTTGAGGTTCTCCTCCATGGCGATGGGCTGGATCAGCTTCACCGTCATGGTGGTGTTGTCGCCCGGCATGACCATCTCGGTGCCCTCGGGCAGCGTGACGACGCCGGTGACGTCCGTGGTCCGGAAGTAGAACTGCGGACGGTAGTTCTGGAAGAACGGGGTGTGCCGGCCGCCCTCCTCCTTGGAGAGGATGTAGACCGTCGCCTCGAACTCCGTGTGCGGGGTGCTGGTGCCCGGCTTGACGACCACCATGCCGCGCTCGACGTCCTCGCGCTTGATGCCACGCAGCAGCAGACCGACGTTCTCGCCGGCCCGGGCCTCGTCGAGCAGCTTGCGGAACATCTCGATGCCGGTGCAGGTGGTCTTCATCGACTTCTCACGGATGCCGACGATCTCCACCTCCTCGTTCGGCTTGAGGATGCCGCGCTCCGCGCGACCGGTGACGACCGTGCCACGACCGGTGATCGTGAAGACGTCCTCGATCGGCATGAGGAACGGCTTCTCGGTCTCGCGCTCCGGCTGCGGGATCGCGGTGTCGACCGCGTTCATCAGCTCCAGGAGGCGACCGGTCCACTCGGGGTCACCCTCGAGGGCCTTCAGCGCCGAGACCCGGACGACCGGCAGGTCGTCACCCGGGTACTCCTGCGCCGACAGCAGCTCGCGGACCTCGAGCTCGACGAGCTCCAGGAGCTCCTCGTCGTCGACCATGTCGCTCTTGTTGAGCGCCACGACGATGTACGGCACACCGACCTGACGGGCCAGCAGCACGTGCTCGCGGGTCTGCGGCATCGGGCCGTCGGTCGCCGCCACCACCAGAATCGCGCCGTCCATCTGGGCGGCACCCGTGATCATGTTCTTGATGTAGTCGGCGTGACCGGGGCAGTCGACGTGCGCGTAGTGCCGCGCCTCGGTCTGGTACTCGACGTGCGCGATGGAGATCGTGATGCCGCGGGCCTTCTCCTCCGGCGCCTTGTCGATCTCGTCGAACGGCGTGTACGGGTTCAGGTCCGGGAACTGGTCGTGCAGGACCTTGGTGATGGCCGCCGTCAGCGTCGTCTTACCGTGGTCGATGTGACCAATGGTGCCGATGTTGACGTGCGGCTTAGTCCGCTCGAACTTCGCCTTCGCCACTGGTGTCCTCCTGTGGACTTCTTGGTTCGTTCGCCCCGGTGCGCCAGGTCAGCGCTTAGGACTCTGTCGACAGCCTTTCCGGCCTGGCGGCCGGAGAGCTTTTGTGGGTTCTGCGGCGGTGAAGCCTACAGGCCCGGTCTCACGCAACCCGACCGAGGTGGCCGCGGACGGGGAGCACCCTCCCGCGACCAGCCCCGAATCATCGGATCAGCTCAGGTGAGCGTCACTCACCCGTGGCCTTGGCGATGATCTCCTTCGCCACGCTCTGCGGAACCTCGGCGTAGGAGTCGAACTGCATGCTGTAGCTAGCCCGGCCCTGGGTCTTCGACCGCAGGTCGCCGACGTAGCCGAACATCTCCGACAACGGCACCAGGGCCCGGACGATGCGGGCGCCGCTGCGCTCCTCCATCGCCTGGATGATGCCGCGACGGGAGTTGAGGTCGCCGATGACGTCACCCATGTTCTCCTCAGGAGTGGTGACCTCAACGGCCATCATCGGCTCGAGCAGCGCGGGGTCGGCCTTGCGGGCCGCCTCCTTCATCACCATCGAGCCGGCGATCTTGAATGCCATTTCCGACGAGTCGACCTCGTGGTACTGGCCGTCCAGCAGCGTCAGCTTGACACCCACCAGCGGGAAGCCGGCGAGAATGCCGTACTGCATCGCGTCCTGGGCGCCCGCGTCCACCGAAGGGATGAACTCCCGGGGGATGCGGCCACCGGTGACGGCGTTCGCGAACTCGTAGGTCGGCGAGTCGTTGTCCAGCGGCAGCGGCTCGATGCTCACGATCACGCGGGCGTACTGGCCGGAACCACCGGTCTGCTTCTTGTGGGTGTACTCGATCTTCTCCACCTTGCGGCGGATCGTCTCGCGGTACGCCACCTGCGGCTTACCGATGTTCGCCTCGACGTTGAACTCGCGGCGCATCCGGTCGACCAGGATGTCCAGGTGCAGCTCGCCCATGCCGGAGATGACCGTCTGACCGGTCTCCTCGTCCAGCTTGACGCGGAAGGTCGGGTCCTCCTCGGCCAGCCGCTGGATGGCGGTGCTGAGCTTCTCCTGGTCGGCCTTGGTCTTCGGCTCGATGGCGACCTCGATGACCGGCTCCGGGAAGGTCATCGACTCCAGGATGACCGGGTTCGCCGGGTCGCACAGCGTGTCACCGGTGGTGGTCTGCTTGAGACCCTGCACCGCGATGATGTCGCCAGCCTTGGCGGAGCCGCGCTCCTCCCGCTTGTTGGCGTGCATCTGGTAGATCTTGCCGATCCGCTCCTTGCGGTCCTTGGTGGAGTTGACCACCTGGGTGCCGGTCTCGACCACGCCGGAGTAGACCCGGACGTAGGTGAGCTTGCCGAGGTGCTTGTCGGTCTGGATCTTGAAGGCCAGGCCGGAGAACGGCTCCGAGGTCGACGGCTTCCGCTGCAGCGGGGTCTCGCCGTCGGTCGCCGTGCCCTCGATGGCCGGGACGTCCAGCGGCGACGGCAGGAAGTCCACCACGGCGTCGAGCATGGGCTGCACGCCCTTGTTCTTGAACGCCGAGCCGCAGAGGACCGGGTTGGCCTTGCTGGCGATGGTGGCCCGACGGATGGCGGCCTTGATCTCCTCGACGGAGATCTCCTCGCCCTCCAGGTACTTCTCCATCACCGAGTCGTCGACGTCGGCCAGGGTCTCCATCAGCTTCTCGCGCCACTCCGCCGCGGAGTCGGCCAGGTCGGCCGGGATCTCCTCGAGGGCGTAGTCCTCACCCTTCTGGGTCTCCCCACGCCAGGTGAGGGCGCGCATGTTGATCAGGTCGACGACGCCGATGTGGTCGCCCTCGAGCCCGATCGGGATCTGGAGCACCAGCGGGGTGGCGTTGAGCCGGTCGATCATCATCTGGACGCAGCGGAAGAAGTCGGCGCCGGTCCGGTCGAGCTTGTTGACGAAGCACATCCGCGGGACGTGGTACTTGTCCGCCTGACGCCAGACATTCTCCGTCTGCGGCTCCACGCCGGCGACACCGTCGTAGACCGCGACCGCACCGTCCAGCACCCGCAGCGACCGCTCGACCTCGACCGTGAAGTCGACGTGACCGGGCGTGTCGATGATCTGGATCGTGTGGCCCTTCCACTCACACTTGGTGGCAGCGGAGGTGATGGTGATACCACGCTCCTGCTCCTGCTCCATCCAGTCCATGACGGCAGCGCCCTCGTGGACCTCACCGATCTTGTACGTGATGCCGGTGTAGAAGAGGATCCGCTCGGTGGTCGTGGTCTTACCGGCATCGATGTGCGCCATGATGCCGATGTTGCGTACGTTGGCGAGCGCGTCTGCGGCGGCCACTTCAATCCCTACTTATCTTCGTCTAGACACAACTGGTGGCGGTTCCGGCGCCTCGTGGGCGCCGGAACCAGGGTGTTACCAGCGGTAGTGCGCGAAGGCCTTGTTGGACTCGGCCATCTTGTGCGTGTCCTCGCGCCGCTTGACGGCGGCACCGAGGCCATTGCTGGCGTCCAGCAGCTCGTTCATCAGCCGCTCGACCATGGTCTTCTCGCGACGCGCCTTGGAGTACGTCACCAGCCAGCGCAGCCCGAGGGTGGTCGCGCGGGCCGGCCGGACCTCGACCGGAACCTGGTAGGTGGCGCCACCGACGCGACGGCTGCGGACCTCGAGGGTCGGCTTCACGTTGTCCATCGCCCGCTTGAGGGTGACGACGGGGTCGGTGCCGGACTTCTCACGGCAACCCTCGAGGGCGGCGTACACGATGCGCTCGGCGAGCTGACGCTTGCCGCGCATCAGGATCTTGTTCACCAGCTGGGTGACCAGCGGCGAGTTGTACACCGGGTCAGCGACCAGCGGCTTCCGCGGAGCGGGTCCCTTACGCGGCATGTCAGCTCTTCTCCTTCTTCGCGCCGTAGCGGCTGCGCGCCTGCTTGCGGTTACGGACGCCCTGGGTGTCCAGCGAACCGCGAACGATCTTGTACCGCACGCCGGGGAGGTCCTTCACCCGACCGCCGCGGACGAGCACGATCGAGTGCTCCTGCAGGTTGTGACCCACGCCCGGGATGTAGGCGGTCACCTCGATCTGGCTGCTGAGCTTGACACGAGCGACCTTGCGGAGCGCCGAGTTCGGCTTCTTCGGGGTGGTGGTGTACACGCGGGTGCACACACCGCGCCGCTGAGGGGATCCCTTCAGCGCCGGGGTCTTGGTCTTGGTCGTCTTGGCCTGGCGGCCCTTTCGGACCAGCTGCTGAATGGTGGGCACCGGGTTTCTCCGCTCCCTTCGGCCGCTGCGAAGCGACCGCGCCGTCTGCTCGTAGCCGGCCTGATGGACGGCTCTCTTACCTTCCAACCGGAGCCGCCTGACGGCGGTCCCAGCACCCGCGGTCGGGCGTGTCGCCCGGATCACGGTTCCGGTCGCGGCGCTCGCGCGTCGTACCGGGTGTGTCACCGGCACACAGATCACCGAGCGCCGGATCTTTGGCTTTGATCGTGCTCCGCGCGATCACCGGTGGACCGGCTCCAGCGCACGCACGCATTGCCCGGGCTTGCCCGGGCACAAGGGGAAAGAGTACCTACCACAGCCGCGCAGGTCAAAACGGAGCGGTCCGGGAGAACTGCCCTCGCAGCCCGCCGGATGATCCCTCGTCCCTGCCCACCCGCGATGGGCACCTACGGTAACCAGTGTACCGGCTTTCCCCGGCCTCGGCCCGGCGGCCCCGGTTGCGCCCGAAGACCGGACTCCTCGCCCCACGGGTCGTGGGAGGTCACGCAGGCTGCGCCGTCGGAGATGACGCCGGTCACGTGAGCTGGACGACCAGCGCGACGGCGAGGCCGAGCAGGCTGAGCAGCAGTCCCGCCGCGCCACAGCTCAGGCCCGCGACCGCCAGCCCCCGCCCGGTGAAGCGGACGGCGGGCGGGGGTGCCGGCCGAGCGATCTGCCGGCGGGCGAGCACGCCGGCGACGATCGCCGCCGTGCCGCCCAGCGCGCCCAGCACGGTGAACGCCCCGGCCGCCCACGCGCCGCCGTAGTTGGGGCCGGTGAAGCCGAAGCAGAAGACCAGGAGCGAGACCAGGATGGAAGCGATCCCGGTCACCAGTGAGCCCACCGCGAGCCCGGAGGTCACCGGCGGCACGTCCAGGTGCACGACGCCGAACGGCGTACCGGGGATCGGGTCGACC
>NZ_QGGF01000558.1 GCF_003857015.1 Micromonospora globispora | reverse complement strand
CCCGTACGCCGTCGCGAGCCTGCCCACTCTCCGCCCCCCGACGCCGCCGCGGTTCCGATCGAGGGAACCCTAACGGACGCGCACGGACCGGGCACAGTACACGGCCCGCACCGAGGGTTGGGCCAGTGTTCACCCGCCGGCCGCCGCCCTACTCGGCCCCGTTCCCCCGGTCCCGATTGCCTGCTGTCGGAAGCATCGTGAACAGGAAGGCGACAACGTGACCTCCTCCCCCATCTCCCGCCGCAATGTGCTGCGGGCCGGCGCGGCCGGCGGCCTCGGCATCGTGGTGGCCGGCAACCTGGAAGCGATCGCGGGGCCGAAGGCGGCGCGGGCCGCCACCCGGCCGGCCGTCGGCTACGGCGAACTGGTGCCCGACCCGGCCGGTCTGCTGGCCCTGCCGCCCGGCTTCTCCTACACGATCGTGGCGCAGGCCGGCGTGACCCTGCTCGAATCCGGGCAGCCGACCCCGAGCGACGCCGACGGCACCGGCTGCTTCCTCGGCCGGGACGGCTCGGTGCTGGTGAACAACCACGAGATCAGCGGCAGCGAGCCGTTCCCGGTGCCCGCGCTGGCCGGCCTCACCTACGACCCGGGTGCCCGGGGCGGCACCACCACCATCGAGGTGGACGCCCAGGGCCGGCGGCTGCGCGAGTACGTCTCGGTGGCCGGTACGCACAACAACTGCGCCGGCGGCATCACCCCGTGGGGCACCTGGCTGACCTGCGAGGAAACCGAGCAGAAGGCCGGCGGACAGTACCTGAAAAACCACGGGTACGTCTTCGAGGTCGACCCGCACGACCGCGCGGCCAACCAGAACCCGGTGCCGCTGAAGTACCTCGGCCGCTACGCCCACGAGGCGGTCGCGGTCGACCCGTACACCCACTCGATCTACCTGACCGAGGACGCGGGCGGGCCGAACGGCCTCTACTTCCGGTGGACGCCGCCGGCCGGCTTCCGGGGTGGCAAGGGCGCGCTGCGGGCGCTGGCCGAGCGGCCCGACGGGGACACCGCCGGCAGCCTCCAGGCGATGACCTGCTGGCTGGGCAGCACCCACGTCGCCGACCTGTCGGAGGCCACCGCACCGGGCACCCGGTACCGGGTGGAGTGGGTGGACGTGCCGGACCGGGACGCGAAGACCGTCTCGGTGCGCAAGCAGTTCACCGACGAGCAGGTCACCCGCAGCCGCAAGCTGGAGGGTGCCTGGTGGGCCGACGGCGGGGCGTACTTCGTGGCCAGCTTCGCCCGGCACTCCGACGGCAGCACCAACGAGCACGACGGGCAGGTGTGGTTCTACGACCCGCGGACGGAGACGGTCACGCTGAAGACCATCTTCGGGGTCAACCAGAACCCGGACGCCGAGGCCGGCAACTTCGACGGCCCGGACAACATCACCGTTTCCCCGTACGGCGGGGTGATCCTGGCCGAGGACGGCGAGGGGCTGTCCCACCTGGTCGGGGTGACCGCGGAGGGCAAGGCGTACCCGCTGGCCCGCAACGAGCTCAACGACAGCGAGTTCACCGGCCCGACGTTCAGCGCGGACGGGCAGATCCTCTTCGCCAACATCCAGTCCCCCGGCTACGTCTTCGCGATCACCGGCCCGTGGGGCCGGCCGAGCAACGCCGACGTGTCCTGACCGGACACTCGTCCGACGGCCGGCGGTCCCCGGTGGGGCCGTCGGCCGTCGGCGTACGCGTCAGCCGAGCACCGCGGTCAACGCCGGCAGGTAGCCGTACCGGTAGCCGTCGGCGTCCGGGTGGTACGCCTCGACGACCCCGCTGACGTCCCGGATCCACGGGTCGGCGGCGCAGACGCCGTGCCCGGCGAAGTACGGGCGGGCGTCGGCGAAGGTGGCGCCGGCCGCCGCCGCCCGGCCGGCGATGACGGTCGCGAGCACGTCGGCGGCCTCGTTGAGGATGGTCCGCTTGTAGGTGCTCATGGCCAGCAGGCCGCAGTAGCTGGTCTCGAAGAGCCGGGGATAGCCGAGCACCACCAGTCGGGCGTTGGGTGCCCGGTTGCGGATGGCGGCGTACGTGGCGTCGAGCCGGCCGGGCAGTGTGGTGGTGGCGAAGCTCTTCGCGGTGTCGACCGCGTTGACGCAGGTGGTGGTGCTGCCGAAGCGACAGCTCGTGATGACGTCCGCGAAGCCGGCGTCGTTGCCGCCGATGGTGATGGTGAACGCGGTCGCCCCGCTGAGGAACAGGCCCACCACCACGACCCACAGCCACCCGCGGACCCGCCGCAGGCGTGTCTCGACGTCCATACCGGCAGCCTAACGATGATCTTCGTGGCGCCGAGTCCCCGAAGTGCCGGGTCCGGCCAGGAAGGTCATGGCCTCGCTCACACCGCGCCGGAACCCGTCCGAGTCGTTGGCGACATCAGCTCCACAGCGTCCGACCGGCACATCGCGGTCCGGCGAGGTCCCGTCATCCGGATCGAGGCCGGCGCTGGCATCACCCGGACGGCATGCACCTGATCTGACCGGCCCAGCGTCAGCCGGCGTGGGTGCAGTCGGTCAGGTCGGCGGCCGGCCGGGTGGCGACAGTCCGAGAGCGATGGCGGGACCGGTGCGGCGCGCAGGCCGCGCATTCGTGCGCGGCGCGGATGGCCTGGCTCGACGGGAGCCTTCCGGTTCCGGGTCGCAGCCCCGCCAGGCGCATCCCGGGCAGCACGGTCGGGCGGGCGGGCGCGACCGTGCTGCCCGGGATG
>NZ_QGGF01000599.1 GCF_003857015.1 Micromonospora globispora | reverse complement strand
GGTGCACGGTGAGGTCGCCGGACTCCCCGTCGATGGCCACCTCGCCGAAGTGCTGGAAACCCTCCGCCGGGGACGTGTTGGCCCGCGGCGGGGCGTGCGTGAACACGGCCTGCGGGCCGAACGTGCCGTCCAGGGTGTTGGGACCGAACCCGCCCGCGTGCGCGGGGCCGGAGACGAACTCCCAGAACGGAGTGAAGTCGCCGATTGCGGCGCGCGCCGGGTCGTAGTGATGGGCCGCGGTGTAGTGCACGTCTGCGGTGAGGAAGACGATTCCGGTCACTCCGGCCCGGTGGGCGGCGCCCAGCACCTCGGCGAACTCCAGCTCGCGGCCGGCCGGCGCGCCCGGGTCGCCCTGGGCCACGCCCTCCTGCGCCGCCGGGCCGTCCGGCACCACGAGCCCGAGCGGCAGGTCGTTGGCGATCACCTTCCAGGTCGCCCGGGACCGGGTCAGCTCGCCGATCAGCCACTCCCGCTGCTCCCGCCCCAGCAGGCCACGCTCGGGGTCGGCGTACGTGTTGCCGTCGTTCGGGTCCTTGTAGGTGCGCATGTCGAGGACGAAGACGTCCAGCAGCGGGCCGTACGACAGCCGCCGGTACAGCGGTCCACCGGCCGCCACCGGCAGCCATTCGTGGAACGCCTGGCGGGCCCGGGCCGCGAGCACGTCCACCCGCTTCTCGGTGTAGCGGGCGTCGGTCAGGATCTGGCCCGGGTACCAGTTGTTTCGCACCTCGTGGTCGTCCCACTGGTTGATCTGCGGCACCTCGGCCGCGAGCGCCCGCAGGTGCTCGTCGAGCAGGTTGTACGCGAACTGCCCCCGGTACTCGGTCAGCGTCTCGGCGACCTTGCTCTTCTCCGGCGTAACCAGGTTGCGCCAGACTCGGCCGTCCGGGAGCGTCACGGCCTCGCTCAGCGGACCGTCGGCGTACACCGTGTCGCCGCTGCACAGGAAGAAGTCCGGCCGGAGCGCCCGCATCGAGCGGAAGATGGCCATCCCGCCGAAGTCCGGGCTGATCCCCCACCCCTGCCCGGCGATGTCCCCGGTCCAGACGAACCGCACGTCCCGGCGGTCGTGCGGTGCCGGAGCGGTCACGAACGATCCGACGAGCGGCTCGCTGCGTACGCCGTAGTCCAGGTCCTCCACGCTCACCCGGTAGTGCAGGCGCTCGCCGGAGGGCAGACCACGCAGCCACACCCGGCCGGTGAAGTCCGTCGACGGGTCCACCACCGGGCCGCGCAGCAGCCGGGCGCCGCGCAGGTCGGGGCGGCGGCTGACCTCCACGATCAGCTGGCCGGGGCGGTCGGCGCGGGTCCACACCAACGCCGATTCGGCGGTCACGTCGCCGCTCTGCACCCCGTGGGTGAGCACGGGGCGGTCGGACGGGCGCCAGGCCGGCGCCGCATTGGCCCCGGCGCTGCCGAACAGACCGCCGCCGGCCAGTCCGGCGCCGGTCGCCAGCCCCGCGCGCAGCAGGGTGCGTCGATCGAGTGAAGTCATCTGTCCCCTCCGATGGGTGTCGGTCACCACTGGGTCTACCGGGCACAGATGAGGCGTTCCGGGGGTGCGGGTGGCCGGTGGGGGAATCCCCGGCGACCAGTGGTGGACCACCGACCCGCATGACGACCGTCACAGCCGGCAACTGTCACGTCCCCGGGCCTGCCGCCCGTCGTACGCGTGCAGTCAACTTCTAGGGAGGCCGGAATGAGTCGGATCAACATGGCGGCGGTGGCGCCGCAGGCGTACCAGGCGGTGCTGGGGCTGGAGAAGTACGTCCGGTCGACCGTCGACCACACGGTGCTGGAGCTGGTGAAGCTCCGGGCGTCGATGCTCAACGGCTGCGCGTTCTGCGTGGACATGCACAGCCGGGAGGCCCTCGCCGCGGGCGAGTCCAGCCGCCGGCTCTTCGCGGTGGCCGCCTGGCGGGAGGCGCCCTTCTTCACCGAGCGGGAGCGGACCGCGCTGGCGCTGACCGACGCGGTCACCCGGCTCGGCGAGCACGGGGTGCCCGACGAGGTGTGGGACGCCGCCGCCAAGGTGTGGTCGGAGAAGGAGTTGGCGGACCTGGTCGTCGCGATCGCCACAATCAACGTGTGGAACCGGATCGCGGTGACCAGCCGGACCGAGCCGCCGACCGAGGGGTGACCACCGCGGCGGCGCAGGCGGCCGGTGCGGTCCAGGCGCACCGGCCGATGCTGCTCGGGCTGGCGTACCGGCTGCTGGGAAGCCTGCACGACGCCGAGGACGTGCTCCAGGAGGCGTACCTGCGCTGGCTCGACGTCGACCGGGAGTCGGTGGCCGAGCCGCGGCGCTACCTGTCCCGGGTGGTGACCCGGCTCGCGCTGGACCGGCTGCGGGCCCGGCAGGCCGCCCGGGAGACGTACGTGGGGCCGTGGCTGCCGGAACCGGTGCCCACCGCGCCGTCACCGTTCGGCCCGCTGGACAGCGCCGAGCTGCGGGACTCGCTCTCCACCGCGTTGCTGCACCTGCTGGAACGGCTCACCCCGCCGGAGCGCGCGGTCTACGTGCTGCACACCGCCTTCGGGCTGCCGTACGCGGAGATCGGCGACATCCTGGACCGCTCGGCGGCGGACTGCCGGCAGCTGCACCACCGGGCGGCGGCCCGGATCGTCGACCACCGCCGCCGCTTCACCGCCGGCCCGGCCGAGCAGCGGCGGCTGCTGGACGCCTTCCTGGCCGCCGCTGCTCGGCC
>NZ_QGGF01000580.1 GCF_003857015.1 Micromonospora globispora | reverse complement strand
ACCTGGGGGAGTACACGCCGCGGCCGATGCGGCGCACCGGGATCCGGCGGCGAGCAGCCCGAGCGGGGCCGCCGCGCCGAACCAGACCGTGTCGCAGTCGTACGCCCGGGCCAGCTTCGCCGCTCGGCGGGCGACCAGCGGGGTGGGCAGCAGCACCCGGGTGCGTTCCCGGATCACCTCGAAGGGCTGGTCGGCGTCGAACTTCGCGGCGCCCCGCCAGCTCGACGCGTACACCACCACCGAGCCGGAGGGCTGGCGGACGGCGAGGTTGTGCACGAAGGACTGGATGCCGCCCGGGCGCGGCGGGAAGTCGTTGGTGATCAGCAACGTCCGGCTCATCTGCCGATCTCCCTGGCGTAGGCGCGAGCGGCGGCCATCCGCTCCACGGTGGAGGGGTGGGACGCCGAGTAGAGGTACTCCCAGCGGGGTGGGTCGGGGTCGGCCAGGTTCACCCCGGCCAGGCGGCGCTGCATCGCCTCGAAGGTGGCCGGGTCACCGGTCAGCGCGAGCGCGTGCGCGTCCGCGCGGGCCTCCACCCGCCGGGAGACCAGCGCCTGCACAGGCGTGGCGATCAGCCCGACGACGGTGACCAGCGCGATCAGCAGCGGGAACGCGCGCGGCTCGGCGACCTGGTCGACCCCCGCCAGCCGGAGCAACGGCGGCCACGAGCCGATCAGGTAGAGCGCGACCACCGCGGCCGCGGCGCCGAGCGCCCCGGTGAGGGTGCCGACCCGCACGTCCCGGTCCTTGGCGTGCCCCAGCTCGTGGGCGACCACACTGGTCACCTCCGCCGGGGTCGCCTCACGCAGCAGGGTGTCGTAGACCACCACCCGCCGGGTCGGCCCGAGCCCCGAGACGTACGCGTTGACCGCCCGGGTACGCCGGGACGCGTCCGCGACCAGCACGTCGCGTACCGGCACCCCGTCCCGCGCGGCCATGCTGATCAGCTCGCTGCGCAGCGGGCCGGGCTCCATCGGGGTGAACTTGTTGAACACCGGCTCGACGAGCACCGGCAGCACGAACGACAGCAGCACCACCAGCCCGGCCGCCCCGGCCGCGCCGAACGCCCACCACCAGCGCGGGGCGAGTCGGATCACGCTGTAGAAGCCGAGCAGCACCAGCCCGCCGATGACCGCGCTGACCGCGTACGACTTGAGCAGGTCGATCGCCCATCCGCCCCAGCCCTGGGTGCTGAGCCCGTACCGGGTGAGCACGGTCTGCCGCCAGGCGGCGAAGGGCAGGGTGAGCAGGTCGGCGAGGAGCATCACGGCCAGGCCGCCGAGCACCGCCTGAGCGGCCCAGTGCCCGCCGAGCGGCCGGCCGGCCAGCTCCACCAGGCGGCTGCCGAGCGGGGTCAGCCCGAGGACGAGGGCCACCAGGAGGCCGACCGCCAGGGCGGAATAGGCGGCGGGGCGCAGGGCGGCGTGGAAGGACCGGCCCCGGGCCACCTGGTCGACCGGGAGGGCCCGCAGCGCGGCGAGCTGGTCGGCCCGGGGCGCCGGAGGGCGGTGCCAGGGGATCAGCACGGCACTGGCGACGACGAGCGCGACGACCAGACCGGCCAGGGTCAGCACGGCCCAGCCCCGCGGGCTCACCGCGCCACCCTGCCTGGGACGCCTACGCGGGCCGTTGCGGGGGCAAGCGCCCCGGGCGCACCGCTGCCGTGCCGTACCCGCGTCATGCCGCTGCTCCTCCCGCCGTGACCGCTCATCCTATTGCCGACCACGGGCGCGGCTGCCGGGGTGCCCGCGCACGTCCACAGCGTGGGCGACCGGGCGGCACCCTGCGGGGCGCCGACCGCGCCACGTCTTCGAGCCCTGAGCGGATCGACCTGCGGAAACGGCGAGGGGGCCGGCGAGATCAGGCGACCCGGCGAGGGCTGCCGCGGCGTCGGCGGGCGGCCGGAACCGAACACAGCACCTCCACCTCAAAACCGGCTCGGGCGAACACCTCGATCGCCCGGTGCTCGGCCGCGTCGAGGTCGGCCGTCGGCGAGCCGGTGTCGAGCAGCGCGGTCACCAGGCAGCCGGAGCAGCCGGCGCCCCGGATGCCGCACCTGTCGCAGTCGATGAGCATGTACGCCTCCTGATGCGTCGCGGCGGCGGCGGGTGCGACACCGTCGTCGCGACCCGACCACCGTCGGTCACCGTGACGCTAAGGCAGGGGTCCGACAGAAACGGACAACGAGGTTGGAGCCACCCCGAATGTGATCACAAGGCGTCAGGAGCGGGCCAGCCGGCGCAGCAGCGAGTCCGCGCCGAGCGGGTACGCGCCGTGCCGGCGTACCCCGTCGGCGACCTCGCGGTCCGAGGAGACCACCACCACCGGCCGTCCTGAGGGCTCGGCGCGGACCAGGCGGCGGATCAGCTCGTCGGCGGTCTCCCCCTTGCGGGAGAAGAGCACCCGCACCCCGCGCGGCGACGGCGGCAGGCCGTGGATCCGCTCGGCCCCGTCGAAGACCACGGTGACCTCGTCCCCGGTCTGCGCGGCGATCCCGCCCAGCCCGCTGATCAGCCGCTTGCGCTGCTGCTCCAGGGACATCTCGCCGAAGCCACGCTTGGTCACGTTGTAGCCGTCGACGACGAGGTGGGCGCGGGGCAGTGCGAGCAGCTGGTCCAGCCGGGCCGGATCGTCGGTGTCCCGGGCACGGGCGGCCGTGCCGGCGGGGGTGGTCGCCGACTGGTCGGCGAAGGCGTCGGCGACGAAGTCGGCAGGC
>NZ_QGGF01000597.1 GCF_003857015.1 Micromonospora globispora | reverse complement strand
GGAGGTCACCGCCTAGATCCGGACGCCCGGCCGGGCGCGGCCGGGGCGGCGACGGGGGCGGCGATGGCGGCCTGGGCGTCCCGGCGCCGCCGGTTCCAGGCGCCCCGGTCGCCGTCGAAGTAACCCTGCCGGTACCCGAAGCGGTAACCGATCCGGTAGCTGAGCTGACCGTGCAGTCGGCCCGCCGCATAGCAGGTCGAGCCGAGGACGAGGACGAGGAAGACGGCGAGGAACGGACTCATCCGGCCACCCCCGGGGAGGTCGGGACGCCGGGCCGTACCGCCGTCGGGCGCCGGATCATCGCTCCTCCGGCTCGGTCGAGGTGGGATCGACGACCAGCAGCCGGTCCAGGTCGGCGGTGCTGACCTCCTCCACCAGCTCGACGCTGATCCGGCAGCCGTCCAGCACGACCTCGGCGACGGAGGCGCGCCGGATCTCGCCGCCGGCGTCGTACACCCGGACGCTCAGCTCCGGGCAGCCGAGGTGGGTACGCCAGGCGTTCCACTCCGCCCGGTCGCCCACGCTCAGGGACAGGTACCGGCACCCACGGGCGAGGTAGAGGCGCCACGGTGCGCTCAGCCCGGCGGCCACTCCCTCCGCGATCAGACCGAAAGCTTGGGCTCGGGTTGCGAGCTCGGTCACCAAACCCCCCTGGAACCCGCGGCGTGACGCACGTGAGCACTGATCGTCTCATGCACGTGACACACCGTAAGTTGTCTCATGAGCGTGACAGTATCAGCTTTTCGTCTGTTTACCGTCGTACTCGCGGGCATCTATTCTGGCCGGGTGACACCCCTCAAGAGCAGTGCTGGATCGTTTACCGACCACTCAGGAGCACCGTCACGCCAGCGTGACAGCAGCGTGCCGGGCCAGCCCCGGACGGGCGGCTGGTCGTACCGTCACGGGGCGACCGAGACGGCCAACGCACGGAAGATCGCCTTCGCCACCTTCGTCCGCCGGGCGCTCGACGACGCCCGCGCCATGCGGGCCTGGAGCGGCACCGAGGTCTCCCGGCGCACCGGCGTCTCCCGCCAGACCATCAACCGCTGGATCCGCGGCGACTGGGCCAGCGACCCGGAGGTCGAGCGGGTGGTCGCCTTCTGCGAAGGACTGGGGCTCAACCCCGCGAACGCCTTCACGGCACTCGGTTGGGACCGCGCGGCCCCGCCGCGCAGCACCCCCGATCCGCCCCCGATGGACCCCGACGTCGAGGCGCTGCTGCGCCGCCTGGTCGACCCGAACGTCTCAGAGGCCGAGAAGTTCCACATCAGGGAGACCATTCGCTACCTCGCCTACCGCCCGACAATGCCCGTCGATTCCGGAAAACGAGGCAGGCAGGCCGGGTAGGCGGCCCGTCCCGCAGTTCCTCAAATGGCGAAAGAACGTCAGGACAGACCCGATCGTTGCACTCCAGGTCGGGAACGGGCGCGCTAGCGTCCGTATCCGTACTGCTCGGGGCTCGTCGTCGGCGGGGGGACGGGACAAGGCCGAACTCAGCCCTGCGGGACAGAAGGAGGGGTCTGTCCATGACCCTGAAATGGTGGTCCGTCGTGGTCGCGGTGGTGGCGGTGACGGCGTGCGTGACCGGCAACGTGGTGGTCGGCGTACTGGACGGCGGGCAGCTTCCCCTGGTCGTCAACCTCTTCGCCCTCACCACCGCCGGCACCGCGGTGGTGCTGGCCGTCGTCGCCGAGCTGCACGACCGGCTCAACGACCGGGTCAGTGCGCTCACCGAGTTCATGGTGGCCCGGCTGAACGAGATCGAGGCACACACCGGCGACCGGAACAGCGGCTTCGTGGAGGGCTACCTGCTCAGCCAGGGCCAGGAAGCAGCCGTGGTGCCGTTCGGCCGCCGGGGACGCGGAGCCGCCGAACGGTGACTCTGCGCCACGATTGAGCGTCACGTCTCACCGACGAATGGGCGCCCGTGCCCGGGGTACGCTGTCGCGCGTGCCGCCGTTGAATCTGGGCAACCAGCAGCCGAAGACCCCGTTGGACGCCGACCAGGCATGGCGCGCCACCGCCCGTCGGGCGGCGGACATCGTGTTCTTCTTCGACTTCGACGGCACCCTCGCGCCGGTCGACGACGACCCGACCGCCGTCCAGCCGGCCCCGAACGTCCTGGCGGCGCTGGAGGCCCTCGCCCCGCACGTACGGAGGATCGCCATCGTCTCCGCGCGGCCGGTGGAGTTCCTCCGCGACCACTTGGGCGGCCTGGCCGGAATCGACCTGTACGGGCTCTACGGCCTGGAGCACAGCCACTCCGGCGGCGAGACGGTGACCGAGCCGGCCGCGCTGCCCTGGGTGCCCACCATGGCGGAGCTCGCCGACCAGGCCCGGGCGGAACTGCCGCCGGGCGCCCTGGTGGAGTTCAAGCGGCTCTCGGTGGCCCTGCACTGGCGGACCGCCCCGCAGCTCGGCGACCTGGTGCAGGAGTGGGGCCGGGCCCGGGCCGAGCGGCTCGGGCTGCGTTGCCAGGCCGGCCGGATGGTGCTGGAGTTGAAGCCCCCGGTCGACCGGGACAAGGGCATGGTCATCGGCGAGGTCGTCCGGGACGCGGGCGGGGCCTGGTACTTCGGCGACGACGTCTCCGACATCAAGGCGTTCGCCGCGCTGCGCGCCCGGGCCGCGGCCGACCCCGACTTCATCGGCGTCTGCGTCGCGGTCGCCAACCCGGAGACCGGTCACGAGGTCGCAGACGCCGCCGACCTCACCCTCGACTCCCCCACCGCCCTGGCCGACTTCCTAACCCAGTCC
>NZ_QGGF01000596.1 GCF_003857015.1 Micromonospora globispora | reverse complement strand
CCCGGACCGGGCGTGGCGCCCGTCGTGGGCGCTGTCGGGGCGGCCTCGACGGCCGGGGCGGAGCGGGGTGGCGGAACGGTGACGGCGGTTTCCCGACGCTCGACGTCGACGCGCCCGGGCGGCTCGGGCCGGTCGGTGGCGGCCGGGGACGCGTCGGCGGGCATGGCGCTCCTGAGGAAGGCGGCGGCCGGCACGGCGACGCCGACCGGGGATCTCAGCCTAACCAGGGCCGCCCACGGGCGCATCGGACGCGACGGCCGCGGGCGGATCAGGCGCAGATGACGTGGACGCCGGCGTCCCGGAAGGCCTGCACCACGGCAGGGGACGCACCGGAGTCGGTCACCAGCGTCTCGACGCGGTCGACGGGGCAGATCCGGGCGAAGGCGTGCCCGCCCAGCTTGGACGAGTCCGCGATGATCACCACCCGCTTGGCCCGGGCCACCATCAGGTTGTTCATCGCCGCCTCGCCCTCGTGGTGGGCGGCGGCGCCGAGCTGTGGGTCGATCGCGTCCACGCCGAGCAGGGCGATGTCCAGCGTCACCTCGCGCAGCAGGGCCCCGCCCAGCGGGCCGACCAGCTCGAACGACTTGGGCCGGACCACGCCGCCGGCCACCACCACCTTCATCCGCGAACGAACCAGCAGCTCGTTGGCGATGTTCAGGGCGTTGGTGACGACGGTGAGCTGGGCGCCCTCGGCGTTGGTGTTCAGGTCCGGCCGGACGGCCAGCGCCCGGGCCACCTCGGTGCTGGTGGTGCCGCCGTTGAGGCCGACCACGGTGCCGGGGGTGACCAGGGCCGCGGCGGCGGTGCCGATCCGCTGCTTCTCGGCGGAGTGCTTGGCGGTCTTGTAGCGCAGCGGCAGGTCGTACGAGACGCCGTTGGCGACCGCGCCGCCCCGGGTGCGCGTGATCATCTGCTGCTGGGCGAGCTGGTCGAAGTCACGCCGGATGGTGGCCTGGGAGACGTCCAGGCGCCCGGCCGCCTCCTCGACGCTGACCCGGCCACTGTCGGTCAGCATCTCGAGCAGGGCGTTCCATCGGGCGTACCGGTCCACCGCGGGGGCCTCCACTGACTTCTGCACGAAGGTGATTGATTGCGTGCACAATAGTGCGCGAAACTACCAGTGCGCAAAACCCTAGCCTGCGCGATCTGGGAGCTGGTTGCCACGGCCACCCGGGCTCGCGCAGAATAACGCGCGAAAGACGGCAATAACGAGCCGTATTGCGCACGATCTCCCCTGCGAGGAGTTGTCATGGCGTACGTGCACGCGGAGATCGCGAGCCAGCCCGACTGCTGGCGGGAGGCGGCGCAGCTCGCCCCGACCGTCGCCGACCGGCTGCCGCGCCCCGGCGAGCGGGTCGCCGTCGTCGGCTGCGGTACGTCATGGTTCATGGCGATGGCGTACGCCGGGCTGCGCGAGCGCGCCGGCCAGGGCGAGACCGACGCCTTCCAGGCCAGCGAGTTCCCCACCGGCCGCCGCTACGACCGGCTCATCGCGATCACCCGCTCCGGCACCACCACCGAGGTGCTGGGACTGCTCACCGCGCTGCGCGGGCAGCTCCCCACCACGGTCCTCGTCGGCGACCCCGGCTCCCCCGCCGTCGAGCTGGCCGACGCCGCGGTCACCATGCCCTTCGCCGACGAGCGGTCGGTGGTGCAGACCCGCTTCGCCACCACCGCGCTGGCCCTGCTCCGCGCCCACCTCGGCGACCCCATGGGCCGCCTGGTCGCCGACGCCGAGGTGGCCGTCCGGGCCCCGCTGCCGATCGACCCGGCCCGGATCGAGCAGGTCACCTTCCTCGGTCGCGGCTGGACGGTGGGGCTGGCCCAGGAGGCCGCGCTGAAGTGCCGTGAGGCGGCCACCTTCTGGGCCGAGGCGTACCCGGCGATGGACTACCGGCACGGACCCATCTCGATCGCCGCGCCGGGCCGGCTGGTCTGGGCGTTCGGCGCGGTGCCCGACGGGCTCCCCGAGGACGTCTGCGCCACCGGCGCGACCTTCGTGCACAGCCGCACCCACGGCTGCCGCACGGTGCTGACGAGCTGGGCGGCCGGGCGTACCCCGGTCGACCCGATGGCCGACCTGATCCTGGCCCAGCGCTTCGCCGTCGCACTGGCCACCAGCCGCGGCCTAAACCCGGACGCGCCCCGCCACCTGACCCGTTCCGTGGTCCTCGCGTGACCTCAGGCGAGGTCGTCGTCGCGCTGGACGTCGGCGGCACCGGCATGAAGTGCGCCCTGGTCCGCCCGGACGGCGCCGTCGTGCACGCCGAACGGCACGCCACCCGGGCCGAGCACGGACCGGACGCGGTGGTCGACACCATCCTGAACATCGCCGAGGCGCTGGCCGGCAAGGCCCGCGCCGACGGGCTGACGCCGGTGGCCGGCGGGATCGCCGTGCCGGGAGTGGTCGACGAGGCCCGCGGGGTGGCGGTCTGGTCGGCGAACCTCGGCTTCCGGGACGTACCGCTGCGCGACCTGGCGGCGGCGCGGCTCGGCCTGCCGACGGCGCTCGGCCACGACGTGCGCGTCGGGGGCCTGGCGGAGGCCCGGCTCGGTGCCGGACGCGGCACCGGGCACGTCCTCTTCGTCGCGATCGGCACCGGCATCGCCGCCGCCCACGTGGTCGACGGCGCGGCCGCCGTCGGCGCGCACGGCGCCGCCGGGGAGATCGGCCACATCCTGGTACGCCCCGACGGCCCGCGCTGCGGCTGCGGCCGCCCCGGCTGCCTGGAGGCGGTGGCGTCGGCCGCCGCGCACGCCCG
>NZ_QGGF01000593.1 GCF_003857015.1 Micromonospora globispora | reverse complement strand
AGCTTGTCGAAGGCGGTCTTGCCGGCCTGGACCAGCGCGACGCCACCACCCGGGACGATGCCCTCCTCGACGGCGGCCTTCGCGTTGCGGACGGCGTCCTCGATACGGTGCTTGCGCTCCTTGAGCTCGACCTCGGTGGCCGCGCCGACCTTGATCACCGCAACACCGCCGGCCAGCTTGGCCAGCCGCTCCTGCAGCTTCTCCCGGTCGTAGTCCGAGTCGCTCTTCTCGATCTCGGCGCGGATCTGGTTGACCCGACCCTGGATCTGCTCGGCGTCACCGGCGCCGTCCACGATGGTGGTCTCGTCCTTGGTCACCACGACCTTGCGGGCGCGGCCCAGCATGTCGAGGCCGACGGCGTCCAGCTTGAGGCCGACCTCCTCGCTGATGACCTGGCCACCGGTGAGGATGGCGATGTCGGCCAGCATGGCCTTGCGACGGTCACCGAAGCCCGGCGCCTTGACGGCGACCGACTTGAAGGTGCCGCGGACCTTGTTGACCACCAGGGTGGCCAGGGCCTCGCCCTCGATGTCCTCGGAGATGATCAGCAGCGGCTTGCCCGACTGCATGACCTTCTCCAGGATCGGGAGCAGGTCCTTCACCGACGAGATCTTGCTGTTGACGATCAGGAGGTACGGGTCGTCGAAGACGGCCTCCATACGCTCCGGGTCGGTCATGAAGTACGCGGAGATGTAGCCCTTGTCGAAGCGCATACCCTCGGTGAGCTCAAGCTCCAGGCCGAAGGTGTTGCTCTCCTCGACGGTGATGACGCCTTCCTTGCCGACCTTGTCCATCGCCTCGGCGATGATCTCGCCGACGGTGCTGTCACCGGCGGAGATGGAGGCGGTGGAGGCGATCTGCTCCTTGGTCTCAACGTCCTTGGCGAGCTTGGACAGCTCCTCCGAGACGCTGGTCACGGCGGCCTCGATGCCCCGCTTCAGGGCCATCGGGTTGGCACCGGCGGCCACGTTGCGCAGGCCCTCGCGAACCAGGGCCTGGGCCAGGACGGTCGCCGTCGTCGTGCCGTCACCGGCCACGTCGTCGGTCTTCTTGGCGACCTCCTTGACCAGCTCAGCGCCGATCTTCTCGTACGGGTCCTCGAGCTCGATCTCCTTGGCGATGCTCACACCATCGTTGGTGATGGTGGGGGCACCCCACTTCTTCTCGAGCACGACGTTGCGGCCCTTGGGGCCGAGCGTCACCTTCACGGCGTCGGCGAGCTGGTTCATGCCCCGCTCGAGGCCGCGGCGCGCCTCTTCGTCGAACGCGATCATCTTGGCCATACGGCGTTGTCCTCCTGGACACTCACGGGCCACCCGAGTGTGTGCCCCGGATGGGCCGCCTGGTGTACGCACCTTGGGACGTCGCCACCTGGCGACGACGACGTCTCCTCGGTCGGGCCGGACAGCCCGCGACGACCGGCCATGTGCCACCCCGGCGCCATCGAGACGCCGGTGCGGCCGTGGCCCTACCGCCCCGACCATTGGCACTCACGGTATGCGAGTGCCAATGACCTGTTTAGCACTCTGCCTAGCCGAGTGCAAGCACGATGGCCCCGCTCAGCCGAGTTCCGCGGCCAGTCGGGCGGAGTTCACCGGGCCCTCATGGGCACGGTGCTCGGCGTACGTGGCGAGCAGCCCGACGAGCTGAACCAGGTAGACCGGTGCGACCAGCGCCGCAGCCAGCACGACCACCGCCAGCGCACCCACGCCGGCACCCGGTGCGGCCAGCGGACGGTCGCCGAACGGCAGCAGACCGACCTGCTCCAGCACGCCGCCGACCATGCTGCCGAGGATGACCACGGCCGCCACCAGGGCGACCCGGCCCAGAACCGGACCGAGCCGCTGGTGGAAGATCCGGAAGGAGCGACCGATCGGGTTCTCCCGCTCGAAGAGGTAGACCGGCCCGGTCAGGGACAGCGCGAAGGCCAGGTAGATCCCGGGCAGCACGCAGAAGCAGAGGCCGACGCCCATCAGGACCGAGACCAGCAGGGTCCAGCCCCAGAGGCCGAGGGCGCGCCGCAGCCCGTACCGGAGCGCCGGGCCGAGGGCGACCGGCTCACCGGCCGCCTGCCGGGTCACCACCCAGGTTCCCGCCGCCCAACCCAGGCTCTGCACCAGCCCGATGAGCAGGCTGCCGACGAACGCCACGCCGAGGATGGCGGCCACGCCCTGGAAGTAATCGTCCGGCCGGACCGGAGCGCCGTCAGGCCCGGTGCCGACCTGGCTCGACGGGCCGAGCGCGAGGGCGAGGGCCGACAGCGCCGCGCCCGGCACCACCTGGGTGAGCAGCATGATCGGCAGGAGCAGTCGCCAGCCGCGGCGGAACGCCCCGGTGCAGCGGGAGAACCACCCGCCGAAGCCGGCGTGCGGGGGCGTGACCAGGGGATCGTTCGGGTCCCAGCCGGCACCGGCCGGATACCAGCCGTACGGATGGCCGTAGCCGTACGGGTCGGCGGGCACGAGACCACCCGACGCGGGCCAGACCCAGCCCTGCGGCGGCGGGACCGTC
>NZ_QGGF01000592.1 GCF_003857015.1 Micromonospora globispora | reverse complement strand
GGGCGACGCTGGTGCCGCCGCCGAGGTCGGCCTCGGTCAGCGCGCCCTGCACCGACGCAGCCTGAGCCTCTTCGGGTACGGCCCGAAGACGCTGGCCCGGGCCGGTAAGCCGCTGGCCGAGGTGGCCGCCCGCGCCGGGTACGCCGACCAGGCCCACCTCACCCGGGACGTCCGCGAGCTGGCCGGCGTCCCACCAACCCGCCTGCTGCCCGACTGAGTCCTGGTCAGTCGGCGGCGAGCGGGGCGAACAGATCCACCCCGTTGCCGTCGGGGTCGTGCAGGACCGCGTACCGCTGGCCCCAGACGGCGTCCCACGGTGCCAGGTGGCCGTGGTACCCGGCGCCGGTCAGCTCGGCGTACCAGCGGTTGACCTCGGCCGGGTCGGCGCAGCGGAACGCCAGGTTGACCCGCGGGCTTCCGGTGGGCGGGGTGAAGCCCGGGTCGAAGGTGCGGACCATGTCGACCGCGTCCCAGGCCAGCCGCAGCCCACTGTCCAGGATGACCTCGACGTGCGGTTCGCGTTCCGCGCCGGGCGGGATGGCCAACCCGAGCTGCCGGTAGAAGTCGAGGGTGCGGGCCATGTCGGTGACCGCCATGCCGATGAGGTCGAAGCGAGGTGTCATGGCGGCGACGGTAGGGGTGGCCGGGGGCGGCTGTCTTGAACGGAACGGACGTGGGCCCGGTGACCGGTGTGGCCTCCACGGTCGGCCGGTCCGGCGTACGGTGTGCAGGGAGACAAGTCCGGCTTTAAGGGTTAAAAGCCTCATCGCGGCGCGCCCCGGTCTGCCGGCTTGATGACGGCGAGGGAAGGGAGCAGCCGGTGATGCACCTGGCCTACCTGGATGCGGGGTCCGGCAGCCTGATCGTGCAGGCGGTGGTCGGTGGGGTGGCCGGAGCGGCGGTGGCGGCCAAGCTCTACTGGCGCCGACTGGTCGCCCGCTTCCGTCGTCAGCCCAGCGACCAGGGCTGAGCGGGCCGGGATCGGCGATGGCGATCTCCGACACCGGCATCCGGATCGAACCCGGATCGTTCCGCGACCCGACCAACCGGGTCTTCCACCGCGACGGCGAGGTGCTGCGCGGGCTCGACGACCTGGCGGCCCGGGACTGGCGCTCCCTCGCGGCCACCGACTTCTTCCGGTCCCTGCTGGCCGAGGGCAAGGTCTGCGGCACCGAGGAACTGGTGCCGACCCCGGTCGACGTGCCCTGGACCGCGGTGCTGCGGCACGAACGCATCCCGTTTGTCTCCCACCCGTACGAATGGTCCTTCGGGATGCTTCGCGACGCCGCCCTGCTGCACCTGAACATCCTGCGCGCGGCGCTCGCGGCCGGCTTCACCACCAAGGACGGGTCGGCCTACAACCTGCAGTGGCGCGGCGCCTCGCCGGTCTTCATCGACGTCGGCTCCTTCGCGCCGGCGCGGGACGGCGAACCGTGGGCCGGGTACCGCCAGTTCTGCCAGACCCTGCTCTACCCGCTGCTGCTCCAGGCCCACCTCGGCGTGGACTTCCAGCCCTGGCTGCGGGCCCGGGTCGACGGCATCGAGCCGGACCAGATGCGCCGGCTCTTCGGCGGAACCCGGCGGCTGCTGCCCGGCGTGCCCACCCACGTGCACCTGCACGGCGCCATGCAGGCACGGCACGCCCGCTCCACCACCCGCGACGTCCGGGCCCAGCTACGGGCGGCCGGGTACTCCCGGGAGCTGGCCTCGGCCACCGTCCGCGGGATCGAGAAGCTGGTCCGCCGGCTGGACCGCCGGCCGGGGGCGAGCCACTGGTCGGACTACCAGCGCACCTGCGGCTACTCCGTGCCGGACCGGCAGGCCAAGGAACGCTTCGTCGAGGCGGCGACGGCCACCCTCGGCGGGTCCGGACTGGTGCTCGACCTGGGCGCCAACGACGGCCGGTACGCCCGGATCGCCGCCCGGCACGCGGACTACGTGGTCGCGGTGGAGCAGGACCCGGCGGTCGCCGACGAGCTCTACCGGGCGCTGCGCGCGGACGGCGAGCGGCGCGTCCTGCCGCTGGTGATGGACCTCGCCGATCCGTCGCCCGGGGGCGGCTGGCGGGGCGTCGAGCGGGCCGGCTTCGCCGACCGGACCCAGGCCGACGTCGTCCTCGCCCTGGCGCTGGTGCACCACCTGGCGATCGGCCGGAACGTGCCGCTGGGGGAGGTGGTGGACCAGATCGTCGGCCTCGGCGTGCCCGGCGGCCGGCTGGTGGTGGAGTTCGTCCACCCCGAGGACCCGATGGCCCGCCGGCTGCTGGCCAACAAGCCGGAGGGCCTCTTCCCCGACTACCGGCGGGACACGTTCGAGCGGCTGCTCGCGACCCGCTGCCGGATCGAGCGCCGGTCGGAGCTGCCGTCGGGGACGCGGACGCTCTACCAGGCGGTCGTGGGTGGCTGAACGCACCCTCACGCCGTCGGAAGCCCGGCCGGCCGCGCCCGGCGCACCCCGGGAACCCGGGCGGTGGCGGGCGGAGCTGCGCCGGCTGCTGGAGGTGGTCGCCCTGGTCGGGCTGGTGGTCACCCAGCCGCTGCTCGACGTGCTGGGCCGCAGCCCCGACTTCTTCCTGTTCCACCGCGCCTCGCGCGGCGACGTCCTGCTCCTGGTGGCGCTGATCGCAATCGTGCCGACCGTGCCGGTCGCGCTGGTCGGCGCGGTGAGCCTGGTCGCCGGACGGGCCGCCCGGGCGGCGGTGCACACGCTGGTCGTGGGGTTGCTGCTGGCCGCCCTCGCGGTCCAGGTCGGTCGGCACACCACGCCGCTGCGGGGCGTACCGC
>NZ_QGGF01000512.1 GCF_003857015.1 Micromonospora globispora | reverse complement strand
GTCGGCCAGGGTCGGGTCCGCCGTGGCGGCGGCCCGGTGCCGGGCGGCCAGCTCGGCCGCCTCGGCGGCCAGCGGCTCCAGCGGATCGGGGGCCCGTTCCTTCTGGTCGTCGCGGTCGAAAAGATCACAGCCGGTCAGCGGCAGGGCGGCGCCACCGAGCGCCGCCAGCGCTCCGGCGCGCAGCACCTTACGCCGGGAATGTCCCGGTGCACCGTTGCGCTGTGTCGTTCTGCCGGTTGCCACCGGACAAGTCAACACCATCCGTGCCGCCCCGTGGGCCAGAGGCGTCGGTGCGCCGCCGGGTCCGCTGCCCGGCCCGCGCGTTACGCTCTGCGCAGCCACCGGGCGCGACCGCCCCGGTGGCGTGCCGGCATGGCGGGCCGAGGGGCCCGGCTCGATCAGGAGAAAGGGTGCCAGATGACGCAGCGTGGCCGTGCCACCAGGCCGACCGGGCCGACGGGTCGACCCCGCCGGACCGACGGCCCCCGTGGCGGGGACCGGGTCGGCGCTCCGCGCGGTGACCTCGGCGCCCGGCGCGCGCGCCTGCGCGAGGTGATCGAGCCGGTCGTCACCGAGGCTGGGTACGACCTGGAGGACCTCTCCGTCTCCCGGGCCGGCCGGCGGCACGTCGTACGCGTGATCGTGGACGCCGACGGCGGGATCAACCTGGACGCCGTCGCGGACGTCTCCCGGGCGGTCTCCGCGGCGCTGGACGCCGCGGAGGAGTCCGGCGGCGACATCGTCGCGGGGGAGTACCAGCTGGAGGTCAGCTCCCCGGGCGTGGACCGCCCGCTCACCCTGCCCCGGCATTGGCGGCGCAACGTCGGCCGGCTGGTCAAGGTGACCGTGCGCGGCGCGGCGGGCCTGCCCGAGCAGCGGGCCGCCGGGGACCGGCAGCTCACCGGGCGGGTGATCGCCGCCGACGACGACCGCGTGACGCTGGAGACGGACGCGGGCCGCGCGGAACACACCTACGCCGAACTCGGCCCCGGTCGGGTGCAGGTGGAGTTCACCCGCCTCGACGAGATCGACGAAGCGGACGAATTCGACGGCGCGGACGAAGCCGACGACGACACTGACGACATCGACGACGAAGATGTGGAGGACGAGGAGAGGTGAACATCGACCTCGCGGCGCTGCGCGCACTCGAGCGCGAGCGGGAGATCCCGTTCGACACGATCCTCGCGGCGATCGAGACCGCGCTGCTGACCGCCTACCGGCACACCGAGGGCGCCGAGGCGCACGCCCGGGTGGAGATCGACCGCAAGACGGGGGCCGCCCTGGTCTACGCGCAGGAGCTCGACTCCGAGGGCGCGGTGGTGCGCGAGTGGGACGACACCCCGCACGACTTCGGCCGGATCGCCGCGATGACCGCGAAGCAGGTCATCCTGCAGCGGCTGCGGGAGGCCACCGACGAGGTGCACTTCGGCGAGTACGTGGGCCGGGACGGTGACCTGGTCACCGGTGTCGTGCAGGCGCACGAGGCGCGGGCCGAGAAGGGCATCGTCAGCGTCGACCTGGGCAAGCTGGAGGGCGTCCTGCCCCAGTCCGAGCAGGTCCCCGGCGAGCGGTACGCGCACGGCGAGCGGATCCGCTGCGTCGTGGTGCACGTGGCCAAGGGAATGCGCGGTCCGCAGATCACGTTGTCCCGTTCGCACCCCGCACTGGTGAAGAAGCTCTTCGCCCTCGAGGTGCCGGAGATCGCCGACGGCACGGTCGAGATCGGTGCGATCGCGCGTGAGGCGGGTCACCGTACGAAGATCGCGGTGCGCTCCACCGCTCCGGGCGTGAACGCCAAGGGCGCCTGCATCGGGCCGATGGGCCAGCGGGTCCGCGCGGTGATGAGTGAGCTGCACGGCGAGAAGATCGACATCATCGACTGGTCGGACGACCCGGCGACCTTCGTCGGGAACGCGTTGTCGCCGGCCAAGGCGCTGCGGGTCGAGGTGGTCGACCTGGCCAGCCGGACCGCGCGGGTGACCGTGCCGGATTACCAGCTCTCGCTGGCGATCGGCCGGGAAGGGCAGAATGCCCGGCTTGCTGCCCGGCTGACCGGTTGGCGAATCGACATCCGGTCGGATGCGGAGCAGACCGGCACGTCGGGCCGGAGCGGGGCTGATCACGTCCCGGAGCCGGGCGGCGCGATCTCGAGCAGCTAGGGGTAGACTTTCTCAGTGGTACGACGCGCGCAACCGGAGCGCACCTGTGTGGGTTGCCGGAGGCGGGCGCCGGCCAGCGAACTGCTGCGGATCGTCGCGGTCGGCGACGAGGCTGGTCATTACAGCCTCCGGCCCGATCCGGCCCGCAGGCTGCCGGGTCGGGGAGCACACGTGCACCCTGATCCGGCCTGCTTCGCGCAGGCGATGCGGCGCCGCGCCTTCGGGCGGGCACTGCGCATCACCGGGATCATCGATCATGGTGAGCTTGCGGAGCACATCGACGCGCCAACCTCTACGTCCGGTCAGCCCGACCGGACGAGGGATCGCTAGCAAGGTAGGACGACCAACATGAGCACACGATGAAGTCCCTGAAATGACCAGGCTTCAAGTGCACGAGTGAGGTCGCTGCGGGTGCTGCCCGCACGACCTCGGAGTGAGGAGTGCAGTGGCAGGTAAGGCCCGCGTACACGAGCTTGCAAAGGAGCTCGGGGTCGAAAGCAAGACCGTTCTCGCCAAGCTGAAGGAAATGGGCGAGTTCGTCAAGTCCGCGTCCAGCACCGTCGAGGCGCCCGTCGCCCGACGGCTGCGCAGCGCGCTCGTGGCTTCCGCCGGGGAACCGGCGGAAGCCACGAGCGCGCTGCGC
>NZ_QGGF01000464.1 GCF_003857015.1 Micromonospora globispora | reverse complement strand
AGCGAACGCACCGGCGCCGGGTGGCCAGTGCCGCCCGCGCGGTCGCTCCACCCGGCGCCGGTGCGTTCGCTGCACATGGCGCCGCCGGTGCGGCCGGCGCGGCCGGCCCGGGCGGTCCCGTCAGGGGCCAGACACATGACACGGCCCGTTTGCTCTGCTGCAGCGGAGGCAACACCGAACGTCCGGTATCCGGACAGTCGCTGTTGCGTGGGGGGCAGCAGAGCAAAGGCGGTGGCTGAACACCTGCCATCCGGCAGAATGGGGAGACGGCATGACACCCGACCGACTGCGCGCCGCGCTGCGGGGCGTACCCGATCCGCAGTGGCTGGACGCGGCCCTGCGCCGCGTCACGACCGAGCCCACGGCGATCGCCCGGCTCTTTCCCGCCGCCGGGCGGCACTGCGGGCGGGGACCGCTGTCCGACCCGCCCGGCTGGACCGCCGACGAGGCCGCCCGGGCGCTGCTGCTCACCGCGCTCCCCGCCGACCACGCCGTCGCGGCGGAAACGCTGTACCGGCACGGTGACGCCGCCGAGAAGCGGGCGGTGCTGCGCGCCCTGCCGCTGCTGCCGATCGGCGCGGCCGGCGTCCCGCTGCTGCACGACGCCATCCGCACCAACGACACCCGGCTGATCGCCGCGGCCCTCGGCCCGTACGCCCGGCACCTGGAGCAGCCCGCCTGGCGGCAGGCGGTGCTCAAGTGCGTCTTCACCGGCGTACCGCTGGCCGTCGTCGACGACCTCGACGGCCGCGCCGACGGGGAACTGGCGGCGATGCTGGCCGCGCTGGCGGCCGAGCGGCACGCCGCCGGCCGGACCATGCCCGCCGACGCCACCGACCTGCTCCACCGGCTCGGCGCCGGCGCGGAGCTGACCACCACCAGGGAGGCGTGATGCGCATCTTCGACCCGCACATCCACATGACGTCCCGGACCACCGACGACTACGAGCGGATGGCCGCCGCCGGGGTACGCGCGGTGGTGGAGCCTGCGTTCTGGCTGGGCCAGCCGCGCACCAGCGTCGCCTCCTTCGTCGACTACTTCGACTCCCTGATCGGCTGGGAGCCGTTCCGGGCGAGCCAGTTCGGCGTCCGGCACCACGCCACGATCGCGCTGAACCCCAAGGAGGCCAACGACCCGCGCTGCCACCCGGTGCTCGACCTGCTCCCGCGCTACCTGGACAAGGACGGCGTGGTGGCGGTCGGCGAGATCGGCTACGACTCGATGACGCCGGCCGAGGACGCCGCGTTCGCCGGTCAGCTCGCTCTGGCGGTGGCCCACGGCCTGCCGGCCCTGGTGCACACCCCGCACCGGGACAAGGGCCGCGGCGTCGAGCGCACCCTCGCGGTGGTCGCCGAGTCCGGTATCGACCCGGGTCGGGTACTGGTCGACCACCTCAACGAGGTGACCGTGAAGCTGGTCCGGGACACCGGTTGTTGGCTCGGCTTCTCCATCTACCCGGAGACCAAGATGTCCCCGCCGCGGATGGTCGAGCTGCTCAAGACGTACGGGACCGAGCGGATGCTGGTCAACTCGGCCGCCGACTGGGGGCGTTCCGACCCGCTGCTCACCCGGGCCACCGGGGAGGCGATGCTGCTCGCCGGCTTCACCTCCGACGACGTCGACCGGGTGCTCTGGCGCAACCCGGTGCAGTTCTACGGCCAGTCCGGTCGGCTCGACCTGGGCGACCTGGACGACCTCGCCCCGACCTTCGCCGGCAACTCCATCCTGCGCGGGGGCGAGTGATGCGACTGCGGCACGGCGACGGCACCACCGTCCACCTCGGCTACTGCACCAACGTCCACCCCGCCGAGGACCTGACCGGCATCCTCGCCCAGCTCGACACGTACGCCGTGCCGGTCCGCCGGGCCCTCGACGCCGACGTGCTCGGGCTCGGGCTCTGGCTGGCCGCCCCGGTCACCGCCGAGCTGGCCGCCGACCCGGCGCTGCGCCGCCGGCTCCGCGCCGAACTGGCCGTACGCGGGCTGGAGGTGGTCACCCTCAACGGCTTCCCGTACGCCGCGTTCCAGGCGCCGGTGGTCAAGGGCGCCGTCTACCACCCAGACTGGACCACCCCGGACCGGCTGACCTACACGCTGGACCTGGCCCGGGTGCTGGCCGACCTGCTCCCCGACGACGCGGCCCGCGGCTCGATCTCCACCCTGCCGCTGGCCTGGCGGCAGCCGTGGGACGCCGACCGGGCCGAGACCGCCCGGCGGCGGCTCGCCGAGCTGGCGACCGGGCTCGCCGCCCTCGAGCGGGAGACCGGCCGGACAATCCGAGTCGGCTTCGAACCGGAACCGGGGTGCATTGTGGAGTCCACGGAACAGGCGGGCGCGGTATTGTCAGCCATGGATACGGACCGGCTCGGGATCTGTCTCGACCTGGCCCATCTGGCGTGCGCCTGGGAGGAGCCGGCCGAGGCGCTGGGCCGGCTCCGCGCGGCCGGGCTGCCGGTGGTCAAGGTGCAGGTCTCCGCCGCCGTCGAGGCCGCCCACCCGGCCGGTACGGCCGACGCGCTGCGCCGCTGGGTGGAGCCCCGCTTCCTGCACCAGACCCGGGCCGCCGGCTGCGCCCACGCCGCCCACCCGGCCGACCCCGCGTACGCCGCCGACGACCTGGACGACGCCCTCGACGCGCGGCTGCCCGGGCCGTGGCGGGTGCACTACCACGTGCCGCTGCACGCCCCACCCGAACCGCCGCTCACCTCCACCCTGCCGGTGCTGCGGGCCGCCCTCGCCGCGCTGTACGCCGGGCCGGCCGCCGGCTGCGACCACCTGGACGTCGAGACGTACACCTGGGGGG
>NZ_QGGF01000346.1 GCF_003857015.1 Micromonospora globispora | reverse complement strand
GCTGGGCGGGGACGGCGCCGGCCGGAGCCGGGCCGCTCGCCGGGGCCGGCGCAGTGCCGGTGGCAGGCTGCGCGGGGATCACCGCGACCGGGGCGGGCGGCTGGCCCTCGGCCAGGCTCGCCGGGACCAGGGGCAGGAAGAGGGCGTACCCGCGGGTGCCGGCCGGGACGGTGACCGGAATCGCCCACGCGGGCTGGCCCTCCTGACCGGGCCACACCACGCCCGGTGGGAGGCCCTCGGCGGTGGGCATGACGAGCAGATACGGCGTGGCGTCAGCGGGGACGTCGCCACCCGTCGACCCGGCCGCCGCGGCGGTCCGGGGTGAATCTGGCGCCGATGGCGGCTCGGACACAGGACGCTCCTTGATCACAGGGTGCCGTCACTGTAGGGCCAAGGGCCCTCCGCCCGCCGTCCCCCGAGCGGTCCACCGACCGGTCGGTCAGCACACCCGGCCGGTCCGGTGACGGCGTCCGCCCCGCCGCCCCGACTGGCCGGTGGATCAGCAGCCACGCCCGGGTTCAGTGCACCGCGGTGGTCTCCGTGGCGGTGTTGTTGGTCGGATCTCCGTCGTACTCGGTGCCGGTCACCCGGGCCTCGGTGGTGACCGTGCCCACGCCCTGCGGCCGCAGGCTGACCGCCACGGTCGCGGTCGCTCCACTGGCCAGTACGCCGAGGTCACACTCGACCCGCCCGGCGATGGTCGACCCGCAACCGCCCTGCGACGGCTCGACGGAGAGCAGCGTGACGCCACCGGCCACCGTCGCGGACCACGCGTCGGTCAGGTGGGCGGCGGACGGCGACGGGCCGTGGTTGGTGACCGTCAGCGTGTAGGTGAGGGCCCGACCGGGGAGGCTCGGGTCGCTGGACTCGCTGACCGTGACGGCGAGGTCCGCGGCGGGCAGCACGGTGAACGAGACGGACGAGCTGTTGTTCGCCGGCTGCGGGTCCGGTTGGTCTGCCGTGACGGAGCCCGAGATCGTGAAGTCTCCGGGTGCGGACGCGGTCACCCAAAGCAGGGCGGTGGATCCTGCCGGGGCGGGCAGCTCGGTCGGGCCGACGGTGCAGACCGAGTCGGTCCCGTCGGGTACGCAGGCGGCGCCGGACGTGACCGAGAGGCCGGCCGGCATCCGGAGCCGCGCCGTGACATTGGTGGCGGTGGCTGGGCCGGAGTTGAACATCCCGGCGGAGATGAGGAACTGCGTGCCGGCGTGGATGGGGTTGTACTGCGCGCCCAGTTGAAGCGCGACGTCGGCCTCGGTGGGTGTGGTCACCGTCGTGGTCGCGGTACGGCTGTTGTCGGAGGGGTTCGTGTCCGGTTCGGTGGAGGACACCGTGAAGGTCAGCGACAGCGTCCCCGCCTCGGTGGGCCTGACCTCGATGATCAGCGGCGAAACCATCCCGGGCGCGCCCAGCGTTCCCAGGTCGCAGGTGATCAACGTCGACGTGGCGCTGCACCGGTCGTCGTTGGACCCCTGGAAGGAGGCCCGGGCCGGGAGTGGTGCGGTCAGCAGCGTGCCGGTCGCCGTGCCCGGGCCGCGGTTGCCCACCTGGACGGTGTAGGAGACGGTCGACCCGGCGAAGACCGGGTCCGGACTGTCGCTGACATCGGAGACGAACAGATCCACCGGAGCGGCCGCTCGCGCCGCTCCAGTGGGGACGACCACGGAGACCAGGCCAAGCAGGAGGGCGGACAGCAGACGGGTGCGGGCGAGCCGGGACATCGGCATTCCTCTTCCCTGTCCTCGACGAGGACCTCCGGAAGGCATCCAGCCAGGGAAATCTATCGCCGTTGAGGTGCGTCGGCGCATCGGCCGCCCGGTCACGATGCCGCGCCGTTTCCCGACGGGGCATTGAGTGAGGTACCGCACGGGCGCCCGGCCGTCGAACTGTTGACCTCCCGCGGCCGTACCTCTGCCCGGGAGGTCGATCACATGGCCGTACGCCGAATGCTCGCCGCCGTCGCCGTCGCCGCCGTCGCCGCCGTCGCCGCCGTCGCGGCCGTCGCGGCCGTCGCCGCGACCCTGCTGCTCACCGCCGTCCCCGCCGCGGCGCACGGCGCACCCACCGCTCCGCTCAGCCGGGCGGCGGCCTGCGGACCCGAGGGCGGGTACGCCACGACGCCCGCCTGCCGCGCGGCGATCGCGGCGGGCGCGGCGGTACGTGAGTGGGACAACATCCGGGTCGCCCGGGTCGACGGCCGGGACCGGGAGCGGATCCCCGACGGCGAACTGTGCAGCGGTGGGCTGTCGGCGTACCGGGGGCTGGACCTGCCCCGCCCGGACTGGCCGGCGACCGAGGTGAGCGCCGGGAGCCGGTTCACCTTCCGCTACCGGACCACGATCCCGCACAAGGGCACGTTCCGGCTCTACGCCACCGTCGACTCCTACGACCCCAGCAAGCGGCTGACCTGGGCGGACCTGGAACCGCGGCCGTTCATGACGGTCACCGACCCGCCGCTGCGGGACGGCGCGTACCAGATGCCGGGGCGGTTGCCGTCGGGTCGCACCGGTCGACACCTCATCTACGTCATCTGGCAGAACTCCGACACCCAGGACACCTATTACTCCTGCTCGGACGTGGTGTTCCGGCCGTCCTCGAAGACTGTCCAGGGGGCCCGGACCGGCACGTCGGCCACCCCGGCCACCAAGGGCGAGTCGGCGTCCCCGCGTACCGTCCCACCGGCCGATGCTCCGCCGGCCGGGGAGGCCGGGGTCCCGGTGGCGGCGGTGACCGACCTCGCCGGTGGACGCTGGCCGCTGGTGGCCGGGGCCGCCGCGGTGGTCACCGTGCTGTTGGCGACCAC
>NZ_QGGF01000189.1 GCF_003857015.1 Micromonospora globispora | reverse complement strand
GACGGCCGGCCGGGAGGCCGGAGCGGACCGGGCCGGGCGTGCGGGGCCCGCCGGTTTGGCGGGCCACCTCGACGGACGGCGCCAACCGGGAGCTGCCGGCCACCCGGGCCACCCCCACCACGATCGGCGGCGCCAGCAGGTCGACCATCTCGGCCGGCAGGGAGGGACGGACGGACGGCCAGTGGGCACCGTCCACGGACCAGTACGTCGCACCGGAGTCCTCGGCTCCCGTCTCCTGCGGCGGGTCGTCGGACAGTCGGCGGTGCTTACCCATCGGGTTGCCTCCAGGAGCTGCCAGGGGTGCGGCCCGGCGGGCCGCCAGCGGGGACATCCGGTGAAACGAGCCCCGCGCCGCCCGGGTGACGCCGGACGGCGCGGGGTTGCGGTGCGAGGGTCCGCCCTGGCCCGGCGCCGATGCCTCAGTCGAAGATCGGGCCGACCTCGCGGGTGCGCTTGAGCTCGAAGAAGCCGGGGGTGCCGGCGACCAGCAGGACACCGTCCCAGAGCCGGCCCGCCGCCTCCCCCTTCGGCGCCGGGGTGATCACCGGACCGAAGAAGGCCACGCTGCGACCGTCCGGCCCGGGCGCGTGGATCACCGGGGTGCCCACGTCGGTGCCGACCGGCCGCATGCCCGCCTCGTGACTGGCCCGCAGCGCCTCGTCGTACTCGGTGCTCTCGGCGGCGTCGGCGAGGGCCGGGTCCAGCCCGACGTCGCGCAGCGCGGCGACGAAGAGCTCCCGGCCGAGTTCCTCCTTGCCGAGGTGGATCCGGGTGCCCATGGCGGTGTAGAGCTTGGCGACGGCCTCCTGCCCGTGCGCCTGCTCGACGGCGATGCAGACCCGGACCGGACCCCAGCCCTTCTTCATCAGTTCCTGGTACTCCTCGGGCAGGTCCCGGCCCTCGTTGAGGACGGCCAGGCTCATCACGTGGAAGCGGATGTCCACTGCCCGGACCTTCTCGACCTCCAGCAGCCAGCGGGAGGTGATCCACGCCCACGGGCACAGCGGGTCGAACCACATGTCCACGGCGACACGTTCGGTCACGGTGAGATCCCTTCACGATTCCGAGCGCCGGAACTCCGGCGCCTTCTCTTCCGATCCTCACCCCGCGCGGCATCGGCCGCCGCCCGAATGAGAGCGTGACCTCGACCACCGAAGGGTGTCGGTGCATGGAAGACTCGGTTCGGACCGGCCGTCACGAGCAGGCCGGTGAGGCCGGGGGCCGCCGGGGCGCGGCGAGAGTGGGATGGAGACGAACAGTGCCGGGAGTGCGCAACCTGACCCAGGTCGAGGCCACCGAGCGGGCCCGCCTGCTCGATGTGACCAGGTACGACATCAACCTTGACCTGTCGACGGCCGTGCAGGCCACGGGTCGGACGTTCCGCTCGGTGTCGGAGGTCGAGTTCCGCTGCACCGAGCCCGGCGCGACCACCTTCATCGAGGTGGCCGCCGAGTCGGTGCGGTCCGCGACGCTCAACGGCGCCCCGGTCGACATCTCCGGCTGGTCGGCCGAGAAGGGCCTCACGCTGTCCGGTCTGGACGCGGAGAACACCCTCGTGGTGGACGCCGACTTCGGGTACTCGAACAGCGGGCAGGGCCTGCACCGCACGGTGGACCCGGTCGACGGCGAGACCTACCTGTACAGCCAGTTCGAGACGGCGGACGCGCAGAAGGTCTTCGCCTGCTTCGACCAGCCCGACCTGAAGAGCGTCTACACCTGGCACGCCACCGTCCCGGACCACTGGCGGGTGGTGTCCAACATGCCGGTGGAGCGGGAGGAGCCGGCCGGTGAGGGGCTCAAGACCGTCCACTTCGCCGAGTCGGCGCGGATGAGCACCTACATCACCGCGCTCTGCGCCGGGCCGTACCACGAGGTGCGGGACAGCCACGACGGCATCGACCTGGGGGTCTTCTGCCGGGCGTCGATGGCGCCGTACCTGGACTCGGACGACCTGTTCCTGATTACCAAGCAGGGCTTCGACTTCTTCCACGAGAAGTTCGGGGTGCGCTACCCGCTGCCCAAGTACGACCAGCTCTGGGTGCCGGACTTCAACGCCGGCGCGATGGAGAACTTCGGCTGCGTCACGCACGCCGAGTCGCACTACCTGTTCCGCTCCCAGGTCACCGACTTCGAGTACGAGCAGCGGGCCAACACGATCCTGCACGAGCTGGCCCACATGTGGTTCGGTGACCTGGTCACCATGCGCTGGTGGAACGACCTGTGGCTGAACGAGTCGTTCGCCGAGTGGGCCAGCCACTGGTGCAACACGCACGCCACCCGGTTCTCCGACGCCTGGACGACCTTCCTGTCGATCCGCAAGAACTGGGGCTACCGGCAGGACCAGCTCTCCTCGACCCACCCGGTCTACTGCGAGATGCCGGACCTGGAGGCGGTCGAGGTCAACTTCGACGGCATCACGTACGCCAAGGGTGCCAGCGTGCTCAAGCAGCTCGTCGCGTACGTGGGCGAGGAGCCGTTCCTGGCCGGCCTGCGGGCGTACTTCGGCAAGCACGCCTGGGGCAACGCCACCTTCGACGACCTGCTCTCCGAGCTGGAAGCGGCCTCCGGCCGGGAGCTGCGCAAGTTCGCCGCGCAGTGGCTGGAGACCGCGCAGGTCAACACCCTGCGCCCGGAGGTGACCATCGGCGCCGACGGGAGCTACGAGGGGGTGCTGGTCCGCCAGGAGGCGCCCTCCGGGCATCCGACGCTGCGTACCCACCGGATCGGCGTGGGCCTCTACGACCTGACCGACGGCCGGCTGGTCCGCCGGGAGCGGATCGAGGTCGACGTGACCGGCGAGCAGACCGAGCTCACCGCGCTGCACGGCATGCGCGCCGCGGACGTGCTGCTGCTCAACGACGACGATCTGACGTACGGCAAGCTGCGGCTGGACGAGCGGTCGATGGCGACCGTGGTGCAGCACATCGCCGGCTTTGAGTCGTCGCTGGCCCGGGCGTTGTGCTGGACGGCCGCCTGGGACATGACCCGCGACGCCGAGCTCGCCGCCCGCGACTACGTCGCGCTGGTGCTGGCCGGCCTGCCGGCCGAGACCGACATCAACCTGGTCACCGCGACCCTGCGCCAGGGGACCACCACGCTCACCTTCTACGCCGACCCGGCGTGGGCGCCGACCGGCTGGGCCGAGCTGGCCCGTACCGCGAAGGCCGCGCTGGCCGCCGCGGAGCCGGGCAGCGGCTTCCAGCTCGCCTGGGCCCGCGCGTACGCCTCCGCGGCCCGCTCGGCCGAGGACCTGGCCACGCTGCGCGGCTGGCTCAACGGCGGCGAGGTGCCGGCCGGGCTGACCGTGGACACCGAGCTGCGCTGGACGGTGCTGCAGGCGCTGGTGGCCAACGGCGCGGCCGGCGCAGAGGAGGTCGACGCCGAGCTGGCGAAGGACCGCACGGCGAGCGGCGAGCGGGAGGCCGCGTACGCGCACGCGCTGGTGGCCACCCCGGAGAACAAGGCCGCGGTGTGGGCGCAGCTCACCGGCCCGGAGGCGCTGCCGAACTGGCGGCACCGGGCCCTGTTGCAGGGCTTCGCGCACCCGGCGCAGGTGGAGCTGGTGGCGCCGTACCGCGAGAAGTACTTCGCGGCCGTGGACGGGGTCTGGGCCAGCCGGGACAGCGAGCCGGCGCAGGAGTTCACCCAGCTCGCCTACCCGGCGTACCTGGTCGAGGACGACACGGTCGCGGCGACCGAGGCCTGGCTGGCGCAGGAGGGGCACCCGGCGCCGCTGCGCCGGCTGGTGGCCGAGGGCCGGGACGGCGTGGTCCGCGCCCTGAAGGCCCGCGCGAAGGACGCCCAGAGCGCCTGACGGCCGGTGGGGCGGTCCGAGCATCCTCGGGCCGCCCCGCCGCATCTCTGGCGCCGGTTCGCCGGTGTGGCGGCATCGCGGCCACTTTCCTGCCGCCACGTCGCCGAGTTGGTGACAACACGAAGCCCGGCTCGCGAGAACGCGGACCGGGCTTCGTCGTGGATCGGGGCGATCAGCCCTTGCCGGCGTGGCTGGCGAGCTGGTCGAGGCCCTGGATGATGCCGCCGGCCAGGTCGCCGCCGCCGAAGGACGCCACCATGGAGAGCGCGGCGAGCTTGGCATACGTGTCCGGGATGCGCTTGCGCGCGTACCGGCCGGTCACGATCTCCAGCTGGCGCTGGTTCGGCGAGATGGCGATCAGGACGGACTTGTCGGGCTCGGCCAGCTGGCGGTGCAGCCGCTCGGCGTGCGCCCGGATCGGCTCGTCGAGGCCGCCCACGTAGACCGAGAAGACCAGGCCGGTGCCCTTGTCGGCCAAGCGGAGCGCCTCGTCGATGCGGAGCAGCTGACGGGTCGAGAAGGGCCCGTCCAGCACCTCGGGCGGGGTGGCCGTCCCCGTCGTCGTGGCCTGCTTCTCACCAACGGTCACTTGCGCCTCCGGTTCCACCGGCCGGCGCCTCGACGCCGGCCTTCTCAAGCTTGTGGCTGGTCAGCGCCGGCGCCTGCGCGCCCGCCGCCAGCGCGGTGCCGGCCGAGTCGGCCAGCTGCTCCGGACGGCCGAGGAACCAGACCGGAGTGAAGTCGAAGGGCCGGCCCGGCCGGTAGCGCTTGGCGCCGCCACCGCGGCCACGGCCGCCGGCGAGTGCCAGTCCGGCGATCACCAGCACCGCGGCCAGCGGGATGCCGACGAAGACCAGCAACGTCTCGGTAACAGACAACCTCAACGCCCCCAGGCGGAAAGAGAGACCAGGAATTCCGGGTCGGGTGGACGATCAAGGAGACGATTCCCCGACTCCGCTTGTGGTATTCACGTTAGCGGAGCCGACGGCCCGCCAGATTGCGGGGTGGTGATCCCATCCGCCACTCAGATGTTCCAGTTGCGCGGCAGTGGCGATCAATCGGGCGTCCTCGCCGTACCGGCCGGTGAGGAGCACCCCGACCGGCATTCCGTCCGCGGTGCGCCCCACCGGCACCGAAACGGACGGATCACCGGTCACGTTGAAGATGGCGCAGTAGGGCGAGAATCGGCGCTGCCGGTCGAAATCCTCGGCCGGGTCGAGGGCGGCGAACGCGCCTACCGACGCCTGGGGCGCGGCGAGGGTCGGGCAGAGCAGCAGGTCGCAGCCGGCGGTACGACGGACGCCGAGGCGTACCTGAGCCTGGAGTTCGGCGAGGCTGGTCATCAGGGGGCCGGCGCCGACCGCCGCGCCGCGGGACCGGAGGAACCGCGTCAGTGGCAGCAGGCGGCTCTCCGCCTCGGGCGGCAACGGGGAGAGCGCCAGGACGTACCAGACGGTCTCGAAGAGCGGCCACGCCGCGGGGCCGAGCGGCGCGGGGACCTCGACCACCTCGTGGCCGGCGGTGGTGAGCAGCGCGGCGGCCCCCTCGACGGCGGCGACGCAGTCGGGGTGGACCGGCTCGTCGGCGAGCATCGGCGTGGTGAACCGGCCGATCCGTAGCCGGCCGGGAGCGGCGTCGCGGGCGGCCGCCAGGTAGCCGCCGACGGGCGCGGCCGGCGGCAGGTAGGGCTCGCCGGGTACCGGCTCGGCCAGCACGTCGAGCAGCGCGGCCACGTCGGCGACGGTCCGTCCGATGGGGCCGTTGATCGGCAGTCCGAACGCCCCGAAGCCGAGCGGCCCGCCGGAGACCATGCCCCGGCTGGGCTTGTAGCCGACGAGGCCGCAGAGCGAGGCCGGGATGCGCAGCGATCCGCCGCCGTCGGAGCCCTGCGCGACCGGCACCAGCCCGGCCGCCACCGCGGCCGCCGCGCCACCGCTGGAGCCACCCGCCGTGTACGCCAACTGCCACGGATTGCGGGCCGGCGGCGCGACCAGGCCCTCGGAGTAGAGCGAGCAGCCCAGCTCGGAGGTGGTGGTCTTGCCGAGGCTGACCAGCCCGGCCGCCTTGATGAACCGGACCACGTCGGCGTCCACCGGCGGCACGAAGTCGGCGAAGGCGGCCGAGCCGAAGGTGGTCCGGACGCCGGCGGTCAGCGTCAGGTCCTTGATGGCGGTCGGTACGCCGTGCAGCGGCCCGCGCTCGTCGGCCGGTACGGCGTCGGCGGCCCGGGCGGCCTCGCGCGCCAGCTCCGGCGTGACGGTGACGAACGCGCCGACGGTGTCGCCCAGTGCGTCCACCCGGTGCAGGTGGTGCTCGACCAGCTCCACGCTGGACAGCTCGCCCCGGGCGATCGCGGCGGCCTGCTCCAACGCGGTCAGGTCGTGCGGCTCGGCCATGCCGCCATCCTGCCCGGGCAGTCACCCCAACGCACTTCTCACGCGCCGACCCGGCTGCCGCCTCTCCCGCCCGCCCCGGGGCGCGGAACGTGCCAGGCACGCTTTGCTCTGCTGCAGCCCACGCAACACGGAACCGCTCCCAGTGTTGCCGTCGCTGCAGCAGAGCAAAGGCGGCGCGGGGTGGTCGTGGCCGACGGACGCCGGCCACGTCGGTCAGCCGTGCAGGAAGCGCAGGGCGTTGCCGGAGAGCAGCTTGTCGCGCTGCTCCCCCGACAGGAAGTCGGCCTTGTGAACCACCTGTCCGACCGGCCGCTCCCCCAGCGGGTACGGGTAGTCGCTGCCGACCAGCACCCGGTCCTCCCCCATGGTGTCGACCAGCAGCCGCAGCGCGGCCGGCTCGAACACCACCGAGTCGACGCAGAACCGGTCCACGTAGGAGCTGGGCGGGGCGGTGGAGGCACCGCGTACCAGGTCGCTGCGGCGGTGCCAGGCGTTGTCGGCGCGGCCCAGCCAGAACGGGAAGCTGCCCCCGCCGTGCGCGAAGCAGATCCGCAACGTCTCCGGCACCCGATCGAAGACGCCGCCGAGGATGAGCGCCAGCACCGACAGGTGGGTCTCCGCGGGCATCCCGGTGAGCCAGCGGGCCATCCAGCGGTCCAGCCGCGGGCCGCCCGGCATGTCCCACGGGTGCACGAAGACCGGCGCCCCCACCTCGGCGCAGTGGGTCAGGAACTCCACGATCCCGGCGTCGTCGAGGTCCCGGTCCCCGACGTGGTTGCCGATCTCCACGCCGACGTGGCCGGCCGCCAGGCAGCGGTCCAGCTCGGCGCAGGCGGCGTCGGGATCCTGCAACGGCACCTGGCAGAACGGCACCAGGCGGTCCCCGCCGTCGGCGGTGACCTCCAGGGTGAGGTCGTTGAAGATCCGCGCCACCTTCACCGCCTGGTCGGCGGGGCGGTCGTAGGAGAAGAACACCGGGGTGGGCGACACCACCTGGATGTCCACCCCGTCGTGGTCCATGTCCGTCAGCCGCGTCGGCGCGTCCCAGCAGGCGGAGCCGATCGGGCGGAACTCCGTCTCGCCGACCATGATCATGGCGGCCCGCTCAGAGTCCACCCGCAGCCAGGGCCAGCCGGACCCGCCGCACTGCGCGTCGAGGTCCGGCCACCCCTTCGGTACGACGTGCGTGTGCACGTCCACGACCGGTCCCGGCATCAGCCCTTGCCCGGGTGCAGCGCGCCGCAGTTGTCGCAGGTGCGCGCCTTCTCGTCCGCATAGAACGCCTGGAAGACCGGGGGCAGGTCGGCGGCGATGTCGCGGACCTGGAGCTCCACCTCGTGCACCTTGTTGCTGCACTGCGGGCAGTACCACTGGAACTTCTCCAGCGTGCCCTCCTCGCGGACCCGCTCGATCACCATGCCGATCGAACCGGCCTCCGGCCGCTGCGGCGAGTGCGGGGTGTTGCGCGGCAGCATCCACATCTGGCCCTCGCGCACGTGCACCGTACGCGGACCCTCCGGGGTCATCAGGTTGATGTGCATGTTGCCCTTGACCTGGTAGAAGAACTCCTCGTACGGGTCGACGTGGAAGTCGGTGCGCTGGTTCGGCCCGCCCACCACCATCACGATGAAGTCGTCGTTGCCCGGCAACATCTCCTTGTTGCCGACCGGCGGCTTGAGCAGGTGCTGGTTCTGGGCGATCCAGCCTTGGAAGCTGAACGGCTCGGCGATCTCACTCACAGCTGGCCTCCTTGGCGGAGCAGGGCGACGGCTTGCATCTCGATCAGCAGGTGCGGGTGCGGCAACTGGTGCACGGCCACCGTCGTCCGGGTCGGCCCGGTGGCGTCGAAGAACTCCGCCCACACCTCGTTGTACCCGCCGAAGTCATTCATGTTGACCAGGTACGACGTCACCTGGACCAGGTCGGACAGGTCCGCGCCGACCGACCGGAGCAGATCTCGGATGTTCCCGATCACGGCCCGGGTCTGCGGCCGGATGTCGAGGTTCGTGGTGCCGAACTCGTCCACCTCCACGCCGGCGAAGGTGTTGTCCGGCCGGCGGGACGACGTACCGGAGACGAAGACGAACCCGCCGGCGACCTTGACGTGCGGGAACGCCCCGCGCGGCACGGCCTTGCCGGCGACGACCCGCGACTCGACCGCGCTCATGACGCGGCCCGCAGCGACGCGGTGCCGAGCTTCTCGACGACGGCCCGGACGTGGGCGCCGGCGCGCAGCGGTACCGCGGCCGTCGCAGCACCGGCCAGGAACAGCCAGCCTTCGCGCAGCCGCACCCCGTGCCGCCCGGCCAGCCGGATGCCCTCGTCCAGCGCCCGGCGCGGGTCGCCGAGGATCGCCGCCGTCGAGCCGACCTGCGCCACCCGCCCGTCGATCTCCAGCAGCACGCCCAGATTGTCCAGCCCGTCCGGCACCGGCGACCAAGGCCCGACCACGAACGCGGCGGCCGAGGTGTTGTCGGCGATGACGTCCGGCAGGGAGAAGGTGAAGTTGGCGTACCGGGAATCGATCAGCTCGATCGCGGGGGCGACCGCGCGGACCGCGTCGGTGAAGGAACCCAGCGGCTCGCCCGGCTCGGGGAGGCGGTCCAGCAGGAACGCGACCTCCGGTTCGACCCGGGGGTGGATGAATTCGCCCACGTCGACCGCGCCGCCGTCCGGCACCCGCATCACGTCGGTGAGCCGGCCCCAGATCACCTCGTCCACGCCCATCTGGGCCATCTTCGCCCGGCTGGTGAGGCCCATCTTGAGCCCGACCAGCCGCTCACCCCGGTCCAGCCGGCGCTGGACCAGCGCGGTCTGCACCGCGTAGGCCCCGTCGACGTCGAGCCCGGTCTCCGCGGCGAGCTGCGGGATCGCGGTAGCGGTGTCGGCCGCGGTCCCGAGCTGCTCGGCGATCTTCGCCGTGTCCACGCCGATCACAGCGCCACCTTCGTTCGCGACTGCGGGGCTCGCAAACCCGGCTCACTCCTCGCGCTCACGAAACCTCCTCCTGCTCGTGGCGGCCGGCCAGGTCCAGCGCCACGTCCACGATCATGTCCTCCTGGCCGCCGACCATCCGCCGCCGGCCCAGCTCGACCAGAATCGAGCGGACGTCCACGCCGTACTTGGCGGAGGCGCGTTCGGCGTGCCGGAGGAAGCTGGAGTAGACGCCCGCGTACCCGAGGGAGAGCGTCTCCCGGTCGACCTGGACCGGCCGGTCCTGCAGCGGCCGGACGATGTCGTCGGCCGCGTCCATCAGCGCGAAGACGTCGCAGCCGTGCTTCCAGCCGTGCAGCTCGGCGACCGCGACGAAGACCTCCAGCGGCGCGTTGCCCGCCCCGGCGCCCTGCCCGGCCAGCGACGCGTCCACCCGAACCGTGCGTCCCTGCGGTGCGTCCGGACCGGCCGGCCGATCGCCGAGGATCCGGCCGTGCTCGACCGCGATGACGCTGTTCGCCACCCCGAGCGACAGGTTGTGGTGCGCGTGGATGCCGATCTGCGTCTCCGGTTCCAGCACCTGCCGGTACGCGTCGATCCGCTCGGCCACGTCGGACATCAGCAGCCGGCCGCCGGAGTCGGTGACGTAGACGCAGTGCGCCCCGTACGACTCCATCAGCTTGGCCTGCGCGGCCAGCCCGGCCGGGTCGTTCATGTGCGACATCATCAGGAACCCGGAGACGTCCATGCCGTTCTCCCGGGCCCAGGAGATGTGCTGGGCGGAGATGTCCGCCTCGGTGCAGTGGGTGGCGATCCGCACGCTGGTCACCCCGAGCGCCTTCGCCGCCTTCAGGTCGGCGATCGTCCCGATGCCCGGCAGCAGCAGGGTGGTGAGCTTCCCGTTCGTCATCACCTCGGCGGCGGCGGAGATCCAGTCGGCGTCGCTGGCCGCGCCGTGGCCGTAGTTGACGCTGGACCCGGCGAGCCCGTCGCCGTGCGCCACCTCGATCGCCGCCACCCCGGCCGCGTCCAGCGCGGCGGCGATGGTGCGGACCTGGTCCACCGTGTACCGGTGCGCGATGGCGTGCATGCCGTCCCGCAGCGTGACGTCCTGGATGTAGAGGTCGGTCATGCCGGCACCCCCTTGGCGCGCAGGGCGACCAGCCGCTCCGCGGTACGCAGCGCGGCCGAGGTCATGATGTCCAGGTTCCCGGCGTACGCGGGCAGGTAGTGCCCGGCGCCGGAGACCTCCAGGAACACGGAGACCTGGAGCCCGGTGAGGTGCCGTCCGAGCGACGGCACGTACGTGTCGACCCGGTCGAACTGCACGTCCTGCTTGAGCCGGTAGCCCGGGACGTACTCCTGGACGGTCTTCACCATGTCGGCCACCGAGGCGGCGATCTCCAACCGGTCGGCGTCGGCGTCCGGACAGAGGCAGTAGACGGTGTCCCGCATCAGCAGCGGCGGGTCGGCCGGGTTCAGCACGATGATCGCCTTGCCGCGCTCGGCGCCGCCGACCACCTCGATCGCCCGCGCGGTGGTCTCGGTGAACTCGTCGATGTTGGCCCGGGTGCCCGGACCGGCCGACTTCGAGGCGATCGAGGCGACGATCTCCCCGTACGCGACCGGGGTGACCCGGCCGACCGCCGCGACGATCGGCACGGTGGCCTGCCCGCCGCAGGTCACCATGTTCACGTTGGTCTCGTGCAGGTGCTCGTCGAGGTTGACCGGCGGCACCACGTACGGGCCGATCGCGGCCGGGGTCAGGTCCACCACGGTCCGGCCGTGCGCCCGCAGCACCGTGTCGTTGTGCCGGTGCGCCCCGGCGGAGGTGGCGTCGAAGACCAGTTCGACGTCGGCGAACTCGGGCATGGCGACGAGGCCGTCGACGCCCTCGGCGGTGGTCGCCACGCCGAGCCGGCGGGCCCGGGCCAGCCCGTCCGAGTCCGGGTCGATGCCGGCCATCGCCACCATGCGCAGGCTGTCGCTCAGCCGGAGCACCTTGATCATCAAATCGGTTCCGATATTGCCGGACCCGATCACCGCCACCCCGACAGTCACGCCGCCTCCCTGGACGAGGAGAAACAGGTCCGCACCGAGCCGAGCCCGGAGATGCGCGCCTCGTACGCCGCGCCCGGGGTCACCGGCACCATCGGGCCGAGCGCCCCGGAAAGCACCACGTCCCCGGCCCGCAGCGGGTCACCGGCGCGGACCAGCGTGCCCGCCAGCCATTCCAGGGCGTGCAGCGGATTGCCGAGGCAGGCCGCCCCGGCGCCGACCGACACCGGCTCCCCGGCGTGCTCCAGCACCATCCCGCACAGCCGCAGGTCCACGTCGACGAGCCGGCGGGGCGTGGTGCCGAGCACGAAGAGTCCACTGGAGGCGTTGTCAGCGACGGTGTCCACGATGGAGATGTCCCAGCCGGCGATCCGCGAGTCGACGATCTCGATGGCCGGCAGCACGTGGTCGACGGCCCGGATCAGGTCCACGGTGGTGACCCGCTCGTCGGCCAGGTCCGCGCCCAGTACGAAGGCGATCTCCGCCTCCACCCGGGGCTGGAGCAGCCGGTCGATCGCGACCTCCACGCCGTCACCGACCGCCATGACGTCGGTGAGCACGCCGAAGTCCGGCTGGTAGACCCCGAAGTTCTCCTGCACCGCCCGGGAGGTCAGCCCGATCTTCGCGCCCACCCGGCGCTCGCCCCGGTCCCACCGGGCCTGGGCCTGGAGCTGCTGCACCCGGTACGCCGACTCGACGTCCCCCTCGGGCAGCAGCCGCCCGCGCAGCGGCGGGCAGGGTTTCCCGCTCTCCCGGGCCTCGGTCAGCTCCCGGGCCGCCGCTTCCAGTTCAGAGGTCATGCTCTGCCTGCCGCTTCGCTCGCTGCGCTCGCTCATGAGAGGTCCACACAGACGTTGGTGAGTTCGGAGTAGAAGTCCAGCGAGTGCACGCCGCCCTCGCGGCCGATGCCGGACGCCTTCACCCCGCCGAACGGGGTGCGCAGGTCCCGCAGGAACCAGGTGTTGACCCAGACGATGCCGGCGTCCAGCCGGGAACCGGCCCGGTGCGCCCGGCCGACGTCCCGGGTCCAGACGGTCGCCGCGAGGCCGTACTCGGTGCCGTTGGCCAGCGCGTACGCCTCGTCCTCGTCGTCGAACGGCGCCACGTGCACGACCGGGCCGAAGATCTCCTCGCGGTTCGTCCGGGCGTCCGGGCCCAGCCCGGTGAGCACGGTCGGCTGGACGTACGCGCCACCGTCCCGGGCGTCGCCGAAGCGCGGCACCCCGCCCCCGGTCAGCACCTCGGCGCCCTCGGTCCGGGCCAGGTCGTAGTGGCCGAGCACCTTGTCCCGGTGGGTGTGCGAGATCAGCGGCATGTTGACCGTGGCCTCGTCGGCCGGCCAGCCGTACGCCAACTCCTCGGCGCGCTTGGCCAGCCGGGCGGTGAACTCCTCGAAGACCGGGCGCTGGACGTAGATCCGCTCGGTGCAGAGGCAGACCTGGCCGCCGTTGGTGAAGCTGGACCGGACCGAGCCGGCGACCGCCGCGTCCAGGTCGGCGTCGGCGAAGACCAGTCCGGCGTTCTTGCCGCCGAGCTCGAAGGAGACCGCCTTCACGCCGTCCGCGGCGGCGCGCATGATGGCGCTGCCGGTGGCCGACTCCCCGGTGAAGGTGATCGCGTCGACGCCCGGGTGCCGGGTGAGGAACTCCCCGGCCGAGTCCGGACCGAAGCCGTGCACCAGGTTGAACACGCCCTCCGGTACGCCGGCGGCGGCCATCACCTCGGCCAGCAGGGTCGCCGACGCGGGAGTCTCCTCGCTGGGCTTGACCACCACCGCGTTGCCGCAGGCCAGCGCCGGGGCGACCTTCCAGGTGAGCAGCAGCAGCGGCAGGTTCCACGGCACGATCACCGCGACCACGCCGACCGGCTTGCGGACGGCGTAGTTGAGTGCCCGCCCGCCGGTCGGGGTGACCGTGGTGAACGACTCGGTCGGCGCGGTCGCCACGATCTCGGCGAACGCCCGGAAGTTGGCCGCGCCGCGGGGGATGTCCAGGGTGCGGGCCTGCGAGATGGCCTTGCCGGTGTCGGCGACCTCGGCCGCGACCAGGTCGTCGAACCGGCGTTCCAGCTCGTCGGCGACCCGGCGCAGCACCTCGGCGCGTTCCCGCTCGCCCATCCGGCCCCACGGCCCGCGCAGTGCCGCCCGGGCCGCGGCCACCGCGTCGTCCACGACGGACGACGAAGCCTCGACCACCTCGAAGACCGGCTCACCGGTCACCGGGCTGCGCTTGGTGAACCGCCGCCCAGCGTCGACGAACGCGCCGCCGACGAAGTTGCGCAGCACTCCCGGCCCGTCCGGCGCCTGCCCGGCCATCAACCGGGGATCCCAGAGCGTCATCCGCGCCTCCCTCGCCTGATCACGGCCCCGATCGCGCCGGCCAGCAGCGCCGCCGCGCCGACGGCCACCGCGCCGAGCGCCTGGTGCTGCCGGCGGACCCGGCGGCGCACCTCCGCGTACGGGGTGGTGGAGAAGGACACCAGCTCGTACCGGGAAACGTACCGGCCGGGCAGCGCGCGTTCCAGTGCGTGCTCGATCCGCTTGCCGGTCTGGAACAGCGGCGAGGCGACCTTGTCCCGCATCTCCACGAAGTTGGCCAGTGCCATCTGGGCGATCGCCTCGGCGTTCTCCAGTCGGCGGTGCTGGAACAGCGGCAGCGCGGCGGACCACTCGTCGTCGCACTCGTCCAGGCAGCGGTCCAGCTCCACCACGTCCTCGAACGCGCAGTTCGCGCCCTGGCCGTAGAAGGGCACGATCGCGTGGGCCGCGTCGCCGAGCAGTCCGACCTTCCCGTCCACCTGCCACGGGGTGCAGCGGACCGTGCCGAGGACGCCGATCGGGTTGTGCTGATAGTCGTCCACCAGGTTCGGCGCGAGCGGGATCAGGTCCGGGTAGTGGGTGGCGAAGTGCTGCTCGATCGCCGCCGGGCTGCCCAGCGAGGCGAAGCTGGCGGTGCCGTGGGTGGGCCAGAAGAGCGTGCAGGTGAAGGAGCGGTCCGGGTTCGGCAGCGCGATCATCATCGAGGTGCCGCGCGGCCAGATGTGCAGCGCGTTCGGGTCGAGTGCGAAGTCGCCGCCGAGCGGCGGGATGGTGAGCTCCTTGTAGCCGTAGTCGAGGAAGTCCAGGCTCTCGGTCAGCACGCCGTACCCGAGAAGCTGCCCGCGCACTGCGGAGCCGGCGCCGTCGGCGCCGAGGACGACCGACGCGCTGGCCGCGACCTTGCCCTGCGGGGTCTCGAAGGTCATGTCGCCGGTGGTCGGGTCGAGCCCGACCAGCCGGTGGTCGAAGGCGATCCGCACCCCGGGCAGTGCGTCGGCGGCGGTGAGCAGGGCGTTGTTCAGCGCGCCCCGGCTGATCGAGTTGATCGCCCGGTCCCCGGAGACGCTGTACGACTGGAACTGCTGCTCCCCCTCGACTGGATGGATCATGCGGCCGCGCATCGGCAGGGCGTCGGCCATCACCTGCTCGTCGAGCCCGATCCGGCGCAGCGCGTCCAGGCCGCGCTCGGAGAGCGCCAGGTTGATCGAGCGTCCCCGCTCGACCTTCCCGGTACGCGGATCGGGCCGCCGCTCGTAGAGCGCGACCGGGTACCCGCGCCGGGCCAGGAAGCAGGCGAGCAGACAGCCGGCCAGGCCGGCACCGACCACCGCGATCTCGTCCCGTTCGCTCATGAGCAGTGCCTGCCTTTCGTTCGCGACTGCGGGGCTCGCAAACCCGGCTCACTCCTCGCGCTCACCGGGTCTCCACCGTCGCGGCCAGCGCGTCGGCGACCCGCCAGCAGTCGTGGTACGTCGAGTAGAGCGGCACCGGGGCGAACCGGACGATGTCCGGCTCCCGGGCGTCGGCGATCACGCCGTGCTCGTGCCGCAGCCGCTTGGTGAGCTCGTTCGCGCCGCCCACGCCGATCCGCACGGAGAGCTGGCAGCCCCGCCGCTGCGGGTCTCGGGGGGTGACCACGGTCAGCGGCCGGTCGGCGGTCACCTCGTCGAGCAGCCGCTCCAGGTATCCGGTGAGCCGGAGGCTGCGCTCCCGCAGGGCCGGCATGCCGACGGAGTCGAAGAGCTCCAGCGAGGTGCGGACCGGGCCCATCGCGAAGATCGGCGGGTTGGAGATCTGCCACGCCTCGACGGTGGCCGGCGGCCGGGAGACCGGGGTCATCTCGAACCGGGTGGCCGCCTCGGTGCTCCACCAGCCCTCGAAGCGGGGCAGGTCGGGGTCGCCGAGGTGCCGCTGGTGGACGAAGACGCCGGCCAGCGCGCCCGGCCCGGAGTTGAGGTACTTGTAGGAGCACCAGGCGGCGAAGTCGACGTCCCAGTCGTGCAGCGACAGCGGCACGTTCCCGGCGGCGTGCGCCAGGTCCCAACCGACCACCGCCCCGGCGGCCCGGCCGGCGGCGGTGATCGCCGGGATGTCCATCAGCTCGCCGGTCAGGTAGTTGACCCCGCCGAGCAGCACCAGCGCGACCGTGTCGCCCTCGGCGGCCAGGAACTCCACGACGTCGGACGTGCGGAGGTTCTCCTCGCCGGGCCGCGGCCTGAGCCGGACCACCGTGGCGTCCGGCTCGAGACCGTGGAACCGGGCCTGGCTGCGGACCGCGTAGCTGTCCGAGGGGAAGGCGGTGTCCTCGATGACGATCCGCGTCCGCTCCCCCGCCGGCCGGTAGAAGCCGACCATCAGCAGGTGCAGGTTGACCGTGAGGGAGTTCATCACCACGGTCTCCGTCGGCAACGCGCCGACCAGCCGCGCGGCCGGGGCGGTCAACAGCTCGTGGTACGGCAGCCAGGGCCGCTCCGCCTCCAGGTGCCCCTCCACGCCGAGCCGGCTCCACGCCTCCAGATCCGCCAGCAGCTCGGTACGGGTCGCCCGCGGCTGCAGGCCGAGGGAGTTGCCGGCCAGGTAGGCGACCTCGGGGTACCGGCCGCCCTCGGCGGGCGGCACGTGGAACAGGTGACGGTGGCCGGGGTCGGCGGCGTCGAGGCGGTGCGCCTCGTTCTCCTGATGGTTCATGCGCTCGTCTCGCTCTTTCCTCACATCGCGGTCCGGGCCGACCACAGCTCCGGGAAGACCACCCGGGCCATGCTGCGCTGCAACCACGCCAGTCCGGCGGAGCCGCCGCTGCCGACCTTGGCACCCATGGTGCGCTGCACGGCCTTGATGTGGTTCCACCGCCAGTCGCCGAACTGCTCGGCCACCTCGGTGAGCGCCTCGCCGAGCTGCCGCAGGTGGTTGTCGGGGCCGCCATCGGCGTAGATCCGCACCCAGGCCGCCTCCACAGCGGGCTGCGGCTCGTGCTCCACCGCCACGTCCCGGTCGAGCAGTTCGGCGGGGAGGTCGAAGCCGCGGCGGGCGAGCAGGGCGACGACGTCGTCCCAGAGGCTCGGTGCGGCCAGGGTGGCGGTCAGCTCCGCGTACACCTCGGTCTGCCGGCGGAACGGGCGGATCAGCGCCGGGTCGCGGAGCCCGAGCAGGAACTCCAGGTGCCGGTACATCGCCGACTGGAAGCCGGAGCCCTCGCCGAGCTGGTTGCGGAACCGGTTGAAGTCGGCCGGGGTCATCCAGCGCAGGCCCCGCCACGCCGCGTTGAGCCCCTCCAAGTGCAGCGCGGCGCGGCGCAGCGGGGGCAGCGCCTCCCAGATCCGGTTGGCCCGCAGCTCCCGCTGGGCGTGCCGCAGCTCGTGGCAGGTCAGCCCGAAGTACAGCTCCATGATCTGGCTGACCATGAGGAAGGACATCTCGCCGGGGTCATCGCTGAGCGGCTGCTGCAGCCCGTGCAGCACGCTCGCCCGCACGTACGCGTCGTAGGGCACCCGCTCGGCGAACTCCAGCGTCGGCTTGCCGCCGTTGCGCTCCGCCCGCGCCGCCCGCTGCTGCTGCGTAACGGGACGCACCGCCGCGGTCACCGTCGGTGCCCACAGATCCGTCTGCTCCACTGTCATCTCCCTCCGTACGCCGGGTAGCGACATGATCGCCCGGGTGGACAGGCGGATGGAATGCCTGTTCAACGGCGGTACGGTGGTTCGACCTGTCGGTTTGAAAGCCGACCGGGGCTCCGCTTCACGAAGGAAAGGTGGCCGTGGTGGACGACATGGACTGGGCGCTGCTGCGGGAGTTGCAGGCCGATGCCCGGCTCTCCTTCAGCGAACTGTCCCGCCGGGTCCACCTCTCCCCGCCCGCGGTGGCCGAGCGGGTCCGGCGGCTGGAGGAGTCGGGCGTGATCACCGGCTACCACGCGCACGTCGACCTGACCCGGGCCGGGCGGACGGTGGTGGCGCTGATCCGGATGTCCTGTTACGGCGCGCGCTGCATCCTCAACGACCCGGATGTGGCGGGCTGGCCGGAGATCATGGCGATCCACCGGATCACCGGGGACGCGTGCAGCATGTTGAAGGTGGCGGCCGGCTCGATCGACGAGTTCGAGGCGGTGATCGACCGCCTCGCCCCGTACGGCCAGCCGTCCAGCACGATGGTCCTCTCCACCCCGCTGGACTGGCACCCGGTCACGCCGCTCCCCCCGTCCACCGGCCCCATCCCGCCCGGCCGGCGTCGCTGACCGGGGTTTGCCCCGGGGCCAGCGGGAAAGCAGCCCGCACTGCCCATCAGCAGGATTTCCGGTGCACCCGCACTGGGAGGGGGGAATCATGCGAGGGCTCGTGTCACACCGCGCCCTGTCGGCCGTCCTGAGCGTGCTCGGCCTGGTCGCGGCATTCGTCCTGATGACCGTCACGCCGGCCCGGGCCGGCCAGAACGTCTTCGTCGAGGTCACACCAAATCCCGCCCAGGCCGGCAGTCGGGTGAGCATCCGGGCCAGTTGCGACAACAACAACGACCGCCAGGCCCAGGTGAACTCCGACGCCTTCGGGCGGGTCATGCTCCGCCCGGACAACGGCTTCCTCACCGGTGCGGTGACCATCCCGGGCAACAAGCAGCCCGGCGACTACCCGGTCGACCTGCGCTGCTCCAACGGCAACACGGCCTCGACCCAGCTCACCGTGCTGAACATGGCCCAGCCCAGCAAGGGACCGGCGACCGGCGGCGGTGGGACCGCGGACGGCCGGGGCAGCGGCTCGCTGCTGCTGGTCGGCGGCCTCGCCGCGGTGGCGGTGGTGGCCGGCTTCGGCGCCGTCGGCTCCCGTCGCAGGGCCGGGCCCCGCGTCTGACGAGGTAGGGCCATGGCCCGCGCACGTAGCCGACTCAACCGGCCGGCGGGCAACCGGGACACCGGCCGGCCGATTCGCCACCGGAACAGGCCCAGCCGAAGGCGGGACACCGGCCGGTCCGACCCGGCACCGGCGGCTGGCGGTCGCTCGCCCAGCGCGGACCGGGAGCGCCCGTGCTGATCATCGCCTCGCTGATGGTGCTGATCGCGACCATGCTCGGCGTCGAACGGGTCACCGGGATGAGCGTCCTGCCGGAGCAACTGAGCGCCGGACTGCGCCCACCGCCGAAGAAGTTCCCGGTGCTGGGCGCCAGCCCCCCGACGCACCTCGCGATCGGGAAGCTGGACCTTCGGGCGCCCGTGCACCCGGTCGGGCTGGCACCGGACGGGAGCATCGCCGTACCGGACATCGCCCGGGCCGGCGAGGTCGGCTGGTACGACCAGGGCCCGACCCCCGGCCAGTACGGCCCGTCGGTGATGGTCGGGCACGTCGACACCACCACCGGTCCGGCCGTCTTCCACGACCTGAGGAGCCTGGATGACGGCGACCGGGTGGAGGTGACCCGGGAGGACCGGTCGGTGGCGGTCTTCGAGGTCACCGCGGTGCAGCGGTACGGCAAGGAGCGGCTGCCGGTGGACGAGGTCTACGGCGACTTCAGCCGGCCGAACCTACGCCTGATCACCTGCGGCGGCCGGTGGGTGGGCGGTGAGACCGGGTACGCGGACAACCTGGTCGTCTACGCCTCCCTGGTGAAGGCGCGCCACCCGTGACCGGACGCTCAGGCGGCGGCCTCGGACTCGCGCAGGTCGAGCCAGTCCGCCCAGCGCGGGTCGGGCACCCGGTGGCCGAGCACCCGCCAGGCCGTCCCCTTCGGGGCAGCCGGCATGCAGTGCAGCCGCCAGCCCAGCTCGGCCGGGGTCTTGTCGCCCTTGGTGTGGTTGCACCGGGCGCAGGCGGCGACGACGTTCTCCCAGGCGTGCCGTCCACCTCGGCTGCGCGGGAAGACGTGGTCGATGGTCTCCGCGGGGCCCCGGCAGTAGGCGCAGCGCCAGCCGTCCCGGGCGAAGATCGCGCGACGGGAGAGGCCGACGTGGGTGCGGTAGGGGACCCGGACGAACCGGGTGAGCCGGACCACCGAGGGCACCGGGAGGGCGTTGCGCGCGCTGTGCAGGACGCCGTCGCCGTCGGCGACGCAGACCGCCTTTGCCGAGAGCACGAGGATCGCGGCACGACGCACCGAGACGACACACAGCGGCTCGTAGGTGGCGTTGAGGACCAATGCGCCGGAGCCCGCTGTGGGTCGTATGTCAGGCATCGTGCTCACCCTTCCGGTCCAGCCGCTCCTGCCGCTGTCGCGCCGGCGGTCCCCCGCAGGCAGCGAGGTGCCACACCGACGCCCGGCCGGATCACCGACGTCCGTTGCGCCAATAGTCCCTGATCGGACCCCCGATTGCACGCACTAATCTGGGGTATCCCCAGGAAGCTCTCTCCGGCCGTGCCAAGATGACCGGTTCCGCCCGGGTTGATCACCAGCTGAGGGCGTGGCCCGGCAGCCCGTCACCGCCAGGAGGGCCGACAGCGGACGCGCAGGAGCGTTGCGGTACGAAAGCAGGGTGAGTGCCGTAGCCGACCTGATGCTCCTCGCCCTGCCCGTCGCCGATCCGAGCCCGGCACCGTCCGCCGACTGCCGGACGGATGCCTGGTGCAAGAACGTCTGGGACCTGACCGGATCGGCCTGGTTCGCCGAGGGCAGCTACTGGATCGTGCTGAAGCCGCTGCGGGTCGCCCTGATCCTGCTGCTCGCCATCGCCGCCCGCTGGGCGCTGCACCGCACGATCAACCGGCTGGTCCGCACCACCACCGAGGGCGCGGTGCCCACCATGCTCCGGCCGCTGCGGGAGCGGATCCCCAGCGCGACGCTGGACCCGGAGCAGTTCATGCCGGAGCGGCGGCGGCAGCGGGCCGAGGCGATCGGCTCGGTGCTGCGCAGCATGGTCACCGCCTTCGTCTTCGGCATCGCGCTATTGATGGTGCTCAAGGAGTTCAGCTTCGACCTGGCACCCCTGCTGGCGAGCGCCGGCATCGCCGGCGTGGCGCTCGGCTTCGGTGCGCAGAGCCTGGTCAAGGACCTCATCGCCGGCCTGTTCATGCTGATCGAGGACCAGTACGGCGTCGGCGACAACGTCGACCTCGGCGAGGCGACCGGCGTGGTGGAGTCCGTCGGCCTGCGGGTCACCACCGTCCGGGACGGGCGGGGCGTGCTCTGGTACATCCGCAACGGCGAGATCGTCCGGGTCGGCAACAAGAGCCAGGGCTGGGCGCTGGTGGTGGTCGACATGCCGGTCGGCTTCGCCGGTACCGAGGAGGCCACCGCGGTGCTGCGGACGGCGGCCGCCTCGGTGGCGTTGGACCCGGGCCTGGCGCCGCAGATCGTCGAGGAGCCGGAGGTGCTCGGCGTCGAACAGATCACCGTGGACGGCGCGGTGATCCGCACGGTGGTCAAGACGACCGCCGACGGCCAGTTCGCGGTCGGCCGGGAGCTGCGCCGCCGGCTGGCCGAGGCGCTGGAGAACTCCGGGATCACCGCCCGGATCGCCGCCGCCCGGCTCTACCCGGGCGCGCCGACCCTGCCGCCGGCATCCGGCGGAACCGGCACCGCCGGCGCCACCTGAGCAGGTCGGCTTCCGTCGCGTCAGGACAGACGATTCGACGGGGTCGCGGACCGCGCGGCCCCTCGGGTATCGTCCGTTCGTTCAGTCGGAGATGCGACGATCAAACCGTTCACCCTAGCCAGTTGTCAGACGATCGGGCAGAATCCGGTGAAACACGCTCCGTGGGGAGCGTGCTCGTGTCCTCGCTGATCCGTAGATCTGACGACGGTTCCCGGGCAGGTCATCACGAGTGGCCGACCTTGGGGAACGATGGAGGCGACGGTGTCCGACGAGCGACCCGCCCGGGAGGGCCCTGCCACCTTCCGTGAAGTGTTCGCCCAGGTCGAATATCGCGCCGTCTTCACGGCCAGCGCGCTGTCCTGGATCGGCGACTACGTCGCGAAGGCCGCGGTCACCGTCCTGGTCTACCGGGAGACCCACTCGGTGGCGCTCTCCGCCGCCGCCTTCGCGATCAGCTACCTGCCGTGGCTGGTCGGCGGTCCGCTGCTCGCCACGCTGGCCGAACGGCACCGCTACCGGCAGGTCATGGTGACCTGTGACCTGGTCCGGATGGCGCTGATGCTGCTGGTCGCCATCCCCGGCAACCCACCCTGGGTGATCCTCGCCCTGCTCTTCGCCGCCACCCTGGCCAACCCGCCAAGCCAGGCGGCCAGGTCGGCGCTGCTGCCGGTCATTCTCACCGGCGACCGGGTGGTGGTCGGGCTCTCGCTCAACGCCAGCACCGGCCAGGCCGCCCAGGTGGTCGGTTACCTGCTGGGCGCGGCGATCGCGGCGGTCAGCCCGGCGGCCGCCCTGCTGATCAACGCGGTCACCTTCGCCGCCTCGGCCGCGCTGGTGTGGTTCGGCGTCAAGGACCGGCCGCCGGCGATGAGCGCCGCCCACCGCAGCCATTTGCTGCGGGAGACCGGCCAGGGGTTCCAGATCGTCTTCGGGCGGCCGGTGCTGCGGGCCATCGCCATCCTGGTGTTCAGCGCGATGCTCTTCTCGATCGTGCCGGAGGGCCTCGCAGCGGCCTGGGCCACCGAGCGGACCGGGAGTGACCTCGACGCCGGCACGGCGCAGGCCGTCATCATGGCCGCCAACCCGGTCGGCTTCATCCTCGGCGGGCTGGTGGTCAGCCGATGTTTCTCACCGGACCGCCGGTTGGCGCTGATGCGGCCGCTGGCCGTCCTCGCCCCGGCGGTGCTGGTCCCCGCGCTGCTCGACCCGCCGCCGCTGGTGGTGGCGGCGCTCGCCGGCGCCTGCGGGTTCGCCGTCGCCGGGCTGCTCCCGGTGGCGAACGGCCTGTTCGTCCGCGCCCTGCCGGACGGGTACCGCGCCCGGGCGTTCGGCGTGATGGCGAGCGGTGTGCAGATCATCCAGGGCCTCGCGGTGCTGGTCACCGGTCTGCTCGCCGAGCGGTTCCCCATCCCGGCGGTGGTGGGCACGTGGAGCGCCGTGGGCATGCTGCTGATGCTCGCGGCGGCCCTGACCTGGCCGAGCCGGGAGACGGTGGACGCGGCGGTCGAGGAAGCCACCCGGGCCAACGCGGCCGGCGAGGAAGCCACCCGGACCAACGCGGCCGGCGAGGCGGCGCCGGCCGGCCTGCGGACGCGTACCCCGGCCGGGCCTGAGCCGGTGGACGAGCGGTCGGGTGAGCGGGGCCGGCCCAGTCACGCTGTGACCTGATCGCCAATGCGCCAGCCGGTGGGCGGCGGTCGTCCCGCCGCGGCACCTGGCAGGATGGAACGGTGAATTCCGCAGGTGAATCCCAGCGGCCCGGTACGCCGATCACCCTCTTCGAGGCCGTCGGCGGTGAGCCGACGTTCCGCAAGCTGGTGGACGAGTTCTACGCCGGTGTCGCCACCGACCCGCTGCTGCGGCCGATGTACCCAGAGGAGGACCTCGGCCCCGCCGCCGATCGGCTGGCGCTCTTCCTCATGCAGTACTGGGGCGGCCCGCACACCTACTCGGAGCAGCGGGGTCACCCGCGGCTGCGGATGCGGCACGCGGGCTTCCGGATCGGCGCCGCCGAACGGGACGCGTGGCTGCACCACATGCGGCGGTCGGTCGACCGGCTCGACCTGCCGCCGGAGATCGCCGCCGCGTTCTGGGACTACCTGGAGCGGGCCGCGTACTTCATGGTCAACGTCATGGAGGACCCGGCCGCCGGGGCCTGACGGCGGACGACGCACGGCGTGACCGGGGCCCGGGAGCCCCGGCCGGCGCGGTCAGAGCAGGGCGCCCTCGTCGTGCAGCCAGTCCACGAAGCTGGTGGCGACGGCCGAACCGCAGTCGAGCATCTCGACCAGTAGCGCGTCGTGCGTGCCGGCACCGAGCGGCACCTGGAGCTCGGCGTAGATCGGCAGCTGACCGCGTTCGGTCGGGTCGCCGATGTACGCCTTGCAGAACCGTCGGGTGTGGTTCCACTCGTTGACCACGCGGTAGGCCCGGTCCGCCCAGTCCGGCGGGACGGTGGCGTGTGGACGGGCCCGCATCACCAGGATCTCGTCGTCCGGCCCCTCCAGGGTGACCAGCACGGCGTGCCGCTCCCACATGGCGAGCAGGTTGCCGTCGCCGTCGGCCAGGTACCGCACGTCGAGCAGGTCGAGCGCGTCGCAGACCCGGCGGAGGGTGACCGGGGCAACCGTTACCGGCATGTCCGTGATCACCGGCCGGTCGGCGGCCGGCGCGTCGTCCCCGGGCTGGCGGGGGGCCGGTGGTCCGCACCGGACGGTTTCATCCACTGTGATCCCGCTTCGAGTTTCCGGATCGCCGCCGCCACCGGCGGGACCGGGGCGCCATGACCACCACGGCATCGCTCGCGCACCTCACTCCCCAGCGGATCCAGCCGCCTACGGTGCGTTGGATCCGAGCATGGACGGTACCCGGACAGCCGGGTTGAAGCACCCCCCCAACGACCGCCCCAAACCGGAAGAATGAGCCGGGGTCAGCCGTTCGGACGACCGACGGTGGGCTGCAAGGTCAAGTCGGCGACCTTCTGCGACCATGCGGCTCCGTACGGTCCGACCAGGCCGACCCAGCGGCCCGCCAGGCGTACCTGGACCTCGCCGGGGCCGAGGAAGCCCATCCGGACCAGGCCCTGCACCAACCGCTGCGGCACCTCCACCCGGGTCTCCGGGGAGTCGTCCGGGGTGACCACCACCGCGACGTGGTCGAGCAAGGCGTCCCGCAGCGCCCGCTGCCCCACCG
>NZ_QGGF01000167.1 GCF_003857015.1 Micromonospora globispora | reverse complement strand
GCGGTAGGCGGTGGGGGCCACGCCGACGCGGTGGTGGAAGTGCTGGCGGAGGGCGGCGGTGGTGCCGAACCCGGCGTGCCGGGCCACCTGGTCGACGGTCAGGTCGGTCGTCTCCAGCAGCAGTCGGGCGTGCTCGGTGCGCTGCTGGAGCAGCCACTGGGCCGGGCTGAGCCCGGTCTCCGAGCGGAAGTGCCGGGTGAAGGTGCGGACGCTCATCCGAGCGTGCCCGGCCAGATCGCGCAGGGTCACCGGCTGGTGCAGGCGCTGCCGGGCCCACTCCCGGGTGGCCGCGGTGCCGTTGTCCGGTGTGCGGGGGACCGGCCGCTCGATGTACTGCGCCTGGCCGCCGTCCCGCCAGGGTGGGACCACGCAGCGCCGGGCGGACCGGTTGGCCACCTCGCTGCCGTGGTCGGTGCGGATGACGTGCAGGCAGAGGTCGAGGCCGGCGGCCACCCCGGCGGAGGTGAGCACGCCGTCGTCGATGAAGAGCACGTCCGGGTCCAGCTCGACCGCCGGGTGCAGGCGGCGGAACAGGTTCGCGTACGCCCAGTGGGTGGTGGCCCGGTGGCCGTCGAGCAGCCCGGCGGCGGCCAGGACGAAGGCGCCGGTGCAGATCGACATGATCCGCGCGCCGCGTTCGTGTGCCGCCCGGAGCGCCGTCGCGACGGTCGGGTCCACGGTGCCGTCGGCCAGTGGCGGGCCGCCGTGGATGCCGGGGACGATCACCGTGTCGGCGGCCTCGATCAGCTCCAGCCCGTGGTCGGGGACCACCTGGAACCCGGCGGTGCTGCGTACCGGTCGTCCACCCGAGGTGCAGGTGTCGACGGTGTAGAGCTGCTGCATGTCGTCGGTGCGGGCGGTGCCGAAGACCTGGGCCGGGGTGCCCAGGTCCAGGCCGACCACCTGGTCGAGGGCGAGCACCGCGATGCGGTGCGGGACGACGGTCATGGCCCGATTATTGCGCACGTTGGCTTTTCGGCCACTCGTCGCCTGACGGATCACACCGGAGACTCGGACCGTGACCCGATACCGTCGCCTCCACCCGGCCTGGGCCGTCGCCGTTGTCTCGTTCGTCGCGTTGGTCGGCGCGGCCGGCTTCCGCGCCACCCCGGGGGTGCTGCTCCACCCGCTGCACGCCGAGTTCGGCTGGCCACTGGCCACCATCTCCGCCGCCGTCTCCGTCAACCTCATGCTGTACGGGCTCACCGCGCCGTTCGCCGCCGCGCTGATGGACCGGTTCGGCATCCGGCGGGTGGTGGCCGGTGCGCTCGTGCTGGTGGCCCTCGGCAGCGGCCTGACCGTGTTCATGACCGCGAGCTGGCAGCTGGTCCTCTGCTGGGGCGTCCTCGTCGGCCTGGGCACCGGGTCGATGGCGCTCGCCTTCGTGGCGACGGTGACCGGCCGCTGGTTCGTCCGCCGCCGGGGCCTGGTGACCGGGGTGCTCACCGCCGGCGGCGCCACCGGGCAGCTCGTCTTCCTGCCGCCGGTCGCCATCCTGGTCCGCGACCACGGCTGGCGTACGGCGGCCCTCGTCGTCGCCGGGGGAGCGCTGCTGGTCGTACCGCTGGTGGCCTGGCTGCTGCGCGAGTACCCGGCTGATCTCGGCGTGCCGCCCTACGGCGCGACGGACGTGGTGCAGCCGGCGCCGCCGACCGGTGGCGCGGCGGCCCGAGCGGTCGGCGCCCTCACCCAGGCCGCGCGGACCCGGCCGTTCTGGCTGCTCGCCGGCGGCTTCGCGATCTGCGGCGCGACCACCAACGGCCTGGTCGGCACCCACTTCGTGCCGGCCGCCCACGACCACGGCATGCCGGAGACCACGGCCGCCGGGCTGCTCGCCCTGGTGGGGCTCTTCGACATCGCGGGCACGGTCGCCTCCGGCTGGCTGACCGACCGGGTGGACAGCCGGGTGCTGCTGGGCGTCTACTACGCGCTGCGCGGGGCCTCTCTGCTGGTGCTGCCCGGCCTCTTCGCCGCCACCGCCCACCCCAGCATGCTGGTCTTCATCATCTTCTACGGCCTGGACTGGGTGGCCACCGTGCCGCCGACCGTGGCGCTGTGCCGGGAGTACTTCGGCCCGGCCGGTGCGGTGGTCTTCGGCTGGGTCTTCGCCGCCCACCAGGTGGGGGCGGCGCTCGCCGCGACCGGCGCCGGGCTGGTCCGGGACGGGCTGGGCGACTACGCGCTGGCCTGGTACGTGGCCGGTGCCCTGTCGATCGGCGCGGCCGGGCTCTCCCTGCTGCTGCGCCGCCGCCGCGAGCCGATCCCCGTGCCGGTCGCGGTCCCCGTCGCCGCCGGCAGCCGGGCGTGGAGCTACCGGGGCTGAAGGCGTCAGCCGACCGTCCACTGCTGCTCGGCGGCACCCGAGCAGGGGGCCTGTTCGAGCTGGTCACCGGCCTCCGTACCGGCGTCGTCGACCTGCGCGCACTTGCCGCTGTGCACGGCGACCAGCAGGACCGGACCGGCGCCGGTGGGGGTGAGCCGCCACTGCTGGTTGGGCTGCCCGTTGCAGGACCACTGCTGCACGTCCACGCCGTCGTCGGTGCGCTGCCCGTCGACGTCCAGGCACTTGCCGGTGGCCGCGTTGACCAGGACGAACACGTCCGCGCCGACCGGCGTCGCCACCCACTGCTGCTCCGGCCCGCCGGTGCAGTCGGCCAGCTGCGCGTCCGCGCCCTCGGGGTCGTCGCCGGTCACCCCGACGCAGAGCCCGGAGGTGGCCGCCCGGAACACCTTCGGCCCGCCGGCGGCTCGGTGCTCGGCGCGACCGAGGTGGGCTCGGCGGCCGGCGGGGTGGGCGCGGCCGCCGAGCCCACC
>NZ_QGGF01000591.1 GCF_003857015.1 Micromonospora globispora | reverse complement strand
GCCGACGGTGATCTCCGCCGCGGGGCGGGACAGCGCGTAGCCGCCCTCGGTGCCGCGGTGGCTGTGCAGCAGCCCGGCCCGACGCAGGTCGAGCAGGATGACCTGGAGGAAGCTGAGCGGGATGGCCGTCCGCTCCGCCCGCCCCGGCCGACCGACGGGAGGCGGGGGCCGGCTGGGGGGCGGTGATGGTCACCGGGGCGCCGGACGGCTCCCGGGCCCCGGTGACCCGGGCCAGCGCCTCGTCACCGGGTCGCACCTGAGTGGACTGCGGCTTGATGCCGGCCACGCTCATCAGCCGGGACACGTCCCGGCGCTGCTCCGGCAGGACCAACGTGACCACCGTGCCGGACTCCCCGGCCCGGGCGGTACGCCCACCGCGGTGCAGGTAGTCCTTCGCCTCCGTCGGCGGGTCCACGTTGACGACCATGTCCAGCCCGTCCACGTGGATGCCGCGGGCGGCCACATCCGTGGCCACCAGCGCGGTCACCTGACCGGTACGGAACTGTTCCAGGATCCGGGTGCGCTGCGGCTGCGACTTGCCGCCGTGCAGCGCGGCGGCGCGTACCCCCTTGGCCAGGAGCTGGCGGGCGAGCCGGTCGGCACGGTGCTTGGTGCCCATGAAGAGGATGGTGCGGCCCTCGCGGGCGGCGATCTGGGTCAGCGCCGCGGGCTTGTCGACCGCGTCGACGTGCAGCACGTGGTGGGTCATCGCGGTCACCGTGGCGGTGCCCGGGTCCACCGAGTGCGACACGGGGTTGGTCAGGAAGCGGCGGACCAGCCGGTCCACGCCGCCGTCCAGGGTGGCCGAGAAGAGCATCCGCTGGCCGTCCGGGGCGACCTGCTCCAGCAGCTTGGTGACCTGCGGCAGGAAGCCCATGTCGGCCATCTGGTCGGCCTCGTCCAGCACGGTGATGGCGACCTGGTCGAGCCGGGCGTCACCGCGGTTGATCAGGTCGTGCAGCCGGCCGGGGGTGGCGACGACCACCTCGGCTCCGGCCCGCAACGCGTCCGCCTGACGCTGGAGTGAGAGACCACCGACGACGGTGGCGCAGCGCAGGCCGACGGCCCGGGCGTACGGCGCGAGCGCGGTGGTGACCTGCTGGGCCAGCTCACGGGTCGGCACCAGCACCAGGGCGAGCGGGCGACCCGGGCGGGCCCGTCGGCCGGCGGTGCGGGACAGCAGCGGCAGCCCGAAGGCGAGCGTCTTGCCGGAGCCGGTGCGGCCCCGGCCGAGCACGTCCCGGCCGGCGAGCGAGTCCGGCAGGGTCGCCGACTGGATCGGGAACGGCTCGGTGATGCCCTGCGCCGACAGCGCGGCGAGCAACGCCGGCGCCAGGCCGGTCGCGGCGAATGTGGGCATGGTCATGGTCATACGGAATGCCTTCCTCGACGCGGCACGTGTCGAGGAAGGCGCCGACGAGCGGCGCGTCACCGGGGTCACCGGTGGTCACAAGCACGAACCGAAGGGGTACGGGCCGGTCCGCCGCAGCGCGCCACACCCCGCAGAGCGGGGGGCGGCGCGGCGGACCGGGCCCGTCACCGCGCCCGGGGGGCGCGATGGGTGTTACCTGGGTGATCCGAAGATCAGAGCGGGCGGATGTTCTCCGCCTGCGGGCCCTTCTGGCCCTGGGTCACCTCGAACTCGACCCGCTGGTTCTCGTCCAGGCTCCGGTAGCCGGAGGACTGGATCGCCGAGAAGTGGGCGAAGACGTCGGCGCCGCCGCCGTCCGGGGTGATGAAGCCGAAGCCCTTGTCAGCGTTGAACCACTTGACGGTGCCAATAGCCATTTGTTTCGTCTCCTTGACGGAACGTTCCGACCCGCACCTGTTGCGGGCCGAAGGAGTGAGTGAACCGCGCGAGTGCGCGGCCTGTCGCTGCTGGTCGCCCCGCCCGGAGAACTCCGGACACAACAAAGTGCGCCTGGGGCCACAATCCGCCAGGCGCACACAGAGTCTCTGGAAACCAAAACTGCAACGCGACTAACGTATCACGGATTACGTAACGCCGCGCCCTTCGTCGAAATTTCCGGCACATCGGCGATCAGCGCGGTCAGCCTCTCGGCGTCGAGCAGGTCGGCCGGACGCACGGTTACCCCGTCGCGCACGTAGTGGAACGCGGCGCCCACCTGCTCGACCGGTACGCCGGCCAGCTCCGCCCAGGCCAGCCGGTAGACGGCGAGCTGCACGGCGGCCACCTCGGCCTCCCGCCCGCTGGGCTGCCGGCCGGTCTTCCAGTCGACCACGTCGAACCGGCCGCCGGGACGGGCGAAGACCGCGTCCATCCGCCCGCGCACCACCACCCCGGCGATGACTGTGGCGAAGGGCACCTCCACCTCCACCGGCACCCGGTCGGCCCACTCGCTGGCCAGGAAGCGCTCCTGGAGCTCGGCGAGCGCCTCGTCCGGCGCGGCGTCGTCGTCCGCCGCACCGGGCAACTCGTCCACGTCGAGCAGCCGGTCCGCGCCGAAACGCTGCTCCAGCCAGGTGTGGAAGGCGGTGCCCCGGCGGGCGTACGGGTTGGGCTCGGTGGGCATCGGCCGGCGCAGCGTACGGGCCAGCGCCTCCGGGTCGCGGCGCAGCGCCACCAACTGGGTCACCGACAGGTGCCCGGGCAGCTCCACCTCCACCCCCTCGGCCCGGCGGGCCAGCTCGGCCCGCTCGGCGAGCAGCAGGTCGGCCTCCCGCGACCAGCGCGGGGTGGCCCGGGCGGGGGAGGACTTCACCGACGCCTGGCGGGCCCACGACGAGCGGGAGGAGCGCCGGCTGGCGTACGTGGCGGTGACTCGGCCGCGCCGGCTGCTGCTCTGCTCCGGGTACTGGTGGGGGGAGGGCACCAAG
>NZ_QGGF01000121.1 GCF_003857015.1 Micromonospora globispora | reverse complement strand
AGATTTGTATAAGCGACAGGCTTCGGGCATGGACGACAAGACCATCCTGAACCGGATCTCCGAACTGGTCGACGAGGAGCACCGGCTGCGCGCGGCCGCCCAGGAGCACGAGGCCGGCACCGACGACGAGGCCCGGGAGCGGCTGCGGGCCTTGGAGGAATCCCTCGACCAGTGCTGGGACCTGCTGCGCCGGCGCCGGGCCGCCCGGCAGGCGCACGGCGACCCGGACGCCCAGGGCGAGCGCCCGGTGCCGGAGGTCGAGCGCTACCTGCAGTGACCACGCGTCCCGGACGACCCGGACGACCCGTCCCGGGCGGGCGTGGACCCGCCCGGGACGTGCGCGTTCACCGGATGCCGGCCTCCCGCAGCAGCAGCGCGGTCAGCTCGGCCGGGTCGGTGTCGGCCGACGGTATTCCCCGCGCGGCGAACCAGCTGCCCACCACCCGGACGTCGCGGGCGAGGAACTCGGGGCCCTGCGGGTTGGCCACCACGTCGACCACCTGCGGCAGGTCGATCATGACCAGCCGCCCGCGGTGCACCAGCAGGTTGTACGGGGACAGGTCGCCGTGGGCGTACCTGGCCCGGGCGAGCACGACCAGGGCGTCGACCAGCTGCTCCCAGAGGTCGCGCAGCTCGTCGGGCTCCGGGCGGGTCTGGGCCAGCCGGGGTGCAGCCTGCCCCTCGTCGGCGTCCCCGACGAACTCCAGCATCAGCTCGGTGCCGAGCAGCTGCACCGGGTACGGCACGGCGATCCGCCCGGAGGCGGCGCCGATCTCCCAGAGCCGGGCGAGCGCGGCGAACTCGGCCGCCGCCCACTGCCCGGCGATCATCTGCCGGCCGAACGCGGTGCGGCCGGCCATCGCCCGGTTCTCCCGGGACCGGCGCACCCGCCGCCCCTCCAGGTAGCCGGCGTCCCGGTGGAAGAGCCGGTGCTGGGCGTCCCGGTAGCGCTTCGCCGCCAGCAGGCAGGACCGGTCGGTCCCGGGCACCGCCCGGCGGACGAGGTGGACGTCCGCCTCCTTGCCGGTCTTGAGCACGCCGAGTTCGGTGTCCTTCGCGGCCAGCTCGGTGACCAGCCACTCCGGGTGGGGTTCCGGCCCGTGCACGGCCTTGTCCCAGGAGGACCAGCGGTCCTCGGGATCGGGCTCGTCGTCGGGTTCGGCGAGGGCCGGCTCGGCGTGCCGGCCGTGCTTCAGGAAGTAGGGTTCATCGTCGTCGAAGCGGCTCTTGCCGCGGCCACGGCGCTCGCGCGCCGGAAAGTCGTGTTCGCGCACGGGTGGGTTGATCCTTCGATCGAGGCTGGTGGAGGCAGGCGGAACGACCCTGCAAAGACGGCCATTTACCGACCTCCTCTCCTCGACCGGGCACCGGCCCGGGTGCGCCCTCGCGCGGCACCATGCTCACCGGCCGCCCACTCGGGGTCAACCGATTAATTTGGTGGCTCAGCCGCCCAGCACGGTGGCCACCGCGGCGATCAGCCCGTCCACTGTGCGGGTGGGCGCGAACCGGGTGTCCGACCAGCGCCGACCCCGGTGCAGCCAGACGCTGGGCAGGCCGACCGCGGCCGCGCCGCCGATGTCCGCCTCCGGGCTGTCCCCGACCACCCAGGCGCCGCGCAGCGGCATCCGGCCCCGCTGGGCGGCGACCGCGAAGATCCTCGGGTTGGGCTTGCTGACCCCGGCCTCCTCGGAGATCACCCAGTCGGCGACGTACCGGTCCAGGCCGGTCTGGCGGATCTTCTTTTCCTGCTGCCGTACCGCGCCGTTGCTCACCACCACCGGCACCCAGCCGGCGTCGCCGGCGATCCGCAGCGCGCAGGCGACCAGCGGATCCAGCCGGGTGTTCGCCACCACCCCGTCGTGCAGCTCCTCGACCAGGTCGATGGCGGGAATCCGCAGCCCGTAGCGGTCCCGGATGGCGTCGGCCACGTCCCACCGGTCGGTCAGCCCGTCGGCGTCGATGGAGAGCAGCCAGTCGATGTCGGTGGCCGGCGCGCCGATCTCCGCCAGGAAGCCCTCTCCCCAGGCGCGGAACGGCCCAGCCCGGTCGAGCAGGGTGTTGTCCAGGTCGAGCAGGAGCAGCGGCACGCGGGCACCTTACGGGACCGAGGTGTGTCGCCGACAGGGGCGAGCGGCTGCGCGCCGTCCGTCAGCCGGTCAGCACCGTTCGGGGGAGCCCCTGGTCGGGCAGCCGGTCGGTGAGCATCGTGTGGGCCGCCCGGGTGGCCGCCAGCGCCGCCGGGTCGAAGGTCGCCACGAGCACCTCCTCCCCCGTGTCGGCGCCACGGGCCAACGGGCGCCCCTCGGGGTCGTACACCGCCGCGCCGCCGTTGAAGCGCCACGGGTCGGTGCCGCCGACCGCGTTGGCGAAGACGACGTACATGGTGTTGTCCAGGGCGCGGGCCGCGTAGTAGAGGTCGCGCCGGTGCTCGGAGCCGGCCAGGTAGCCGCTCGGGCAGAGGTACCCGTGCGCGCCGTCCGCCGCGGCGGCCCGGCCGTGCTCGGGGAAGCAGCCGTCGTAGCAGATGCCGAGGCCGAGCCGCCAGCCGTCGACCAGCAGCGTGGCGCCGCGCCGGCCCGCGTCGAACAGGTCCCGCTCGCCGCCCCAGAGCTGCTGCTTGTCGTACGCCGACCGGACGGCTCCGGTCGGGTCGACCACGAGCGACGAGATGGTCCGCCGCCCGTCGGGATGGCGGACGGCCGCGCTCAGTACCACGGTGGCTCCGCCGTCGCGGGCGGCCTGCCGCAGCGGGTCGAGCCGCGGGTCGTCGACCCGCTGCGGCAGCCCGAGCGCGAG
>NZ_QGGF01000590.1 GCF_003857015.1 Micromonospora globispora | reverse complement strand
CACCCGTCCGGCGCGCCCCGGAGGCGCCCCGGCGTCCAGTCGTTCGCCGTCGTCGCGAGGAGCGTGAAGAGTGACCATCGCACCGACCAGCGGGGGCCCGACCGGCGCCCTGGAGCGCGGGGGCGCCAGTTCCGGGACACTCGCCGACGTCGTGGAGACGGTGCTGGACAAGGGCGTGGTGATCGACGCGCAGGTGTCGGTCGCCGTGGTCGGCATCCAGCTGCTGGAGATCAACGCCCGGATCGTGATCGCCAGCGTCGAGACGTACCTGCGGTTCGCCGAGGCGGTCGACCGGCTGAGCATCGTCCCCGAGGACCAGAAGGGGCTTCCCGACCTGATCGAGGGCGCCACCGGCGCGGTCAGCAAGGGCAAGGCCATGTCCGGCCTCGGCAAGGCGGCGAAGGAGATCAGCGGCGCGGTGGTGGACTCGCTCAGCGACCGTGGATCCGAGCGGGAACGGGGCCGGCCGCGCCGACGCCGGGACGAGGAGGGCTGAGATGACCGACACGAACGCTCAGCCGGCCGCCGAGACCGGCCTGTTCATCTACGGCATCGTGCCGTCCGACGTGGAGCCGACCGCGGATGCCGCCGGGGTCGGTGATCCACCCGGCGAGGTGGCCGCGATCCGGCAGGGTGAACTGGCGGCGCTCGTCAGCGAGGTGGGGCTGGAACAGCCGATGGGCCGACCTGCCGACCTGACGGCGTACCAGACCCTGCTCGACGGGACGGCGGCGGTGGCGCCGGTGCTGCCGGTCCGGTTCGGCACCGTGGTGACCGGGCCGGACGCGGTGAAGGACCTGCTGGAGGCGCACCAGGACCAGTTCGTCGCGGCGCTGGAGGAGTTCGAGGACCGGCTCCAGTACACCGTGCACGGCCGGTACCACGAGCAGGAGCTGATCGCCCAGGTGCTCACCGACAATCCGGACGCCGGGGAGCTGGCCCGCCAGGTCCGCGGGCAGCCGGAAGAGGTGACCCGGGAGCAGCGGATCCGCCTCGGCGAGATGATCAGCCAGGCGGTCGAGCTGCGCCGGGAGGCCGAGAACCAGCAGCTGATCGACGCGCTCAGCCCGCTCTCGGTGGCGAACGCCCCCCGGCCACCGAGTCACGAGCTGGACGCGGTGCACGTCGCCTTCCTGGTCGGTACGGACGACGAGGAGCAGTTCGTCAAGGCGGTCGAGGACTTCGCCGAGCAGCGGCGCGACCTGATCCGGATGCGACTGCTCGGGCCACTGGCACCGTACGACTTCGTCAGTGCGCACCAGCTGGCGGCGGAGTAACCGGTGGACATCCTCTGGGCGTTGCTGACCCTGCCGTACGCCCCGGTGCGGGGGCTGACCGCGGTGGTGAAGGTGATCGCCCGGGAGGCGGAGTCCCAGATGTACAACCCGGTGAACATCCGCCGGGAGCTGGAGGAGCTGGACCAGGCCGCTGAGGCGGGAGAGATCACGCCTGAGCAGCGGGACCGGCAACAGGAGCAGGTCCTGGACCGGCTGACCCCGCCGGTCGGCGGTGCCGGGCCCGAGCCGGGCCCCGGCACCGCCGCCCCGGACCGTCCCGCACGGCAGCCCGCGCCCCGGCGAGGAGGGGCGGGCCACCGGCGTACCGATGGACGGGGTGAGCAGGACCGGCGACGAGGGAGTGGAAATGGCACCAGGACGGATTCGCGGCGACGGCGACCGGGAGCGCCGGAGTGAGCCGGAGGACCAGTACGAGGACCGGTACGAGGAGGAGTACGTCGAGGGGGTGTCGGCGGCCGAGGCGGCCCGGGAGGGGCTGCGCCAGATCGCGGCGTTGACCGGCAAGGACCCGCTCGGCACCACGTCGCTGGAGTCCACCGAGGAAGGCTGGCTGGTCGGGGTGGAGGTGGTCGAGGACCACCGGATCCCCGCCTCGACCGACCTGCTCGGTCTCTACGAGGTCGAGCTGGACGTCGAGGGCGGACTGCTCGGCTACCGGCGGCTGCGCCGCTATCAACGGGGCAAGGGGGACGTGGGCTGAGATGACCATGCCGAGACCACCTTCCGTGGTGCAGAACTCCGGCCAGGTCCTGCCGGCCGGGCACGAGCCGGCGAACCTCGGCGACATCCTGGAACGGGTGCTCGACCGGGGCATCGTCATCGCCGGCGACATCCGGGTCAGCCTGCTCGACATCGAACTGTTGACGCTCAAGCTGCGGCTGGTCATCGCCTCCGTGGACACCGCACGGCAGATCGGCATCGACTGGTGGGAGCACGACCCGTGGCTCAGCTCCCGCGCCCGTCCGCCGGTCGAGCCCGGCCCGCGCGACCCGGAGGAGGTCGAGGCGGAACGGCGGCCCCGGATCGCCGCCCGGGCCGAACGCGCCGCGAGGGAGGACTGGGAATGAGTACGACGGCTGGAACGACGCCCGCCGGCGGGGCGCCGGCCACCGGTACGGGTGTCTGGCTGCACGGCGTGGTCGCCGCCGCCGATCCCGCGACGCTGGCGGCGATCACCGGGATGGACGGCACGCCGGTCCGGGCGGTCCGCGCCGCCGGCCTGGTCGCCGTGGTCAGCGCCGCGCCGCTCGCCGAGTACGGCGAGGAGGCGCTGCGCCGCAACCTGGAGGACCTGGCGTGGCTCGAGCGGGCCGCCCGTACCCACCACGCGGTGGTGGACGCGCTGTCCCGGGCCGGCGCGGTGGTGCCGGCCCGGCTGGCCACCGTGCACCGGGACGACGAGCGGGTCGCCCGGGTGCTGACCGAGCGGCGCGACGAGCTGGCCGGCACGCTGGCCCGGCTCACCGGCCGCGAGGAGTGGGGCGTCAAGGGCTACGTCGTTCCCGGCGCGTCACCCCGGGCGGCGGAACCCGCTGCCGGGGGCGAGGCGGGTGCCGCGTACCTGCGG
>NZ_QGGF01000589.1 GCF_003857015.1 Micromonospora globispora | reverse complement strand
GGTGGCCGCGACCGTCGGCGAGCTCGACTACGCCAGCGTGGCGCTGATCACCATGGCTCTGCCCGAGCCGGAGCTGCCCGGGCTGTCCGGGTTCCTGGTGCCCGCCACCGAGGGGTTGCTGATCAAGGCATCCACCTTCTTCACCACCAAGTGGGGGCACCTGCGCCGCCCGGACGGGCTCGCCCTGCTGCGCGCCTCGGTCGGCCGGTACGGCGACGAGACGTCGCTGCAGCTCACCGACGACGAGCTGGTGGCGACCGTGCACCGGGAGGTGTCCAAGGTGCTGGGCACCCCGCTGCCCAGCCCGGTCGCCAGCCATGTGCAGCGGTGGGGTGGCGCCCTGCCGCAGTACACCCCCGGCCACCTGGACCGGGTGGCGGCGGCCCGGACGGCGCTGCGCGCCGCCCACCCCACGCTGGCCCTGGCCGGCGCCGGCTACGACGGCGTCGGCATCCCGGTCTGCGTCCGCTCCGGCGAGACGGCGGCCGAAGAGATCATCACAGCACTGGGAGGATCGGGATCATGACCGAGCAGACCAACGCGGCCCGGCTGCGGGAGCTGAACGCCAGCATCCGCTACACGATGTGGTCGGTGTACCGGGCGACCAGCCCCCTCCCGTCCCTGCGAGAGAACGTCATCGACGAGGTCGAGGCCCTCTTCGAGGAGCTGGCCGGCAAGGACGTGACGATCCGCGGCACGTACGACGTGGCCGGCCTGCGCGCCGACGCGGACCTGATGATCTGGTGGCACTCGTCCTCCAGTGACGCCCTCCAGGACGCCTACCTGCGCTTCCGGCGGACCACCCTGGGTCGGGCGCTCACCCCGGTCTGGTCGCAGATGGCGCTGCACCGGCCGGCGGAGTTCAACAAGAGCCACATCCCGGCGTTCCTCGCCGGTGAGGAGGCGCGGGCGTACCTCAGCGTCTACCCGTTCGTCCGCTCGTACGAGTGGTACCTGCTGCCGGACGCCGAGCGCCGGGAGCTGCTCGCCGAGCACGGCCGGATGGCCCGCGGCTACCCGGACGTGCGGGCCAACACGGTCGCCTCGTTCGCGCTCGGCGACTACGAGTGGATGCTCGCCTTCGAGGCCGACGAGCTGCACCGGATCGTGGACCTGATGCGCGATCTGCGGGCGGCCGGCGCCCGACGGCACGTACGGGAGGAGATCCCGTTCTACACCGGCCGCCGCCGGCCGATCGCCGACATCGTCACCTGCCTGGTCTGACCGCCGGCCGACGAACCGAAACGGGCCCCGGAGATCTCTCTCCGGGGCCCGCCGCGGTTCACGTCACCGGACGTAGACCAGGCCGTCCGTGATGACCCGGGGGCGGCCGGAGGTGCCGACCACCACGATCTTCACGGTGTGCCGGGCGCTGCCGGTCCAGCTCTTCGCCCATACCACCCGGCGGTACTGGACGGTGCTGGAGTAGAGGTCCACCGTCGACACCTTCACGCCGTCGACGTAGATGTACGCCTGACCGGAGGTCGCCGTCTTGGTGGCCACGAAGGAGACCGATCGTCCGGTGAAGACCCAGCTCAGCGATGCCCCGCCGGCCGTCGCGGTGAGCGCCGAGCCGCCCAGGTAGTTGCTGCTGGTGTAGGTGGACCAGGTCCCGGTGCGGGTGGCCTTCGTCTCCGGGATGAAGAGCGGGGTCCAGCTCGCCGAGGAGGTGGTGGTGTTACCGGACCAGTCCTGCGCCCGCATCGACCAGGTGGTGGTGACGCCCGGCTTCGTCGTGGTGCCGTACGTGCCGCTCGCCGCGAAGGTGCCGGTGGTCGGGGCGGTCAGCGCGACCGAACGGACGGCCACGTTGTCCGCGGCGCGCCAGCCCAGCGTCACCGGCACGACCGAGCTGCTCACGCTGCCGGTCCGCAGGGACAGGGTGGGCACCTGCGGGAAGCTCGGCGCGGTGGTGTCGGCGATGACGGTCTGCGCGGGGGTCGCCGCGGTCCGGCCGAGCCGGTGCACGCCGCGCACCTGGACGGTGTGCGTGCCCGGGGCCAGGGTGAGCGCCGCCGAGCGGGCGGTGCCCGCCGTGGTCACGGCCACCGCCCCGTCCACCAGCACCTCGAAGCGGGAGATCAGGGCGCTCGGCGTGCTGACCGACCAGGACGCCGTGGTGCCCGTCTTCGTGTAGTAGGTGGTGCCGTTCTTCGTCCCGGTGAGGCCGGTCAGGGTCAGTCCGTACACCGTGGCGGCCTTGTTGCGGATGATGCCGAGCTGGCCGTAGAGGGCGTCGCCGGGGCACTCGGTGGCCACCGCGTCCCGGTGCCCGCCGATCCGGTTGAAGGTGACCTGCTCGCCGAGGGCGTACTTGCCGTCCGCCACGCCCTCGGTCAGGGTGACCTTGCCGAGCGGGTCGTTGCCGTACTGGCCGAGCTTGTACGCGGCGACGTGCGCGATGGCGTCCTGCACCACCGGGGGGACACCGGAGCTGATGTAGGTGCCGAGGATGGCGATCGCTGCCGTGTCGGTGTTGAAGCCGTACGTGTGGGCGCCGATCACCGGCTGGTCGATGCCGCCCTTGCGGCCCTCGAAGATCACGCCGCACTTGTCGGCCAGGAAGTTGTAGCCGATGTCGTTCCAGCCGTTGCTCTTGACGTGGTAGACCTCGATGCCGCGGACGATGGCGGCCGAGTCGGCGCAGCTGTAGTCGTTCGTGCCGGCGGTGTGGTGCACCCAGAACGCCTTGACCGAGGTCCCGTACGACGGCGGCTCGGTGACGATCGACTCGTCGGCCTGCCACTCGGCCCGGGTCACCACCTTCGGCGTGGGGACCGGGTTCGTCGCGGCGGGGGCGGTCGTGGCGGTCGGCGCGGGCGAGCTCGTCGTGGGCGCCGGCGCGGTGGTCTCGGCCGGCGCCCACGACG
>NZ_QGGF01000587.1 GCF_003857015.1 Micromonospora globispora | reverse complement strand
GCCCGGGGCAGGGCCGCCCGGTGCAGCGCGGCCAGCCCGCCGCCCACCTCCACCGCGGCGTGGCCGCTCCCCTCGACCACGCCGTCCACCACCCGCTCGTCGCCGGTACGCGTCACCCGGGCGAGCGCGATCGTCGGGCGTACGACGAGGGCGTCCTGGACGTCGTCGAGCCGGAACGCCCGGGCGAAGACCGGCCGCAGCGGGCCCAGGAACCGGGCCGGGTCGGCGGCCGGATCCCGGCGCCAACCGGCCCAGGCCACCCCCGCGCCGGCCAGCAGCAGCACGAGCGGCAGCAGCACCGCCGGACCGAGGTGCACCAGGGAGAACCCGAAGCCGGTCAGCTCCCACTCGGTCATCGGCGCGAAGATCCGGCTGGTGAACGGCCCCCAGAAGGCGGCCAGGCCGAGCAGCGCGGCCGGGACGGCGAGGAGCAGCACCGGCCAGCGCATCAGTGCGGGCGGGTCGTGCGGGTGGGCCAGTGGGATGCGGGTGGCGCCGAAGAAGGTGCGCAGCAGCAGCCGGGTGGCGTACCAGGCGGTGACCGCGACGCCGAGCAGCGCGGCCAGCCAGACCAGCCAGCCGACCCACTGTGGAGCCGGGCCGGCGCCGTCGAGCGCGGCGGCCTCGGCGGTGGCGATGACGCCGTCCTTGCTCCAGAAGCCGGAGAGCGGTGGCACCCCGGCGAGGGCGCCGAGACCGATCACCGTGCACCAGAAGGTCACCGGCATGGCCGTGCGCAGGCCACCCATCCGGGACATCAGCGTCGTGCCCACGGCGTGGATGACCGCGCCCGCGGCGAGGAAGAGCAGCGCCTTGAACGCGGCGTGGGTGAGCAGGTGGAACAGCGCGGCCGTCGGCGCACCGATCGCCAGCGCCCCGGTCATGTAGCCGATCTGGGAGACCGTCGACCAGGCCAGCACCCGCTTGATGTCGTCCTGGGCGGTGGCGGCGAACGCGCCGAGCAGCAGGGTGATCGCAGCCATCACGCCGAGCACCGCCAGCGCGACCGGGGCGCGTTCGAAGAGCGGGTAGAGCCGGGCGACCGCGTACACGCCGGCGGCGACCATCGTGGCGGCGTGAATCAGCGCGGAGATCGGGGTCGGGCCGGCCATCGCGTCCGGCAGCCAGGTGTGCAGCGGGAACTGGGCGCTCTTGCCGGCAACCCCGGCGAGCAGCAGCAGGCAGGCGATGGTGAGCGTGCCCGTCGAATAGTTGTGGGCGAGCACGTCGGTGATCCGGAAGCTCCCGGCGGAGACGCCGAGCAGCGCGATGCCGAGCAGGAAACCGACGTCACCCACCCGGGTGACCAGGAACGCCTTCATCGCGGCGGCCGGCGCCTCGGGCAGCCGCCGGTCGTGGGCGATGAGCAGGTAGGAGCAGATGCCCATCACCTCCCAGCCGACCAGCAGCATGATCAGGTCACCGGAGACCACCACCACCAGCATCGCGGCGGTGAAGAGGCTGATCTGCGCGGCGTACGGCGGGTACCGGTGGTCGACGTCGACGTCGTCGTGCGGGCCGCGCTTCAGGTACGCGATCGAGTAGACCTGCACGGCCAGGGCCACGGCCGCCACCGCCGTGGCGACCAGGACGGTGACCCCGTCCAGCCGGTAGCCGAGGGTCACCCGCAGTCCGCCCAGGTCGACCCAGGTGCTCGAGGCCTCGACGAGGTGATCGGTCCGGGTCAGCAGCGCGACCGCGATCAGCAGCGCCCCGGCCGCGCCGGCGACGCCCAGGGCGATCGCCGCCCACCGGGCCCGCTGCTCGCCGATCCGGTGGTCGCGCGGCGACGGCGGCAGCAGCAGACCGACCAGGCCGGCGGCCAGCGGTACGGCCGGCAGCAGCGGCGCGAGCCAGGTGGTCACCCCGACCACGACGGTGTCGTCCCTCACCCACGCACCTCTTCACTCGCCCCGGTCACGACCTCCACCGGGCGCTCGGTCAGCGGCACCTCGTCCACCGCCACACTGGCCCGAAGACGGTAGAGCTGGAGCACGATTGCCAGGCCGACGCCGATCTCGGCGGCGGCCAGCACGATCACGAAGAGCGCGAAGACCTGCCCAGCGTGCGGCAGCTGCGCCCGGACCGTGGTGTCGGCGGTGACCAGGATCAGGTTGACCGCGTTCAACATCAGCTCGACCGCCATCAGCACCAGCACGGCGTTGCGGCGCCGCAGCACGCCGTACACGCCGAGGCCGAAGAGCAGCGCGGCGGTGACGTACGGGATGACCGGCCTCACCCGCGACCGCCCTCGTCGGTGGAGCCGCCGCTGCCAACCGGAACGGGCGCGGCCCGCCGCGCGGGTGCCGGGGCGGCCTCCGGGCGGCGGCCGATGTCCGGGCGGGAGATGACGATGGCGCCGACCAGGGCGGCCAGCAGCAGCACCGAGAGCACCTCGAAGGGCAGCACCCAGGAACGGAACACCTGCTCACCGAGGCGGTCGGCGGTGCCCGCCGCCGGCAGGTCGACCCGCGACCAACGGAACGCGTCGACCAGCAGCGCGGCCAGGCCCAGCCCACTGCCGGCGCCGATCAGCGCGGCCGGCCAGCCCGGCCGGTCCAGGTCGTCCGAGGCGCCGATCGGGGCCCGGGTCAGCATCACCGCGAAGAGCAGCAGCACCACCACCGCGCCGACGTAGATCAGCACCTGCACCCAGGCCACCAACTCGGCGGTGAGCACCAGGTAGTCGCCGGCCAGCGCGCCCAGGCAGACCACCAGGTAGAGACCGGCCCGGACCAGGTGCTTCGTGGACACCACCAGCACACCCGAGCCGACCGCCACCGCGCCGAGCGCGAGCAGCAACACGTCCACACCCGTCATGGGGTCGTACCTCCCTGTCTCTTATACAAATCTGACGCTGCCGACGATCGC
>NZ_QGGF01000516.1 GCF_003857015.1 Micromonospora globispora | reverse complement strand
GGTCGGGGTGGGGCGTTCCCACGGTGGAATCCAGGCGGCCGCCTGGTCGGCCAGCGAGTCCCGGCGCTCCTCGTTGCTCATCCCGATGTCCCCTCCGTCGTTCCCGTCCCGTCCCCGTCGGCCGCTCCCGACGGCTGCCCGCCGGCGCTGCCCTCGACCGGCGCGGGCGGCCCGGACGACGCCGGTTCCGGGGAGCCGGCGTACTCGTCGATGTGCAGGTCGGTGTCGCCCTCGGCCGGACCGGTCCAGCGGACGGTCAGCTCCTCCAGGGCCTGTTCCTGGACGAAGGCGACCAGGCCCTGCCGGTAGAGCTCCAGCAGCGCGAGGAAGCGGGCCACCACTTCAAGTGTGATGTCGCAGTCGGCGCAGAGCAGCGAGAAGGTGGCCGTCCCGGCCCGGCGCAGCCGGTCGGTGATGATCTCCGCGTGCTTTCGGACGCTGACCCGGACCATGTGCACGTGCGCGATGGAGACCTCCGGAACCGGCTTCGGGGTCATCGCCTTGAGCGCGAGCTTGAGCAGCCGCTCCGGGCCGATGCCGAGCACCAGGTCGGGCAGCGCGTCGGCGTACCGGGGTTCCAGGGTGACCGCGCGAGGGTAGCGGCGCCCGCCGACCGCCTCCAGCTCGGCGATGTGGGCCGCGGCCTCCTTGAACGCCTTGTACTGCAACAGCCGGGCGAAGAGCAGATCCCGCGCCTCCAGCAGGGCGAGATCCTCCTCGTCCTCCACCTCGGCGGCGGGCAGCAGCCGGGCCGCCTTGAGGTCGAGCAAGGTGGCGGCGATGAGCAGGAACTCGCTGGCCTCGTCCAGGTCCCACTGGTCGCCCATCGCCCGGATGTACGCGATGAACTCGTCGGTGACCTTGTGCAGGGCCACCTCGGTGACGTCGAGCTTGTGCTTGCCGATCAGCTGCAGCAGCAGGTCGAACGGGCCGGTGAAGTTGTCCAGCCGGACGGTGAAGCCGCTGGTCTCCTCGGCGGTCGAGCCGTCCGGGGCGGGGGGCACGACGCCGTCGACCTCCGCGGCCAGCTCGGCGGCGACCGCCGGGTCGGCGGCACCGTGCGGCGCGGCGGGTGGGTCGAGGGGCGGTGCGGTCACCTGACGACCGTAGTGGACGGGCCGGCGGGGCCGGTGACCTGGTGCACCGGGTCTACCGCTCCGCCTGTGCGGCGATCACCTCACGGGCGAGCTGGCGGTAGTTGCGCGCGCCGGAGGAGGCCGGGTCGAGCGTGGTGATCGGGGCACCGGCGACGGTCGACTCGGGGAACTTGACGGTCTTGGTGATGACCGTCTGGTAGACCTTGTCGCCGAACGCCTCCACCACCCGCTGCAGCACCTGCCGGCAGTGCGTGGTGCGGCTGTCGTACATGGTGGCGAGGATGCCCTCGAGCTCCAGGTCGAAGTTGAGCCGCTCGCGGACCTTGTCGATGGTGTCCAGCAGCAGGGCCACCCCGCGGAGGCTGAAGAACTCGCACTCCAGCGGGATGAGCACGCCGTGCGCGACGGTCAGCGCGTTGATCGCCAGCAGACCCAGCGAGGGCTGACAGTCGATCAGGATGAAGTCGTACTCCTTGCGGATGGTGCGCAGCACCCGCGCGAGGGCCATCTCGCGGGCGACCTCGTTGACCAGCTGGATCTCGGCGGCGGAGAGGTCGATGTTGGCCGGCAGCAGGTGCAGCCCGGCCACGTCGGTCTTGATCAGGACGTCCTCGGCGGTGACGTCGTCCTGCATGAGCAGGTTGTAGACCGACAGGTCGAGGTTGTGCGGGTTGACTCCCAGGCCGACCGAGAGCGCGCCCTGCGGGTCGAAGTCGACCAGCAGCACCTTGCGGCCGTACTCGGCGAGCGCGGCGCCCAGGTTGATGGTCGTCGTGGTCTTGCCGACGCCACCCTTCTGGTTGGCCATCGCGATGATGCGGGCCGGCCCGTGCCGGTCGGTCGGCATCGGCTCCGGGATCGGCTTGCGCATCGTGTACGCGGCCGGGTCGGCCGGACCGAGATCCGCACCGAGCGTTGCCTGCTGCTCACGGAGCTCCGACGTCCAGGTCTCGGCACGGTCACCGTTGCCAGCCATGTCCTCGTTGCCCCCTCCCGACGACCACCCGACGTCGGAGCCGTCCGACGTCCCCCGCGGCGCCGCTGCGCACCCCGGTTCGTCGCCCAGGAGGTCCGCGCCGAAGCCGACTGTACGCCACGTACCAGCAGCGCGTTCGGTACCCGGTCGGCGTGTCGGCGTCCCGGCCGGTCCATTCACGCCAGTGGCGGTCAGCCGCGGGCGCGCGGGTGGGCGGTCGCGTACACCTCGCGCAGCCGTTCCACGGTGACCAACGTGTAGACCTGCGTGGTGGTCACCGAGGCGTGCCCGAGCAATTCCTGCACCACCCGCACGTCGGCGCCGCCGTCGAGCAGGTGGGTGGCGTACGAGTGGCGCAGGGTGTGCGGAGAGACGGCGGCGGGGCCGTCCACCGGCAGACCGGCGCGTTCGGCGGCGCGGCGCAGGATGGTCCAGGCCCCCTGCCGGGACAGCGCGCCGCCGCGAGCGTTGACGAAGACCGCCGGGGTGCCGCGACCGGCGGCGACCAGCGCCGGACGGCCCCGGACCAGCCAGGCGCGCAGCGCCTCGACCGCGTACCCGCCGATCGGCACCAGCCGGGTGCGGCCACCCTTGCCGTGCAGCAACACGGTGCCCTCGTCGGTGTCGAGGTCGTCCACCGCCGCGCCGACCGCCTCGGAGATCCGCGCGCCAGTGCCGTACAGGAACTCCAGCAGCGCCCGGTCGCGTAGCGCGAGGGGCGCCTGGTCGCCGGTCGCGGCCACCGGGCCGGCGGTCTCCAGCAGCCGGATCACGTCGTCGACCGGCAGCGCCCGGGGCAGCCGGTCGACGACGTGATCC
>NZ_QGGF01000585.1 GCF_003857015.1 Micromonospora globispora | reverse complement strand
ACCGCCGCGCCCGCCGCCGCCCCGGACGCCCACCCCGACCCGGACCGGCGCTGGATCGCCTCGGTCACCGCCGGGGTGGGGATGGCGCTGCTCGGCTTGGGCGCCGGCGCGGCGACCGCCCTGGTCCTGCTCTCGCCGCCGATCCTGGTCGAGGCGGTCGCCGGGCTCGCCCTGCTCGGGGCGTTGGCCGGCGCGGTCTCCGCAGCCGTCGCCGACCCGGACGCCCGGGAGGCCGCCGTGGTCACGTTCGTGGTCACCGCCAGCGGGGTGAGCCTGCTCGGGGTGGGCGGCGCGTTCTGGGGGCTGGTCGCCGGCTGGCTGATGCTGCTCCTGTTCCGCCGGCGTGGGGCCGGGCACCCCGCCGACGGAGATCCGCCGGCCGGGACGGACCGGCCCGATGGTGAGGCCGCGGAATCCGACCGGATCGCCCCGGCGCACGCGAGCTGATCAGGGCATCCCCTGCACCTCGACGCCGATCTCCATCAGCCGTAGTCGCGCCCCGGCGACGTTCTCCTCGACCATCCGCTTCAGCGCCCGGGCGTTGTCCAGAGTGTCGAGGACTACCAGGGCGTGAGTGAGCTGGGGATCGTCCTCGTCCGCGCCCCACCACCCCCGGACGAAACCGGGGCACCCCCGGGTCACCTCGGCCATGTGCGCGAACTGCGCGGCCCGCGCCTCCCGGTCGGCCGGCGCACCGCCTTGTTCTCCCAGCACCATCCACATGCCGTCCACCGTAGAGCGACCGGCGTGATTCGGCTTCGACATCAGATCCACAGCGTGCCGAGGATGGTGTCGCGCGGCGGGACCGGCGTCACTCCTCCGCGGGCAGGTCCTCGACGGGGACGTCGAGGCGTACCTCGTCGGTGACGGCGGCGATCCGCTCGGCCAGCACGTAGACCGCCCCGGTCCGGGCCAGGTCGGTGGAGACCTTCAGGTAACCGCTGTGCAGCAGGCGGGCGGCCAGGTCGGCGGGGACGTCCGGCTCCTCTACCGCCGTCGACTCGATCAGCTCGTCCAGGCTGCTGCCCGGGTCGGCGGTCGGGGGGCCCTGGACCGTCACCGCGTTCGGGTCGCCGCGCTGGACGAGGTCCACCGTGCCGATCTCGACGCCGGTCGAGTCGATCACCCGCATGCCGGTGGTGATCCGGGAGATGACCCCCTGCTGCTGCGTGCCCCGCTGGTTCATGCAGGCGCCGTTCCCGGGCCGTGCCTGCGCTAAACGGGCGGGGTCCAGCCGCTCGGCGGGCGGGGAGACAGTTCGCGCCAGGTGTCCGGGCCCTCCAGCAGTGCCCGGACCGTCTCCTCGGCCTCCTCCGCGCTGCCGTACTCGTAGAACTGGGAGACGCCCTCGGCGCCACCGGCGCGCTGCTCGACGTGCCAGCGGTCCGCGTCCACCCGAAGGAAGACGTCCCGCCGGGCCAGCCGCCCCCATTTGCCGTTCCACCAGTGCCTACGCTGTTCCATGGCGGGACTCTATCGAACATGTGTACGACATGGGACGGCCCCTGCGGGATTCCCACAGGGGCCGATGTGCATGAGGTGCGTCAGCGGTTGACCGGCGGCTCGTTCCGGCGGCCGAGGACCTCGTCCAGCGCGCCCCGGTGCTGGCCGGGGACCGTGTGGTTCGTCGCCAGCAGGGCGTCCCGGATCTCGGTGAGCAGCTTGATCTCCTCGCTCGGTGCCTTCGGCGGCGGCTCCTCGCCGCGCCGCCGGCGCTCGGCCAGCTTGTTCATCGGGTAGACGACGAGGAAGTAGAGCACCGCCGCGGTCAGGAGGAACGTGATGACGGCGTTGATGAAGGCCGCCCAGTCCATATAGTTGCCGTCGCTGATCTCCCACCTGCCGGCCTTCAGCGCGTTCCCGCCGCCGAAGAACTTGATCAGCGGTTCCAGGAACGATTTGGTGAACTGCGAGACCAGGCCGGTGAAGGCCGCGCCGATGACGATACCGACCGCCAGGTCGACGACGTTGCCGCGCATGATGAAGTCTTTGAAGCCCTTGAGCATCCGCACTCCCGTGCTGTCCGATTCTGCGTCGCGGACAACCTATGCCTCGGAAGGCGGTTCGAGAAAAGCACCGGCCTCGATCGCCGCCCGCGCCGGATCGCCGTCCCGGATCGCCGCCACGAGCCGGTCGTGGTCGACGTACCGCTCGGGTTCCAGCGCGTCGCCCATGGCCTGCGCGACGCTGCTGTGCAGCGCCGCCGCGACCGAACCGTAGAGCTCGGCCAGCATGCCGTTGTGCGCCGCGGCCACCACCGCGGTGTGCAGCGCCACGTCCGCCGCGGCGAACTCGTCGACCCGGCCCGAGCGCCAGGCCGCCTCGCGCGCCGCGAGCGCCTCGTCGAGCGCCGCCAGGTCCGCAGGTGTTCGCCGCAGCGCGGCCAGCCGGGCCGCCTCCACCTCGAAGGCGCGGCGTACCTCGACCACCTCGGCCATCCGGTCGTCGGTGAGCCGGCGGGCCACCACCGGCGCCAGCTCGTCGGTCGACACCACGTACGTCCCCGAGCCCTGGCGGCACTCCAGCACTCCGGCGTGCACCAGCGCGCGGACCGCCTCCCGGACGGTGTTCCGCCCGACCCCGAGCGCGGCAACGAGCTGCGGCTCGGTCGGGATGCGCCCGCCCACCGGCCACTCGCCGCCGAGGATGCGCGCCCTGAGCTGCTCGATCGTCTGGCGTACCCGATGGCCGCGCGGGGGCACGGCGACGGAATCGACGGCGGGTGTCACCGGTTACAACTCCTGCCGAAATTCATCCCATGATTGTAGGTTCGAGGTCATGACCCCGCCAACCACCTGCGCCGAGGCCGGTCACCGCGGCCCGCAGGTTCAGCGCGACCAGCAGCATGCCGACCAGCACCAGCGCACCCCCGGTGGCCGGGGAGGTGGTCCGGGC
>NZ_QGGF01000584.1 GCF_003857015.1 Micromonospora globispora | reverse complement strand
ACACGCCCCCGCTTCCCCCGCCGATCTTGCAGTCATGGCCGCCGACATGCCCCGTTCGGGCGGCTTTGTCCGGGCGGCAACTGCAAGATCGCGGAACTCGGGTGGGGCGGAGGGAGAGGACGAGGAGGGCGGCGGCGGCGAAGGTGAGGGCGTCGACGGTGAACGGGAGGGCCGCCGAGATCGCGAAGAGGACGCCGGCGAGCGGAGCGCCGAGGAAACCGCCGGCGACCGCGGTGCCGGCCTGGAGGCGGCCGTTGGCGGTGGGCAGGGCAGTCGGGGGGACCACGGACGGGAGCACGGCGAAGGAGGCCGCGTCGAAGACGGTGCCGAGGGTGGCGAGCACAAGGGCGGCCACCGCCACCGTCGCCAGCCCGGCCCGGCCGGTGGCGACCAGTACGGCCAGGGCGGCCACCACGCCCGCCCGCAGCCCGTCCACGGCCGCCATCGTGCGGCGGCGGTCCCACCGGTCGGCGTACGCCCCGCCGAGCAGGCCGAGCAGCAGCGGCGGGAGCTGACCGGCGACGGTCACCGCGGCGATCGCCCGAGGGTCGCGGGTCAGCGTGGCGGCCAGCAGGGCCAGTGCCGGCGTACGCAGGGCGTCGCCGAACCGGGAGGAGACGGCGGCGGACCAGAGCAGTCGGTAGTCGCGGCCGAGCACGGGAGCGGTCATGCCGACGGACCCTGCGGCCTGAACCGGGTCGAGGGTCAAGTGCGTGGGGCGACCGACGGGTAACCGAGCCTCCACCTCGTTCCCCTCGCGGTCTAGGCTTGCCCGCGTGGCGGTGGAACAGCAGGCGCGGGGCGCAACGAACGGCGCGACGGGTGCGGGCCGACGCCGGTCCCGGCGGGACGAGATCCTGGAGATCGCGGTCGGCCTCTTCGCCGCGCGCGGCTACCACGGCGTGTCGATGGACGACATCGGCGCCGCCGCCGGGGTGACCGGTCCGGCCCTCTACCACCACTTCGCCGGCAAGGAGGCGATGCTGGTGGCCGCCCTGATCCCGGTCAGCGAGGGGCTGCTCGAGGGCGGGCGGAAGCGGGCCGCCAACCACCCGGACGACCCGCGCGGCACGCTGGAGTCGCTGATCGACTTCCACGTCGACTTCGCGCTGGCCAACCCGGCGGTGATCGCCCTGCACCTGCACGAGCTGGACCGGCTGCCGGACGAGCCGCGCCGCCGGATCCGCCGGCTGCAGCGGCTCTACGTCGAGGAGTGGGTGACCGTGCTGACCGCGCTGCACCCGGGGCTGCCGGACGGCGAGGCGCGGGTGCTCGCGCACGCCGCGTTCGGCCTGATGAACTCCACCCCGTTCCTCGGCGGCGAGGTGGACCGGCGCCGCCGGGCCGAGCTGCTGCGCGGCGCGACGCTCGCCGCCCTGCTCGCCCCCACCGACCCGGCCTGACCCGCCGGTCCGTTGGGTGCGCTTCCTCGGAGATGCCGCCCCCGGCGACTCGTGAGTAACCTGCGGCCCGTGGTTCCCTAGCACCCGTCCCCACCCCTGGACGCTAGGAGGAAACATGATCGAGTCACTGCTGGTCGCCAACCGGGGCGAGATCGCCCGTCGGATCATCCGGACCGCCAAGCGGCTCGGCATCCGCGCGATCGCGGTGCACTCGGAGGCCGACGCCGGCCTGCCGTTCGTGACGGAGGCCGACGAGGCGGTCTGCGTGGGCCCGGCCAACCCGGCGCAGAGTTACCGGAACGTCGAGGCGATCCTCGCCGCCGCCAAGTCCACCGGCGCGCAGGCGATCCACCCCGGCTACGGCTTCCTCTCGGAGAACGCGGACTTCGCCCGTACGGTCGAGGCCAGCGGCCTGATCTGGGTCGGGCCCGGCGCGGACGCGATCACCGCGATGGGCGACAAGATCAATGCGCGGAACCTGATGGCGGCGGCCGGGGTGCCGGTGGCGCCGGGCACCACCGACCCGGCGGCCGACCTGGACGCGGCGGTCGCGGCCGCTGCGGAGATCGGCTACCCGGTGATGGTGAAGGCGGCGGCCGGTGGCGGCGGCATGGGCATGGGCGTGGCCACGGACGAGGCCGCGCTGCGCACCGAGTACGGCAAGGTCCGCTCCTTCGCCGAGCGGATGTTCGGCGACGGCTCGGTGCTGATCGAGCGGTACTTCCCCCGGGTGCGCCACGTCGAGGTGCAGATCCTCGGCCTGGCCGACGGCCGGGTGGTGGCCCTGGGCGAGCGGGAGTGCTCGGTGCAGCGGCGCAACCAGAAGCTGGTCGAGGAGTCCCCGTCCCCGGCGGTCTCGCCCGAGCTCCGCGAGCGTTTCCTCGCGGCGGCGGTACGCGCCGGTGAGGCGGTCAACTACCGCAACGCGGGCACGGTGGAGTGCCTGCTGGACCCGGCCACGAACGAGTTCTTCTTCCTCGAGATGAACACCCGGCTCCAGGTCGAGCACCCGGTGACCGAGTACGTCTACGGCGTCGATCTGGTCGAGGAGCAGCTGCGGGTGGCCGCCGGCCTGGCCCCGACCTTCGACCCGGACGCGCTCGCCCCGCGCGGGCACGCCATCGAGCTGCGGATCAACGCCGAGGACCCGAAGCGCTTCCTGCCCGGTCCCGGCGCGATCAAGACCTGGACCGAGCCGACCGGCGAGGGCGTCCGGGTCGACTCCGGTTACGTCGAGGGCAACACCGTCACCCCCTTCTACGACAGCCTGATGGCCAAGCTGATCGTCAGCGGCGCGGATCGGGCCGAGGCGATCGAGCGGGCGAAGGCAGCGGTGGCCCAGTTCGAGATCGCCGGCCCGAAGTGCAACCTGCCCTTCTTCGCCGAGCTGCTGGAGAACGAGGAGTTCATCTCCGGCGACTACGACACCGCCATCGTCACCCGCATGCGCTGACCCCCACCCCACTCCCGCCGGACTGGGGTGGTGGGTGCGG
>NZ_QGGF01000582.1 GCF_003857015.1 Micromonospora globispora | reverse complement strand
GCTGGCCGCGCTGGTCTTCCTGGGGGCGTTCATCCCGATCGTCGGGGCGGCCCTCTCCGGCGTCGTGGCGGTGCTGGTGGCGCTCGCTCGACGTCGGCTCCCCGTTCGACTACGCCCGGCAGGGCATCCTCTACGTCGCCGCGCACCTGCCCCGGCCCAGCGTCTCCGGGCTGCCCGAGGCGGCCGGTGAGGAACTGCTGGCGCTGGTGGGGGCGCTCGGTGGGCGTACCCTCGGGCTCTTCTCCTCCCGGCGGGCCGCGCAGCAGGCGGCGGAGCTGCTCCGGGCGCGGACCGACCTGCCGGTGCTGCTCCAGGGCGAGGAGGCGCTGCCGCTGCTGGTCCGCCGGTTCCGGGAGGAGCGGTCGAGCTGCCTGTTCGGGGTGATGTCGCTCTGGCAGGGCGTGGACGTCCCCGGCGACTCCTGCCAGCTCGTGGTGATCGACCGGCTGCCCTTCCCCCGCCCCGACGAGCCGCTCGCCGCGGCCCGGGCGGCGGCGGTGGACGCCAGCGGCGGTTCCGGCTTCGCCGCGGTGAGCGTGCCGATCGCGGCGGTCCGGCTGGCTCAGGGTGTCGGCCGGCTGATCCGGGCCACCGGCGACCGGGGCGTCGTCGCGGTGCTCGACTCCCGGCTGGAGACCGCCCGCGGGTACGGCCCGTTCCTGCGGCGCTCGCTGCCGCCGTTCTGGTACACCACCCGGTCGGACGTTGCCCGGGGCGCGCTGGAGCGCCTCGGAAAGAGCTGACCGAGGTCAGGGCGTCTGCGAGGCGACCACCACCGCGTCCGGTGGGGTCTCCGGCACGGTCCGGGCGGCGAGCCGGCGGATCGCCGTGTTGAGCACCGCGATCAGCGGCACCGCGACCAGGGCGCCGGCGATGCCGGCGAGGACCACGCCGGCGGCGATGCCGATGATCACCGCGAGCGGGTGGATGGCCACCGCCCGGCCCATGATCAGCGGCTGGAGCACGTGCCCCTCCAACTGCTGCACGCCGATCACCGCGCCGAGGATGATCAACGCGGTCACCGGACCGCTGTCGACGAGCGCCACCAGCACCGCCACGACGCCGGAGAGGGCCGCCCCGACGATCGGGATGAACGCCCCCAGGAAGACCAGCGCGGCCAGCGGGAAGGCGAACGGGATGTGGAAGATGACCAGGAAGATCCCGATGCCGACCGCGTCGATGAACGCGACCAGCACGGTGGCCCGGACGTACGCGCCCAGCGTCGCCCAGGACGCCCTGCCGGCGTCGTCGACCTTCCACCTGGCGGTCACCGGCAGCAGCCGGACCAGGAACCGCCAGATCTGCTTGCCGTCCCGGAGGAAGAAGAAGGTGGCGAAGAGCACCAGGATGGTGCCGGTCAGCACCTCGGCCAGGGTGGCGGCGGTGGACAGCGCCCCGCTGGTGACCTTCGAGGTGTTGCCGTTGATCCAGCCCTGCGCCTCGTCGATGTAGCGGTTGAGCTGGCTGTCGGAGAGGTGCAGCGGGCCGGTCTTGAGCCAGTTCTGGATCTGCCGGACGCCCTGCGACGACTTGTCACTCAGCTCGGGCACGCCCTGGATGAACTCGTTCACCACCAGGGTCAGCGTGCCGATCACCGCGGCCAGGCCGCCGACCAGCACCACCCCGGTCGCCAACGACCTCGGGAAGCGGGCCCGGAGCAGCCAGCCGACCGCCGGGGCGAGCAACGCGGAGAGCAGCAGCGCGACCGTCAGCGGGATGATCACGATCCGGATGGTGCCGACGATCCGCAGCAGCGCCCAGGCCACCAGGCCGATCACGATGAGCCGCCACGACCAGGCGGCGGCGATCCGCAGCGCGTGCGGCACGTCGGCGTCGTCCCGGCTGGTGGTGGAGGTGTGCAGGGCGGCGGGCTGCTCCACCCCGACCACGGTCGCCGAGGACGGGGCCGCCGGACCGGGCGAGACCGGCGAGGCCACCCCCGACTCCTCCGGCGGGTCCGCGTCCCGGACACGGCCCGCGCTCACCGAATCGCGTCCGGACTCGTACGCGCGGCGCAGCCGTCCACGTACCCGCTCGAAGCGGCTCAAGCGCACCTCCTGCAGAAGCGTCCGCCCACGACACAAGGGGGGACAGGATACGTCCGTCCACCCCACCGTAGGGCGGTTCCGCCACACATTGCCCCCGGCGATCTGCGCGTAACCACCGAAGGAGCGGCGTCGGCCGACCGGGTACCGTCTCCGGCGTGACCGCCGACCAGAACCTCGACTCCGGCCTGCCGATCCGCCTGCTGCACGACCGCGTGCTGGTGCGCATGGAGGGCAGCGAGGGTGAGCGTCGCTCCACCGCCGGCATCGTGATCCCGGCCACCGCGGCGGTGGGCAAGCGCCTGGCCTGGGCCATCGCCGTGGGCGTGGGCCCGCACGTCCGCTCGATCGTCTCCGGCGACCGGGTGCTCTTCGACCCCGACGACCGCTCCGAGGTCGAGCTGCACGGCCGGGGGTACGTCCTGCTGCGCGAGCGCGACGTGCACGCCGTCGCCGCCGAGCGGGTGGAGAACGAGCCCACCGGCTCCACCGGGCTCTACCTCTAGCCGGCCCGGCGGCGCGCCGAGGACCCACCCCGGCACCGGCCGCGCCGTTTGGGTTCTCCCTCCCGGGGAAGCCAGCGCCGACCCGGGCCCTGGGGAGGGATGATGCCGGAACTCCTGAGGAAGCTGCTGTTCTGGGGCTTCATCGCGTTCATGATCTTCTTTATGGCGTTCCGGCCGGACGGAGCCGCTCAGCTGTTCAAGGCCATCGGCGCGGCCCTGATGGCGATCTTCCAGGGCCTCGGTGACTTTCTGACCGGCATGATGACCTGACCCCGGCGGAACGTGGCGCGGTCAGGCGCCGGGCGGCCAGGGGGCGGCCGGCCGGGGGCCGTACCAGCCGGGCGGGCCGTAGCCGGCCGGGT
>NZ_QGGF01000237.1 GCF_003857015.1 Micromonospora globispora | reverse complement strand
GATCGGTGCCGAGCACGTGGCCACGCTGCCGGCCGCCGAGCCGTGGCTGGTCGACCGGTTCGCCGAATGCGGGTCGGACCAGGGCCGCCAAGCCGATGCCCGCATCGTCGCGGTGCTCGGTGGGCGGGGCGGCGCCGGTGCCAGCGTCCTGGCCGGCGGTCTCGCCGTCACCGCCGCCCGGGCCCGGCTGCGCACCCTCCTGGTCGACGCCGACCCGCTCGGCGGCGGCCTCGACCTCGTGCTCGGCTGGGAGCAGCTGGAAGGGCTGCGGTGGCCGGCGCTCACCGACACCGACGGCAGGGTCGACCCGCCGTCGCTCGTCCGCGCCCTGCCCAGCCGAGGTGACCTGGTGGTGCTCTCGTGGGATCGAGGCGACCTGCTGCACCTGCCCGCACAGGCGATGGCCGCCACGGTGGACGCCGCACGCCGGGGCCGCGACGTCGTGGTGATCGACCTGCCCCGGCAACTGGACGACGCGGCGCTCGTCGCGCTGCAGGCGGCCGACCGGACCCTGGTGGTCGTACCGGCCGAGCTGCGGGCCACCGCCGCCGCGGCCCGGGTGGTCGCCACCGCCGCGCTGCACTGCGGTGACCTGGCGGTGATCGTGCGCGGTCCGGCACCGGGCCGGCTCAAGGCCGCCGAGGTGGCCCGGGCACTCGGGCTGCCGCTCGCCGGCACACTGCGTCCCGAACCCGCGCTGCCCCGCGGGCTGGAACGGGGCGAGGCGCCGGCCGCCGCCGGAAAAGGGCCGCTCGCCGCGCTCTGCCAGCGGATCGTCGGCGAGCTGACCGGCGTGCCGACGGCAGGTGCGGCATGACCGGCCGGGCCAACCCCGACGAGCTCGCGGTACGCGTCCGGCAACGGTTCGCCGCCGCCGACACCCCGGTCACCCCGGCCGCCATCGTCTCCGCCGTCCGCGCCGAACCGGACGCCGCCGTCCTCGGCGACACCGCCCTGCTGCGCATCGCCGACCGGGTGCACGACGACCTGGTCGGCGCCGGTCCGCTCGCCCCGTTGCTGGCCGACCCGCAGGTCACCGACGTACTGGTCAACGGCACCCGGGTCTGGGTCGACCGGGGGGAGGGGCTGCACCAGGTCGCCGTGCCGCTCGGGTCGGTCGACGACGTACGCCGGCTGGCGCAGCGTCTCACCGCCACCGCCGGGCGCCGGCTCGACGACGCCGCCCCGTACGCGGACGCCCGGCTGCCCGACGGCACCCGGCTGCACGCCGTACTGCCTCCGGTGGCGACCGAGGGTCCCTACCTGTCCCTGCGGACCTTCCGGCAACGGCCGTTCACCCTCGACGAGCTGGTGCGGCAGGGCACCGTGCCTCGCCCCGTGGCCCCGGTCCTCGCCGCCATCGTGGCCGCCCGGCTGGCGTACCTGGTCACGGGCGGCACGGGTTCCGGCAAGACCACACTGCTCAACACCCTGCTCGGGCTGGTGCCCGCGACCGAGCGGATCGTGCTGGTCGAGGACGCCGCGGAGCTGCGCCCGGTGCACCCGCACGTGGTCGGCCTCCAGGCCCGGACGTCGAACGTGGAGGGCAGCGGCGCCGTCGGGCTGAGCGACCTGGTCCGGCAGGCGTTGCGGATGCGCCCCGACCGGCTCGTGGTGGGCGAGTGCCGGGGCGGCGAGGTGGTCGACCTGCTCGCCGCGCTCAACACCGGCCACGACGGTGGGGCGGGGACGCTGCACGCCAACACACCGACCGACGTACCGGCCCGGCTGGAGGCGCTCGGGCTGCTCGGCGGACTGCCCCGCGCGGCCCTGCACGCGCAGGTGGCCGCCGCGCTCCAGGTGCTGCTCCAGGTACGTCGTGGTCCCCAGGGCCGTCTGCTGGAGTCGGTCAGCCTGCTGCTGCCGGAAGGGCCGGACCGACTGGTGACTGTGGTCCCGGCCTGGGTACGCGGCCGCGGGCTCGGCCTCGCCGCCCGGGCGCTCGGGGCGTTGCTGCGGGAGCGGGGCGTCGCCGTACCGCCGATCCTCTGCACGGCCTGGCCCGGCTCGGCGGGTCCATCGTGACCGGGGCGGAGTGGCTGGTGACGGTATTCCTGGTGACGGCCGCGGCGGTGGTCGCCTGGCCACTGCGGAACAGCCGGACCCGGCGTCGCACAGTCCTCGCAACCGCGCGGCAGCCGGCACCGAGCGGTGGTGCGACGGTACGTCGGTGGCCGACGCGGAGCACGCCGGCCGCCGGTGCGTACCCGACCGGTGGTCGGCTCGTCCGGACGCGGCACGCACCGGGCGGTCAGGGCAACGGTTCCGTTGGAGCCGTCGCCAGGCCGATGCCGACCAGGCCCCCTGGGCGCCGCGACCCGGCCCGTCCGGTCGGTGCCTGGCTCCCCACGCCCGGACACCTCGACGGCGCTCCGCTTTTCGACTCCACCCCCGGCGTTCCGGCGGCAGGTCTGCTTCTCGACCCGGCTCCGGAGGGTACGGCGGCCGCTCCGCCGCTCAACGCCGCCGTCCGTCCGGCCGGTGCTGTGGGTCAGGCGGCTGGTGCCATGCGGCTGGAGGCGGGTCCGGGATCCGGGGAACCGTCCTCGGCCGCCACGCCCGTCGGTGTGGTGCCGGCCGGGCCGACGTTGTGGAGCGCCGAGCGGTGGCTGGCCCGGATCGGCGCCGGTTCGGCGCACCGGACGCTGCTGCTGGTCGCCGTGCTGGGCGGCGCGATCGGTGAAATCCTGGCCGGCCCGGTGGCCGCGGTGGTCCTTGCCGCCTACACCGCTCTGGCGGTCCGGGGGTTCTTGCGCCGCCAGGCGGGTCAACGTGCCGACCAGGCACACCGGGGCAGTCTGGACCAGCTCTGCGCGCTCGCCGCCGACCTGCGGGCCGGCCTGCCGGTGACGGCGGCGGTCGGCGGGCGGGCCGCCGAGCGGGGCTCGCCTCCATTCGGCGGGTCGGTGCCATGCCAGCCACAGCTGCCCTCCGGCGAGGAGCAGGGCCTCGGTCCGGGCCGGATCACCCAGCTCGCCCAGGCCGCGGTGCGTCTGGCCGACCGTACCGGCGCACCCCTGGCCGAGCTGCTGGAGCGGATCGAGGCCGACGCCCGGGCGGCGGACCGTGGGCTGGCCTCGGCCGCCGCGCAGGCCGCCGGGGCGCGAGCCACCGCCTGGCTGCTCGCGGCTCTCCCGCTCGGCGGTATCGGGCTGGGGTACACCATCGGGGTCGACCCGGTGGCGGTGCTGCTGCACACGCCGGTCGGGGGTGCCAGCGCGATCGCGGCCGTCGTGCTGCAGACCGGTGGGCTCCTCTGGGCGGAACGGCTCGGCTCACCGTCGCGGCAGGCCGGCTGATGTCCCGGCAGGTGTTGGCGGCGACCTGCCTCGCCGCGGCGGCACTGCTCGTTGTCGTGCTCGGTGCGCCGAGCGCCCGACCGGACCGGCGCCTCCGTCACCTGCGACACCCGTCCGCCGTGACGATCGGCCGGACGCGGCCGTCCTGGTGGCCAGACCCAATACGAATCGGCGCCGGGTTGGCGGGGGTCGCCGTGATCGTCGTCATCGGTGGCTGGCCCGGACTGCTCGCCGGGGCGCTGGCCGCCGTCGCCGCGGACCGCCTGCTGCGCCGGATCGAGCCGCGTGCCCTCCGAGACCGGCGACTGCGGGAAACCGCCGACCTTCCCCTCGCCGCTGACCTGCTCGCGGCGGCACTGCGGGCCGGGGCGCCGGTCGACCGGTCGGTGCTGGCGGTCGCCGAGGCGCTCGCCGGCCCGTTGGCCGATCGGCTCGGCCGGGTCGGCCGGACGCTGCTGCTCGGCGGCGAACCGGCGGAAGCCTGGTCGCACCTGCTCGCCGTCGCCGGCGCGGACCGCCTGGTGGCGGCCGCGCTCCGCTCGGCCAGCAGCGGCGCCGCGCTAGCCGGCGCACTCACCCGCCTCGCCGACGACCTGCGGGCCGACCGCTCCACCGCCGCCGAGGCGGCGGCTCGACGGGCGGGAGTCCTCATCGTCCTGCCGCTCGGGCTGTGCTTCCTGCCCGCCTTCATTCTCGCCGGTCTGGTACCGGTGATCGTCGCCGTCCTCGGCGACGTGCTCTGACCCAACGAAAGGGGTACGACATGCGCAAACTCTTCGGCCGGCTGCGCGGCGACGCCGGGATGAACACCGCCGAGTACGCCGTCGGAACGCTCGCGGCGGTCGCCTTCGCGGGCATCCTGCTCAAGGTGCTCACCTCCGGCAACGTGCAGTCCGCGTTGACCGCCGTCATCGACCGGGCACTCAAGTGATAGGGCGCCGGCGGTCCGGCCGCCATCGCGGCCCCGACAGTCCGCCTCCGCTGGCTGGCGGGAACCGCGGTTCATGCTGGACGGCCGACCGGACTGCGAGGCCGGGCGGGCGTGACACTCGTTCGACCGGGCGAGGCTCCCGTCGCGGCTCTGGCCGTCGCTCCCGCAGCTTGGCCGCCGCCGCTGACCGGGGCTCGTTCACCGCCGAGCTCGCGGCCGGCCTACCGGCGCTGGTCCTGTTGCTGTTCGCCGGCCTCACCGCCGTCAACGCGGTGACCACGAAGGCCGGTTGCCTCGACGCGGCCCGGGAGGCGGCGCTGGCCGCCTCCCGGGGCGAGAGCGGATCGACCGCCGGCGCCCGGTACGCCCCGCCGGGCGCGGACGTCTCGGTCACGGTCAGGGGTGAGCGGGTCGTCGCCACCGTCCGGGTGCCGGTCCGTGCTCTGGGCGCCCGGTTGCCCCGGATCACCGTCTCCGCCACCGCCGTCGCTGCCGTCGAACCCGGCACGCCGGGACCCCAGCCGTGACCAGGGTGGCACCGGCCAGCCAGAGCCACGCCCGGGAGCAGGTTCAAGCGCGGACGGAGGGCCACGAGCAGAAGCAGGAGCTGGAGCAGGCCCAGGAGCAGAAGCACGAGCAGAAGCAGGAGCAGAAGCGGGCCCAAGCCCGGGTGCAGGAGGAGCAGGCCCGGGAGCGGATCAGGCTAGCGGCCGATCGTGGAAGCGCGACGATCTGGGTGCTCGCCGTGGGCGTGGTGATCGTGCTGGTCGGGGCCTTCGGTGCGGCGCTCGGCGCGGCCCGGATGGCCCGGCAGCAGGCCCGGGTCGCGGCGGATTTCGGCGCGCTCGCCGGCGCCGGTCATGCCTTGGACGGCGAGGCGGCCGCCTGCGGGATGGCCGGGGAGTTGGCCCGCGCCAACGGCGCCCGGTTGGCCGCCTGCCGCGTCGACGGGCTCGACGTGCTGGTGAGCACCCAGGTAACGGTCAGCCCGCTGCCCTGGCTCACCCGTACCGTCACCGCGACCGCCCGCGCCGGCCCGGTCCGCGGCTGACGGCCCTACCGGGCCCGGCGCGTCTGGAGGTTCGGCGCCGGGCACAGGCGGCCGGGCGGCGGCCGCGGCTGCTGACGGGCCGCGGCCGGGTAGCGCAGGGGCGGTGACGTGAGGGCGGCTCGACGCCGCTTCGACGCCGCCAGGTCGGCTGGTGGTCTCAGCCTGACGCACTCGTCGGCATCGGCCGGCCGGCGGCGGCCAGATGGTCGGGGCGCGGGACAGAGATGTCGCGCCCCGACCCGGCCGCGATCAGCGAGCCTGGAGGGCGTCCAGACCGACCGCCATGGCGATGACGAGCCGGCGGTCGACCTGCGGGTGCTGGATCTGGACGACGTACCGGTCGCGCAGGCCCCACTTCTTGACCACGGAGAACACCGGCTGGCCGCCCGCGACGAAGTCGAAGTGGTACGGCAGCCAGGAGAGCGAGTCGACGAACCGGCGAAGCAGCGCCACCGGCAGGCTCCGCTCCTGACCGGTGATCTGCGGCAGGCCGGGCTGCTCGACGTGCCAGGTGGACCGCAGCAGCGACTGGGCGAAGTCCTTGCGGAACAGACCGATCGGGGTGCCGGCGTGGTCGGTCACGTCGTACGTGGCGCCGAGGTCGAGCCGCTGGCGGGCCCGGAACCCGAGCAGGGGGTACTGCTTCGAGTCGTCGGTGTAGATGGTCACCTGCTCCTTGAAGGCGAGCCGCTTCTGCTGCGCGAACGCGAGCAGCGGGCCCTCAGAACCGTCCGGGGCGACGGCGTGGACCTCGTACTGGTTGACCATCATCCGGATCCGCTGCCGGATGAGGAGCTGGTTCTGGGACTGAAGGCTGTCGGGCTGCATGCGATCTCCTTCGAAGGTGAACGCCGGAGTCTCGCACAGCTCGACCCTCAACGTGCCCCTCAGGACGGAGCCGGGCGTCACGCCGGGTCGGGGACGTCCACGCCGGCTGTCCGCTCGTCCTGGCGGGGCACGGCCGGTCCGCGGCCGGTGGCGGCGTCGCCGTCGGCCGGCAGGTTGGCGAGCACCACGTCCAGCACCTTCACCGCGTCCGGTTTGGAGAGCGGGTTGTTGCCGTTGCCGCACTTCGGGGACTGGACGCAGGACGGGCAGCCCGACTCGCAGCCGCACTCGGCGATCGCGTCCCGGGTGGCGCGCAGCCAGGCGGCCGCCGTCCCGTACGCGCGCTCGGCGAAGCCGGCCCCGCCCGGGTGCCCGTCGTACACGAAGACGGTCGGCGCCTCGGTGTCCGGGTGGACGGCGGTGGAGAGCCCGCCGATGTCCCACCGGTCGCAGGTGGCCATCAGCGGCAGCAGCCCGATCGCGGCGTGCTCGGCGGCGTGCAGCGCCCCCGGAATGTCGGCGGCCTCCACCCCGGCGGCCGCCAGCGACTGTGGCGAGAGGGTGAACCAGACCGCGACGGTGCGCAGTTCCCGGGCGGGCAGGTCCAGCGGCCGGCTGTCGATCACCTCGCCGGTGGCGATCCGTCGCCGCTGGTACGACACCACCTGGCTGGTCACGTCCACCTCGCCGAGGAAGAGCCCGACCGGCCCGGCGTCCACGTACGACCGCACCGACACCACCGACAGCGAGGTGACGTCCCGGGCGTGGGTGGACCAGTCCGGTTCCTCGGCGTGCACCAGCGCGCACCCGTCGGAGAGGTCGAGCGAGTCGACCACGTACGACACGCCCTGGTGCAGATAGACCGCGCCGGGGTGGATGAGGAAGTGCGACGACCCACCGTCGACCGTGCCCAGCAGCCGCCCGGTGGACGCCTCCACCACGCAGACCGGCGCCCCGCCCTCGCCACGCAGATCCACCTCGGGCCGTTCCCGGTGCCGCCAGTACCACCCGGTCGGCCGTTGCCGCAGGGCGCCGGCCTCGACGAGCGAGTCGACCGCCTCCTTCGCGCCCTCGCCGAAGAGTTCGAGGTCGGCCGGGGTGAGCGGGGCCTCCGCCGCCGCGCAGGCGAGCTGCGGGGCGAGCACGTACGGGTTGGCCGGGTCGAGCACGGTCGCCTCGACCGGCCGGCCGAACAGCGCCTCCGGGTGGTGCACCAGGTAGGTGTCGAGCGGATCGTCCCGGGCGACCAGCACGGCCAGCGCCTCGTCGCCGGAGCGGCCGGCCCGGCCGGCCTGCTGCCAGAGCGAGGCCCGGGTGCCCGGCCAGCCGCAGATCAGCACCGCGTCCAGCCCGACCAGGTCGACGCCGAGCTCCAGCGCGTTGGTCGAGGCCAGCCCGAGCAGGTCGCCGTGGAGCAGTGCCCGTTCCAGCTCCCGCCGCTCCTCGCGCAGGTAGCCGGCTCGGTAGGCGGCGACGCGGTTGCCCAGTCCGGGCACCGCCTCGTCGAGGGATCGCCGGGCGTTGGCGGCGACCACCTCGGCGCCGCGTCGGGATCGGACGAAGGCGAGGGTGCGGACTCCCTCGATCACGCTGTCGGTGAGCAGGTCGGCGGTCTCCCGCAGCGCGGAGCGGCGCACCGGGGCGAGGTCCGACACCTCGCCGGAGACCGGGTCCGGGAGCAGCGGCGGCTCCCAGAGCGCGAACGTCACCCCGCCGCGCGGCGAGGTGTCCTCGGTGACGGCCTCGACCGGCAGGCCGGTGAGCCGCCCGGCCGCCGTCGCCGGGTCGCCCGACGTCGCCGAGGCCAGCACGAAGACCGGCGTACGCCCGAAGCGGGCGCACTGCCGGCGCAGGCGGCGCAGCACGTGCGCGACGTGCGAGCCGAAGACGCCCCGGTAGGTGTGACACTCGTCGACCACCACGTACGCGAGCCGGCGCAGGAAGCCGGACCAGTGTGCGTGGCCGGGGAGGATGCCGTGGTGCAGCATGTCCGGGTTGGTCAGCACGAACCGGGAGTGCCGCCGGATCCACTCCCGTTCGGCGCGCGGGGTGTCCCCGTCGTAGCAGGCGGGGCGTACCCCGTCGAGCTCCAGGCCGGCGACGGCGCGCAACTGGTCGGCGGCGAGCGCCTTGGTCGGCGCCAGGTAGAGGACGGTGGCCCGGGGGTCGGCGAGGAGGGTGCTCAGCGCCGGAAGCTGGTACGCCAGCGACTTGCCGGACGCCGTACCGGTGGCCACCACCACGTGCTTTCCGGCGTACGCCAACTCGGCGGCCTCGGCCTGGTGCCGCCACGGGGCGACCACCCCGCGCCGGGCGAACGCCGCCCGCAGTTCGTCGGGGGCCCACTGCGGCCACAGCGCCGGCTCGCCCGCGCGGGCCGGCACCCGCTCGACGTGGGTGACCGGGTCGGCGGTGTGCCGGGCGCGCAGCCGACGCAGCAGCTCGGCCGGCGGTCGCCCGGCGCCGGTAGCTGCGGATACGGTGGCTGGGAACGTCACGTCCTGCACTCTCGCACTGGTGTTCGGAGATGGAAACCCGGGGGCGTGGGTATGGGGAAGCCGCCGCCGGTGACCACGAGCGTCCTGAGCGGGGATGGTTAGATGCCCAGGAGAGTTTACGGCTCTTGCGAGGAGGACCGATGGAGCTGTCGCTGGCGACCCGCACCGTGGGGGAGCACACGGTGCTCGAGGTCGGCGGTGAGGTGGACGTCTACACCGCACCGCGCCTGCGGGAACGGCTCCTCGAGCTGATCGACGGCGGTGCCCGCCGCGTCGTGGTCGACCTGGGCCGGGTCGACTTCCTCGACTCCACCGGGCTCGGCGTGCTGGTCGGCGCCCTCAAGCGGCTCCGCTCCGCCGACGGTTCCTTCGCCCTGGTCTGCGACAAGGAGCCGCTGCTCAAGATCTTCCGGATCACCGCGTTGGACCAGGTCTTCCCGCTGCACCCGACGGTCGATGCGGCGATCAGCGCCGACCCGACCGGCGCCGAAGCGTGATGGCGACCGTCAAGCTCTCCTTCTCGCCCGCCCCGGTGCACGTCCGCACCGCCCGCCTGGTCGGCGTGGCGGTGGCCCGCCGGGCGGGGGTCCGCGAGGACCTGCTCGACGAGGTCCGCCTGGCCATCGGTGAGGCGTGCACCCGCGCGGTCGCCCTGCACCGGCAGTACGGCCTGCACGACCCGGTGCTGGTGGAGATGTCCGACACCGGGGCGTACACGGTGCGGGTGATCGACCGCGCGCCGATCGAGGCCGGCATCGGTCTGGCCGCGCTGCCTCCAGACGAGCTGGCCAAGGAGTCGCTCAGCGAGGACGCGCTGACCACCGGCGTCGGCTTCGCGCTGCTCGCCGGTTTCGTCGAGGACCTGCAGGTGCGCCCGGTCGAGGAGGGCATCGGCACCGAGGTCCGGATGGTCTGGCCGGTCGGCCGCTGACCTGAGCAACCACTCACGCAGGCCGCGTTCCCACCCCGGGGACGCGGCCTTGTCGTGCTGGCCGGGCCGTATATCAGATTTCTCCGCATAACACAGCGATGAAGATCATCGAGACACCCGGCACCCTCGGTGTGACCTCGGACACGGCGTGGAGCTACAGTACCCGGGTTGTCAGCAAGTGATCCATCCCCGCAGCCAGCAGGGATGGTCCGCCGGGCTGGTTGGCGCGCTGGCGAGTTCGCATCCAGGCGTCGGCCCGTGCGTCTCCACGGACCGGCGCGAGTGTTCGGTACAGGAGGACATAGATGTCCGGGACCTTGGCCGCCGACGGCGGCGCACTGTCCCTTACCGGAGCCAACGTGACGTACGTCGTCATCGCCGCGGTCATCGCGCTGGTGGCGCTCGTCTTCGCCGCCGCCTTGACGAAGGCCGTGCTGGCAGCCGGTAAGGGCACCACCAACATGCAGGAGATCTCCGGGGCCGTGCAGGAGGGCGCGTCGGCGTACCTGCTCCGGCAGTTCAGGACCCTGGCGATCTTCGTGGTGATCGCCGTCGTGCTGCTGTTCCTGCTGCCGGTGCACGACACCGACGGCAACCAGACCCTGGTGAAGATCGGCCGGTCGGCCTTCTTCGTGGTGGGCGCTCTGTTCAGCGCGTTCATCGGTGGCGCCGGCATGTGGCTGGCCACCCGCGCCAACCTGCGGGTCGCCGCGGCCGCCCGGGAGCGGCAAGGCGGCCGCGAGGGCGCCATGAAGATCGCCTTCCGGACCGGTGGTGTGGTCGGCTTCCTCACCGTGGGTCTCGGCCTCTTCGGTTCGGCGCTGGTCGTCATCCTCTTCCGGGGTGACGCGCCGACCGTGCTGGAGGGCTTCGGCTTCGGCGCCGCGCTGCTCGCCATGTTCATGCGGGTCGGTGGCGGCATCTTCACCAAGGCCGCGGACGTGGGCGCCGACCTGGTCGGCAAGGTCGAGCAGGGCATCCCCGAGGACGACCCGCGCAACGCCGCCACCATCGCCGACAACGTCGGCGACAACGTCGGTGACTGCGCCGGCATGGCCGCCGACCTCTTCGAGTCGTACGCGGTCACCCTGGTCGCGGCCCTGATCCTGGGCCGCGCCGCGTTCGGCGAGGACGGCCTGGTCTTCCCGCTGATCATCTCCACCGTCGGCGTGCTCGTCGCGATCGTCGGCGTCTTCATCACCCGGCTGCGCGCCTCCGACCGCAACGGTCTGACCGCGATCAACCGGGCCTTCTACATCTCCGCGGTGCTCTCCGCAGTGCTGGTGGCGATCGCCGCCTACGCCTACCTGCCGGCGACCTTCGCCGAGCTGGAGGGTGGGCTCACCGACGTCGACCGCAACCCGCGGCTGGTGGCCATCGGCGCCGTGATCATCGGTATCGTGCTGGCCGCCGCGATCCAGGCGCTGACCGGCTACTTCACCGAGACCAACCGGCGCCCGGTGCAGGACATCGGCAAGAGCTCGCAGACCGGTGCGGCCACCGTCATCCTCGCCGGCATCAGCGTCGGCCTGGAGTCGGCGGTCTACTCCGCGCTGCTGATCGGCGCCGGCGTGTTCGGCGCGTTCCTGCTCGGCGGCAGCTCCATCACGCTCTCGCTCTTCGCGGTCGCGCTGGCCGGCACCGGCCTGCTCACCACCGTCGGCGTGATCGTCGCGATGGACACCTTCGGCCCGATCTCCGACAACGCCCAGGGCATCGCGGAGATGTCCGGCGACATCGACGAGCACGGCGCCCGTACGCTCACCGAGCTGGACGCGGTCGGCAACACCACCAAGGCGATCACCAAGGGCATCGCGATCGCCACCGCGGTGCTCGCCGCGACCGCGCTGTTCGGCTCCTACACCGACACGCTGCGCAGCTCGTACGAGGACGCGGGCGTCGGTGACGTCGGCACCGAGATCCTCAACGCGCTGAACGTGGCCAACCCGCGCAACCTGGTCGGCCTGATCATCGGCGCGGCGGTGGTCTTCCTCTTCTCCGGCCTGGCCATCAACGCGGTCTCCCGCTCGGCCGGCGCCGTGGTGATGGAGGTCCGCCGGCAGTTCCGCGAGCTGCCCGGGATCATGGACCGCACCCAGCGCCCCGAGTACGGCAAGGTCGTCGACATCTGCACCCGGGACGCGCAGCGCGAGCTGATGACCCCCGGCCTGCTGGCCATCCTGGCGCCGATCGCGGTCGGCTTCGGCCTCGGCCCGGGCGCGCTGGCGTCCTACCTGGCCGGTGCGATCGGGGCGGGCACGCTGATGGCGGTCTTCCTGGCCAACTCCGGTGGCGCCTGGGACAACGCGAAGAAGCTCGTCGAGGACGGCGCGTACGGCGGCAAGGGCTCCGACTCGCACGCCGCGACCGTCATCGGCGACACCGTCGGTGACCCGTTCAAGGACACCGCCGGCCCGGCCATCAACCCGCTGATCAAGGTGATGAACCTGGTCTCGCTGCTGATCGCGCCGGCTGTCGTCGCGTGGAGCGTGGGCGACGACCGGAACACCGGCCTGCGGTTGGCGATCGCGCTGGTCGCCGCGCTGATCATCGTCGCGGCGGTGGTGTTCAGCAAGCGCAAGGGCATCGCCATGTCGGAGTCCGACGCCGGCACCAGCAGCGGCACCGGTACGGGCAGCCCGGAGGAGCGTCCGGAGCCCGTGAACGCCTGAGTTCGACAGTGGTAGCGGTTCCCGGTCGGCGTCGCCGGCCGGGAACCGTGCCGTCCGGGCCCCGACGAAATCCGATCGGTGGCACTTCCACCGGAAGGCCGTACGCTGCTTCGCATGCGTACGCGCCGGGCGGCAACCGCCGGAAAGCTCACGGTGGTCCTGGCCACGCTGGTTCTCGTGGTCGCCGGCTGCGGCGGTCCCAGCCCCCGGGCCTGGGCCGCGTCGGTCTGTGAGGCGCTCGCCCCCTGGCGGGCCGAGATCAACAAGCTGACCAGCAGCACCCAGCAGCAGATGACCGCGCAGACCACCCCGGCCCAGGCGAAGGAGAACCTGGTCCGCCTCTTCGACGGGGCGGAGCAGGCCAGCGAGACCGCCCGGCGCAAGGTCGAGGAGGCCGGCGTGCCGGAGACCGACCACGGCGAGGAGATCTCGGCCGGCTTCCGGGCCTCGCTGAGCAAGGTCCGGGACGCGTACGGCCGGGCCCGGGACACGATCGACGGCCTGGACACCGGGGAGGCCACCGCCTTCTACAACGGGGTCCGGGCCGCCGTCGACACCCTGAACAAGGAGTACGACGCGAGCGCGCTGGACACCAGCAAGCTCAACTCGGAAGAGCTCAAACAGGCCTTCGACGAGGTCCCGGAGTGTCGCTGACGCCACCTGACTCACCCCCCGACCCGGTCCGCCAGCTCTCCCTGTTCGGCACCGAGGCGGCCGACCCGTCCCTGGCGGACCTGGCCGGCCTGCTCGCCGGGCCGGGGGAGGTGGTCCGGATGGGCGGTACGGCCCGGCTGTCGGTCGTGGTGGACGCGGCCTGGCGGGTGCACGTACTGGTGGCCGAGTTGGCCGCGCGCGGGGTGGCGGCGAGCTGGGAGCCGACCGAGGACGGCCGGCACACCGTCCGCACCGCGTACGCGAGCACCCTGGCCCCGCTGGCGGTGGCGTGGCTGCGCGGCGGGGTGAAGCGGCCGCCGGTCGGGTTCCACCTGAACGGGCGGCGGCTGCGGCTCTGGTCCGCCGCCGCCGGGTCCGTCGAGCCGTCGGGTTTCGTGTTGCGGCTCGGTGCGGTCGATGACGAGTGCTGGCCGCGGGTACGGGCGGCGCTGGCCGCGGTCGGTCTGGTCGGCGCCTTCGTGGAGCCGGAGGAGGGCGGCCCGGCGTACCGGATCGGCGGGCGCCGGCGGCTCGCTCGGCTGGCGGAGCTGGTGGGTGACCGCCCACCCGCGGCGCCGGCCGCCGAGTGGCCGGGCGCGTCCGCCTGAGTCCGTCCGGGGCCGGTCCGGTCCGCCCGGGATGCGCAACCCCGCCGGCTGTCCGATGCTGGACATCCGGGTGGCGGTTTGCCCAGGAAAACGGCTCGGTGCCTGATCAGCCGAGGGTCCGCGATCGTCACAGTGACCCGCTCGGCGCCCTACCCACGGTGTACGGTGGCGCCGTCCGGGGGGAGTCCCCGCCCGGGCCGCCTCGTGGTCGCCACACCTGACCGGTTTGCCGCCCGCGAAACCCGAAACCCGGGCGGCGCGTTACGTTGGACATCCGGACCGCCAGTCGTCCGGCCGGTGCAACACGGCCCGAATCGGGGCATGACGTAGGAGTGAGGTCGGAGAGAGACGTGCCGAGCAACGCTGGAACCACCCGTCTGGTCATCGTCGAGTCACCGGCGAAGGCCAAGACGATCTCGGGCTACCTCGGCCCGGGGTACGTCGTGGAGGCCAGCTTCGGCCACGTCCGGGACCTCCCGCGCAACGCCGCCGACGTACCGGCCAAGTACAAGGGCGAGCCGTGGGCCCGGCTCGGGGTGGACGTCGACAACGGCTTCCACGCCCTCTACGTGGTCTCCGCCGACCGCAAGCAGCAGATCAGCAAGCTGGTGAAGCTGGCCAAGGAGGTCGACGAGATCTTCCTGGCGACGGACGAGGACCGCGAGGGCGAGGCGATCGCCTGGCACCTGGTGGAGACGCTCAAGCCCAAGGTGCCGGTCAAGCGGATGGTCTTCCACGAGATCACCAAGCCGGCCATCCAGGCCGCGGTCGCCAACCCGCGGGAGATCGACCGGGACCTGGTCGACGCCCAGGAGGCCCGGCGCATCCTCGACCGGCTGTACGGCTACGAGGTCTCCCCGGTGCTGTGGAAGAAGGTCATGCCGAAGCTCTCGGCGGGCCGGGTGCAGTCCGTGGCGACCCGGATCGTGGTCGAGCGGGAGCGGCAGCGGATGGCGTTCCGCACCGCCGAGTACTGGGACATCCTGGCCACCCTGGCGGTGGCGAACGTCGGCGAGGGGCCGCGCAGCTTCAACGCCACCCTGGTGGCGCTGAACGGCGACCGGATCGCCACCGGCAAGGACTTCGAGCCGACCACCGGCAAGGTGCGGGCCGGCGCGGGCGTGGTGCACCTCGACGAGAGCGGGGCGCGCGGCCTGGCGGCCCGGCTGGAGGGGCGGCGGTTCACCGTCACCCGGGTCGAGGAGAAGCCCTACCGCCGCCGGCCGTACGCGCCGTTCATCACCTCCACGCTTCAGCAGGAGGCGGCCCGCAAGCTGCGGTTCTCGTCGCAGCAGACGATGCGCACCGCGCAGCGGCTCTACGAGAACGGCTACATCACCTACATGCGTACCGACTCGGTGAACCTGTCGGAGACCGCCATCGCGGCGGCCCGCCGGCAGATCGGCGAGCTGTACGGCGAGCGAAGCGTGCCGCCGGAGCCGCGCCGCTACACCGGCAAGGTGAAGAACGCGCAGGAGGCGCACGAGGCGATCCGCCCGGCGGGGGACAACTTCCGCACCCCGGGCGACGTGGCCAAGGAGCTGTCGGCCGAGGAGTTCAAGCTCTACGAGCTGATCTGGCGGCGCACCATCGCCTCGCAGATGACCGACGCGGTCGGCTCCAGCGTCTCGGTGCGCATCCGCGCGGTCTCCTCGGCCGGCGAGGAGGCGGACTTCGGCGCCACCGGCAAGACCATCACCGACCCGGGCTTCCTGCGCGCGTACGTGGAGTCGAGCGACGACGAGAACGCCGAGGCCGAGGACGCCGAGCGCCGGCTGCCCACCCTGGTCAAGGACCAGCCGCTGACCGCCGACGAGCTGGCCGCGCAGGGCCACCACACCCAGCCGCCGTCGCGCTACACGGAGGCGTCGCTGGTCAAGGCCCTGGAGGAGCTGGGCATCGGCCGCCCCTCGACGTACGCGTCGATCATGCAGACCATCCAGGACCGCGGGTACGTCTTCAAGCGCGGCCAGGCGATGATCCCGTCGTTCCTGGCGTTCGCGGTGATCGGGCTGCTGGAGCGGCACTACCCGCGCCTGATCGACTACGACTTCACCGCCAGCATGGAGAACGAGCTGGACGAGATCGCCGGCGGGGACCACGCCGCGGTCGACTTCCTCACCTCCTTCTACTTCGGCAGCGCCAACGGCACCGGCGACCAGACGATCGCCCGCTCGGGCGGCCTGAAGAAGCTGGTGACGGAGAACCTCAGCGAGATCGACGCGCGCAGCGTCAACTCGATCCCGCTCTTCACGGACGACGAGGGGCGCGAGGTCGTCGTGCGGGTCGGCCGGTACGGGCCGTACCTGCAGCGGTCGGTCCCGGGCGAGCCGCCCGCCCCGCCGGCCGAGGGCGAGGAGGGTGGCGCCCCGGGTGACCGCGCGCCGATCCCGGAGGGGCTGGCCCCCGACGAGCTGACCCCGGAGAAGGTGTACGAGCTCTTCCTGGGTGGCGGGGGTGAGCGCAAGCTCGGTGACGACCCGGCCACCGGCGAGCCGATCGTGCTCAAGTCCGGCCGGTTCGGCCCGTACGTGGCCAGCGGCGAGCGGAAGTCGTCGCTGCTGGCCTCCCAGTCGCCGGACTCGCTCACCTTCGACGAGGCGCTGAAGCTGCTCAGCCTGCCCCGGCTGATCGGCACCGACTCCGACGGCAACGAGGTCTTCGCCAACAACGGCCGCTACGGCCCGTACGTCAAGCGTGGTGACGAGTTCCGGTCGCTGGACTCGGAAGACAAGATGTTCACCGTGACGCTGGACGAGGCGCTGGCTTTGCTGGCCGCCCCGAAGACCCGCCAGCGTCGGGCCGCCGCGCCGCCGCTGCGGGAGATGGGCAACGACCCGCTGACCGAGAAGCCGCTGGTGATCAAGGATGGCCGGTTCGGGCCGTACGTCACCGACGGGGAGACCAACGCGTCGCTGCGGCGGGGGCAGACCCCGGAGGCGCTGAGCCTGGAAGAGGCGTCCGAGATGCTCGCCGAGAAGCGGGCGAAGGGTCCGGCGCCGAAGAAGAAGGCGGCGGCGAAGAAGGCGGCCCCGGCGAAGAAGACGGCGGCGAAGAAGACCGCCGCCGCCACCAAGTCGACGGCCGCCAAGAAGACGACCACCGCCAAGGCGACCGCCGCCAAGAAGGCCCCGGCGAAGAAGGCGGCGCCGAAGAAGGCCGCCGCCAGCCCTGTCGAGGAGTGACCCGAACGGGGTAAGTGTCCGGTTTCCTCTGGGCCGGTGGCGGCGGCCGGCCTAGCGTCGGGGCATGTCCGTACCCGCCGCCTCGCGTCGCCGACGGCTGTTCGTCGGGGCGGCGACGGGTGCGTTGCTGCTGACCGCCGCCGTGGTCGGCTCCCGGGCGGTGGAGCACGGCTCCCCGCCGGCCGGTACCGAGGCATCACCGGCCCCGCAGCGGACCCTGGCCCCCGGACCGGCCCGGGACGCCTCCAGCCGGCGCACCCTGCGGCTGATCGCCGCCGGCGACGTGCTGGTCCATCCGGAGGTCACCGAACAGGCGCGGCGGGACGCGGCCCGCGGCGGTCACCCCGGTGGCCTGGATTTCGCCCCGATGTTCGCCGGGGTGGCCCCGGCCGTCAGCGGCGCCGACCTCGCGCTCTGCCACCTGGAGACGCCGTTGGCCGACCCGGCCGGGCCGTTCTCCGGCTATCCGTCGTTCAACGCGCCCCCGCAGGTGCTCGACGGGGTGCGCTCCGCCGGCTTCGACGGCTGCTCGACCGCCTCCAACCACACCCTCGACCAGGGCGCCGACGGGGTGGTCCGGACCATCCGGGCGCTCGACGCGGCCGGGCTCGGCCACACCGGCAGCGCGCGCAGCGCCGCCGAGGCGGGCACGCCCCGGCTCTACGACGTCGGTGGGGTGCGCATCGCCCACCTGGCGTACAGCCTGAACTTCAACGGGCTGAGCCGCCCGGCCGGCAAGGAGTGGCTGGCCAACCTCATCGACCCGCCGAAGATCCTCGCCGCCGCCCACCGGGCGCGGGCCGCCGGCGCCGACATCGTCGTGCTCAGCCTGCACTGGGGTACGGAGTACCAGCACCTGCCCGACGCCGACCAGCAGTCCTGGGCGCGGCAGCTGATCTCCTCGCCGGACGTGGACCTCATCCTGGGGCACCACGCCCACGCGGTGCAGCCGTTCCAGCGCTTCGGGGACAAGTGGGTGGTCTTCGGGATGGGCAATGAGATCGCCCGGCACGCCGAGCCGATCAACGACAACCGGGAGGGCGTGATGGCCCGGGCCACCTTCACCGAGGTGGCACCCGGCCACTGGACGGTCACCCGGATGGAGGTGCTGCCCACCTGGACCGACCTCGCACCGAACCTGCGGCTGGTGGACCTGGCCGCCGCGCTGGCCGATCCCACCACGCCGGCCGACGCGCGGCGCACCTACCAGGTGGCGTACGACCGGGTGCTGGGCTACGTCCGGGCCCTCGGCGCCGATCAGTCGGTGGTGCCGGCGGGCGTCCCGCCGAGGACCCGGTCCAGGTAGGGGTTGGTGAAGAGGCGGTCCGGGTCGAGCCGGTCGCGGACGGCCAGGAAGTCGGCGAACCTCGGGTACGCGGGCGCCAGTGACGCCGCGTCGCGGTAGTGCAGCTTGCCCCAGTGCGGTCGGCCGCCCAGGTCGGCGGCCACCTCCTCGAACGCCCGGAAGTACGGCTCGTACGGCGCGCCGACGTACTGGTGGATGGCGATGTACGCCGAGTCGCGGCCGTACCCGTGGGACAGCCAGATGTCGTCGGCGGCGGTGAACCGCACCTCGACCGGGAAGAGCACCTTGAACGGCAGCCCGTCGACGATCCGCCGTAGCGCGTCGAGCGCGGTCGGCAGGGCGGCGCGGGGCAGCCCGTACTCCATCTCCACGAAGCGGACCCGGCGCGGGGTGCAGAAGACCCGGTCGGAGCGGCCGGTGTAGGTGCGTTCGGTGAGCGCCCGGGCGGAGACGGCGCTGATGCCGGGGGCCAGGGCCGGGACGGCGCGGCCGAGCCGGCAGGCCCCGGCGAAGACGGTGTTGGCCAGGAAGTCGTCGTCCAGCCAGCCGCGCCACCGGGGCAGCGGCCGGTCGTCGCTGGGCACCCGGTCGTTGGTCTTGACCTGCACCCGCGGGGTGTACGGGAACCAGTAGAACTCGACGTGGTCGTGTCCCTCGACCAGCTCGGGGAGCTCGGCGAGCACCGCGTCCAGCGCCGCGGGCCGTTCGTGCGCGCGGAGCACGAACGCGTCGACGCAGCGCAGGGTGACCTCGACCAGCACCCCGACCGCGCCGATCCCGACCCGGGCCGCGGTGAAGACGTCCCGGTGCTCGTCGGCGGAGCAGCGCAGCACCTCGCCGGTGCCGGTGACCAGGGTCAGCGCGGTGACGAAGGTGGAGAGGCAGCCGAGCTTGGCGCCGGTGCCGTGGGTGCCGGTGGAGATCGCGCCGGCGACGGTCTGCGCGTCGATGTCGCCGAGGTTGGGCAGCGCCAGCCCGTGCCGGGCGAGCAGCTCGTTGAGGGCGTGCAGGGTCATTCCGGCGGGTACGGTGACCAGCCGGCGCGCGGTGTCCACCCGGACGCCGGTGTCCAGCTCGGCCAGGTCGAGCCGGTGCCCGTCGGTGACGGCCGCAGCGGTGAAGGAGTGCCCGCTGCCCACGGCCCGGATCCGCTGACCCGCCGCGGCGGCGGCGCGCACCGCCTCGGCGACGTCGTCGATGCTGCGGGGTTGCCGGACGGCGCTGGCGGTGCTGCGCTGGTTACCGGCCCAGTTGGACCAGGTGGTTGCCGTACCGGCCATCGGCGCTCCTCGACATGAATATGAGCCCCCTTCATATCAGGAACGTTATGGCAGGTAAACACCCTGTTCACGCTCTGCTCGTTAGTACCAGTAGTCACGGACTCGTGACGTGCAGATATGTTGATCCGTCGAAGGGGGGTGGCGCCGAGTGTCCACACCAGCCGCCACAGCCGGGCCACTGCGCCGGGTACCGGTGCAGGGTCGAAGTGTCGCGCGGGTCCAGCGAATGCTGGACGCCTGCGCCGAGCTCGTCGACGAGGTGGGGTACGAGGGGCTCACCACCACCCTGCTGGCCGAGCGCGCCGAGGTGGCGATCGGTTCGGTGTACCAGTTCTTCCCGGACAAGCGGGCGATCGTGCAGGCACTGACCCTGCGCACGATGGAGTCCTACCTCCAGCGGCTCGACCAGCGGTTCGCCTCCGACGACCTGACCCACTGGTGGGACGGTGTCGACGCCGGGATCGACGAGTACATCACCATGCACCGCACCGTCCCGGGGTTCCGCACCCTGCACTTCGGTGACGTGGTCGACCTGCACCTGCTCGACGAGCGGCGGGACAACAACGGCGTGATCGCCGACCAGCTCGCCCGGGTGCTGACCGAGCGCTTCGGCCTGACCAACGTCCCGGAGCTCCGGTTCCACCTGGAGATCGCGGTGGAGGCGGCGGACGCCCTCATCAAGCTGGCGTTCCGGCGCCGTCCAGAGGGCGACGAGCGGGTGCTGGTCGAGGCGAAGGCGCTGATCCGGGAGTACCTGCACCGGCAGGTCGACGGCCGGGTCGAGATGCCGCAACCCCGCTGAGTGGATCGCCTGGCCGCCGACGTCGGGCCGGTGCCCTACAGGAACGCCCGGCCCTCGCCCCGGTAGGTGGGCACCGTCGCGACGACCACGTCGCCGTCGACCAGGTGCAGCTCGTTGACGTGCTCGCAGAGCTCGCCGGCCTTGGCGTGCCGGAACCACACCCGGTCACCCACCCGTAGGGTGGCCGCCGCCGCGCCGGTCAGCGGGGTCTGCACCTCGCCCGCGCCCTCGGCGCCGAGCAGCTTGAGGCCGGTCGGCAGCCACGGGCGGGGGAGCCGGCTGTCGGCGGCCGGGCCGGAGGCGATCCAGCCACCGCCCAGCACGGTGGCCAGCCCCGGGCCCGGCCGCCGGACCACCGCGCAGGCGAAGAACGCGGCCGGGGTGGGCCGCCAGGCGCGGTACGCGTCGAACAGCGTCGGCCCGTACAGGCCCGATCCCGCGGTGACCTCGGTGACCGCGGGATCGGCGCTGGTCGCGGCCACGCTTCCGGTGCCGCCGCCGTTGACGAACTCCAGGTCGGCGTGTTCGCGTACCGCGGCCACCGCCGCGCCGCGCCGGGCCAGCAGTTCGCGGTACGACCCGCGCTGGGCGATCCGGATGGCCGTGCCCAGTACCGCCTGGCCGGGCGGCGCGTCGCCGAGCCCGGCGATCTGTGCCTCGTACGCCATCAGCCCGACCAGCCGGAAGCCCGGCCGGCCGGCGACGGTGGCGGCGAGCGCGCCGGCCGCCCGGGCGCTGTGTACCGGGGACCGGCGGACGCCGACGTGCACCCGTCCACCGGCGAGCCGCCAGGACGCGTCCAGGTCGACGCAGACCCGCAGCGCCGGCCGTCGCCCGGGGGCGCACACCGCGTCCACCAGGTCGAGCTGCTCGGTGCCGTCCACCATCAGCGTCACCGCGTCGGCGAGCACCGGGTCGGCGGTGAGTTCGGCGAGCGCGCCCCGGTCGGCCGTGGGGTACGCCACCAGGACGTCGTCGGCGACGCCGGTGCGGACCAGCCAGATCGCCTCGGGCAGGGTGAACGCCATCACGCCCCGCCAGCCGGGCCGGTGCAGCGCCCGGGTCAGCAGGTCCCGGGACCGGACCGACTTGCTGGCGATCCGGACGGGCTTGCCGCCGGTCCGGCCGACCAGCGCGGCCGCGTTGGCGTCGAAGGCGGCGAGGTCGACCACGGCGTACGGCGGGTCGAGGTGCGCGGTCGCCCGGTCGAGGCGGTCGCGAAGTTTGTCACTGTCGGTGGCCACGTCTGCACGCTAACTGTCTGGGCGTCAATGCGAAATACCCTCGCGTCTGTCCGGGCTGCGGTCGGTGGTGCCAGCGGCCTAGGCTCGACGAGCAGGCGAATGTCGAGAACGGGGTGACCCCCCGTCACGACTAGAGTGTTCCACCGGGGATGCCCAGCTCTGGGCCGGCACGCGTGGAGGTACGGCCATCGAAAGCCAGAAGAACGGCGAGTCGTCCGGCGTGTCGCCGGCCGGGGGCCAGGGCGACCGGTCCGGAGCTGCCGCGATCCGCTCGGTGCTGCGCATCCGGCCGTTCCGCCGGCTCTGGATCGTGCTCGGGGCGGCCTCCTTCGGCGACTGGCTCGGCCTGCTCGCCACCTCCGTCTTCGCGGCCGCGCAGGTCTCCGGCAGCACCGCCAAGGGTGCCGCCTTCGGCAGCCTGATCGCCGTCCGGCTGCTGCCGGCGCTGGTGCTCGGCCCGCTGGCCGGCGTCTTCGCCGACCGGTTCGACCGCCGCTGGACGATGGTCATCTGCGACCTGCTGCGCTTCCTGCTGTTCGCGTCGATCCCCCTGCTCGCGCTCACCGGCGCCAGCGGTGGAGTCGTGGTGAGCTGGGCGGCGATCGCCACCTTCCTGATCGAGACGATCACCCTGATGTGGATCCCGGCCAAGGAGGCCGCGGTCCCCAACCTCATCCCGCGCGCCCGGCTGGAGTCGGCCAACCAGCTCACCCTCATCACCACGTACGGCCTCACCCCGGTCCTCGCCGCGCTCAGCCTCTCCGTGCTCGACCGCAGCGTCCGCGGGCTGACCGGCGGTGAGGTGCCCTCGTGGGCCGAGCCGGCCCAGCTCGCGCTCTGGTTCAACTCGTTCTCCCGGCTGGCCACCGCCCTGGTGGTGGCGTTCGGCATCAAGGAGATCAGCCAGGGGCAGACCGACGAGCGGGAGCGCACCGAGCAGAGCATGATGCACCAGTTCTCCGAGGGCTGGAAGTTCATCCGGCAGACCCCGTTGGTCCGCGGCCTGGTGCTCGGCATCTTCGGCGCGTTCGCCGGCGGCGGCATCGTGATCGGCACGGCCAAGTTCTTCGCCGCCTCGCTCGGCGCCGGTGACGCGGCGTTCTACCTGCTCTTCGGCGCGATCTTCATCGGTCTGGCGGTCGGCATCGGGCTCGGCCCGATGATCGTGCGGGAGATGTCCCGGCGACGCTGGTTCGGCATGAGCATCGTGCTGGCCAGCGCCTCGGTGCTGGTGCTCGCCTTCGCCATCCACCTGTCCATGGCGATCGTCGGCGCGATCCTGGTCGGCGCGGGGGCCGGGATGGCCTTCCTCGCCGGCACCACACTGCTCGGCGGCGAGGTCGCCGACGAGGTACGCGGCCGGGTCTTCGCGGTCGTGCAGATCGGCACCCGGCTGGTGCTGATCCTGGCCATCGCGCTGAGCAGCCTCCTGGTCGGCGTCGGCGGCTCGCGCAAGCTGACCATCGCCGACCTGGGCGTCTCGGTCTCCTCGACCCGGCTGCTGCTGCTGGCGGCCGGTGCTGCGGGCATCTTCGCCGGGATCAGTGCCTTCGGGCAGATGGACGACAAGAAGGGCGTGCCGGTCCTGGCCGACCTCTGGGGTTCGATCCGGGGTCGCCCGCTCATGCCGGCGGAGCCTTTCGTCTCGAGCGGTCTCTTCGTGGTCTTCGAGGGTGGCGAGGGCGCCGGCAAGTCGACCCAGCTCGCCGCGCTCGCCGAGCGGCTGCGCGGCGAGAGCCGGGACGTGGTGGTGACCCGGGAGCCGGGTGCCACCGCGGTCGGCGAACGAATCCGCTCGCTGGTGCTCGACACCGCCGGTGCCGAGGCGCCGTCGCCGCGCGCCGAGGCACTGTTGTACGCCGCCGACCGGGCGCACCACGTCGCCACCGTCGTCCGGCCGGCGCTGATCCGGGGCGCGGTGGTGATCAGCGACCGGTACGTCGACTCGTCCCTGGCGTACCAGGGTGCCGGTCGTACGCTGCCGGTGCAGGAGGTCTCCTGGCTCTCCTCTTGGGCCACCGGCGGGCTCAAGCCCGACCTGGTGGTGCTCCTCGACGTCGACCCGCACACCGGCCTGTCCCGGGTCGAGTCCCGCAACGAGGGCGCCGACCGGCTGGAGGCCGAGTCCCTCGCCTTCCACGAGCGGGTCCGGTACGCCTTCCTCGACCTGGCCGCCGCCGACCCGAAGCGCTACCTGGTGCTCGACGCGTCCCGTCCGGCGGAGGAGATCGCCGAGGCGGTCGCCCGCCGGGTGGAGGAATTCCTGGTCGATCCGGGCGGCATCGTGCACCCGCGCCCGGCCCACGGGCCGGACACCACGGTTCAGCCGGAGTTATCCGACGCGGAGCTGGTGGGCCTGGAGCACCGCACCTGATGCCGGACGTCTTCGCCGATCTGGTCGGGCAGGACGAGGCCGTCGCGACGCTGCGCCGCGCCGCCGCCTCGGCCGCCGCGCTGCTGCGCGCCTCGGCCGTCGCCACCCGGGTCGGGGGCGGGACGAAACCCGTCATCGACGAGCTGGACGCCTTGGCCGCGGAGGTCGACGGCGCGGGCCCGGCCGGAGACGCCGGGGCCGGTCCGGTCCCGGGGGCGGGGATGACGCACGCCTGGATCTTCACCGGGCCACCCGGCTCCGGCCGGTCGGTGGCGGCGCGCGCCTTCGCCGCCGCGCTGCAGTGCGCGTACGGCACCGGCTGCGGTGAGTGCCCGGGCTGCCACACCACCCTGACCGGTACCCACGCGGACGTGCGGCTGGTGGTGCCCGAGGGGCTCTCCATCGGTGTCAACGAGATGCGTGCCCTGGTGCTCCGGGCGGCCAGCACGCCGTCCGGCGGCCGGTGGCAGATCGTCGTCATCGAGGACGCCGACCGGCTCACCGAGGCGGCGGGCAACGCGCTGCTCAAGGCGATCGAGGAGCCGCCGCCCCGGACGGTCTTCCTGCTCTGCGCCCCGTCCACCCACCCGGACGACATCTCGGTGACCATCCGGTCGCGGTGCCGGGTCGTACCGCTGCGGCAGCCGCCGGCCACCGCGGTGGCCGAGGTGCTGGTCCGCCGGGACGGCATCGCGCCCGACGTGGCGCAGTGGGCGGCGGCAGCAGCGCAGGGGCACGTGG
>NZ_QGGF01000143.1 GCF_003857015.1 Micromonospora globispora | reverse complement strand
CTGGCGCGCCTCACCACGGGAGGCGGCGTCCGCGGTCGCCCAGTCGGCGGAGGTCGCCCAGCGGGCGACCTCCGCCGACTGGGCGACCTCCGCCTTGGCGGGCGTCTCGGACCCGCCGACGGCGCCGGCGCCGACCTGGGCGAAGCCGACCAGGCCGAGGCAGCAGAGGGCGCCGGCGGTCACCGCCATCCGGGTCCGCCCGGGCCGGGCGGGGACGGGGTTAATGAGGGCACCGAAGCGGGTACGCAGGGAGCCGAGGGAGAAGAGCCGGGGAGCAGTACGCTCGGGGAGACCGGTCAACCGTTCGGTGGATGGGATATCGTCCGAACGGTCAGCCGAGTCGCCGAGGCCGTACTGGTCGTCGAGGCTGTCGTCGTCACGCATTCGACGAGGCTAGGCAGGAGCAGCACCGATTACCCAGCGTGATCGAGTGGTCCTGCCCACAATCGGCACGCCGGAAACCGGGCGATCGATTCACGGGCGCCAGCCGCCCCGACAATCCTCGCGGACCGGTCAAACCTCCGGTCCACACGGCGGGGCACACCCACCGGCACGGACCACGCAGTCCGCGGCAGGGCCGCCCATGATCTACTAACTCGTACGTTCGGCTGATGCGTCATTCCCCCGTTCACCGGAGACTGGCGGTCAAGATCGGCGCATTCGCCCCACTTTGATCATGCCGGTCACCGAATTGTGATCAACCGTCGGGCAGCGCACCGGCCGCTTCCGGAATGGATCAGGGCGGCGGGTACGTTGCCCGAACCGGGTGCCGTGCGCGCACGGACCCGTACGCGCGTACCCAGGGAGGTCCGAACCGGTGCTCGACCCACACGAGCTCTACGAACTCGCCGACGATCTGCCCGACCTCGGCCAACCGGTACTGATCCAGGCCCTCACCGGCTTCGTCGACGCCGGCAGCGCCACCCGGCTGGCCCGAGAGCAGCTGCTCACCTCCCTGGAGTCCCGCCCGATCGCCCGCTTCGACGTCGACCAGCTCTTCGACTACCGCGCCCGCCGCCCGGTGATGACCTTCGTCGAGGACCACTGGGCCGACTACGACGCGCCGGAGCTCGAGCTGCGGCTGCTCCACGACGACGACGAGACCCCCTTCCTGCTGCTCACCGGCCCCGAGCCGGACGTGCAGTGGGAGCGGTTCGTGGCCGCCGTCGCCGGGCTCATCGCCCGGCTGGACGTCCGGCTCACCGTCGGCCTCAACTCGATCCCGATGGCGGTCCCGCACACCCGCCCCACCGGGGTCACCGCGCACGCCACCCGACGCGACCTGATCGCCGGTCACGAACCGTGGCTGCAGCGGGTCCAGGTCCCGGGCAGCGTCGGCCACCTGCTGGAGTTCCGCCTCGGCGAGCAGGGCCGCGACGCCCTCGGCTTCGCCGCGCACGTGCCGCACTACGTCGCCCAGACCGAGTACCCGGCCGCCGCCGAGGTGCTGCTCGCCTCGATCTCCCGCAGCACCGGACTGCTGCTGCCCCGGGACGGGCTGCGCGCCGCCGCCGAGGTGGTCCGGGTGGAGATCGACCGGCAGGTCGCGGAGACCGACGAGGCCGCCACCCTGGTCCAGGCCCTGGAGGAGCAGTACGACGCGTTCGCCCGGGGCCGCGGCGAGAAGAACCTCCTCGCCCCGGAGACGGGTCCGCTGCCCACCGCCGACGAACTCGGCGCCGAGCTGGAACGCTTCCTGGCCGAGCAGAGCCGCCCGGGCGACACCCCGGGCGCCTGACCGGCCGCGCGCGACACCCCGGCGAGCTGACCCGGCGGTCCGGCCGAGGATGCGGCAGGCTGGAGACATGCGCCTGGCGACCTGGAACGTCAACTCGGTGAAGGCCCGCCTGCCCCGGCTGCTCGACTGGCTGGCCGGCACGAAGCCCGACGTCGTCTGCCTGCAGGAGACCAAGTGCCCCGACGGGGCGTTCCCGGTCGCCGAGGTGGGCGAGCTGGGGTACGAGGCGGCCAGCCACAGCGACGGGCGGTGGAACGGGGTGGCGATCCTGTCCCGGGTCGGGCTGGCCGACGTGGCGGTCGGGTTCCCGGGCGAGCCCGGGTTCCCCGAGCCCGAGGCCCGGGCCATCTCGGCCACCTGCGACGGGCTGCGGGTCTGGTCGGTGTACGTGCCGAACGGGCGCGCTCCGCACGACCCGCACTACGTGTACAAGCTGGCCTGGTTCGCGGCGCTGCGGGACGCCCTCGAACCGGAACTGGCCACCGGACTGCCGCTGGCGGTCTGCGGGGACTTCAACGTGGCACCGACCGACGCCGACGTCTGGGACCCGGCGCTCTTCGTCGCCTCCACCCACGTCACCCCGGCCGAGCGGGCCGCCCTCGCCGCGCTGCGCGACCTCGGGCTCAGCGACGTGGTACCCACCCCCATGAAGGGCCCGCACCCCTTCACCTACTGGGACTACCGGGCCGGGATGTTCCACCAGAACAAGGGCATGCGGATCGACCTGGTGTACGCCTCGGCGCCGTTCGCCCGCGCGGTCCGCTCCGCGTACGTGGACCGGGAGGCCCGCAAGGGCAAGGGGCCGTCCGACCACGCCCCGATCGTGGTCGACGCCGACCTGGTGCCGGCCGTCGAGTCGTTCTGAGCCGGTCGCCGTATGCCCGGCCCGATCCTGGTCGGTGGTTAGGGTGGAGCCATGGCAGTCGTGAAGATCAACGCGATCGACGTTCCGCCCGGCGCCGGCGAGGAGTTGGAAAAGCGCTTCGCCGCCCGCGCCGGGGCCGTGGAGAACTCCCCCGGCTTCCTCGGCTTCGAGCTGCTCCGCCCGGTCGGCGGGGAGAGCCGCTACTTCGTCTACACCCGCTGGGAGTCCGAGGAGGCGTACCAGGCGTGGGCGTCCGGCCCGTCCCGGGCCGCGCACGCCGGCGGCGCGGGCGGCGGGCAGCGCCGGCCAGTCGCCCGG
>NZ_QGGF01000095.1 GCF_003857015.1 Micromonospora globispora | reverse complement strand
GTACGACGCCCCGCACGGCCGGCGGCCCGGCCCGTACGACGAGCGACCGCGCAACGGGCGTCCCGGGCGGGAGCCTGACGACCAGCGGTACCGCGACGATCGGGGCTACCGGGACGCCGGCCGCGACGACCGGTGGTACCCGGGGCCCGGTGAGGACCCCGGCCACGAGCGGGGCAGGCCGGGCCGGGCGTACCCGGAGCCGCGGGACGACGAGTACCCCACCGCCCAGATCGCACCGGTCCGTGCCGAGCCGGACGCCGGACCCGAGCCGGAGCGGCCCTCGGGCCGCCGGCAGCGCGGGCGACGCCGGGCCAGTGTCGACCGGCCGGCCACCCAGCAGGCCCCGCAGGGCCGCGCGGGCCGGAACCTGCCGGCCGCGATCGCGGTCGGGCTGAGCCTGGGGGCGGCGATCGTGGTGCCGCTCTTCTTCTACCTGCCGGCGTTTCTCGGCGTGATCGCCGCCGCCGTGGCGGTGGGCACCTGGGAGATGGCCCGGGCGGTCCGCCGCAGCGGCGCTCACCCGCCGCTGGTGCCGCTGATCGCCGGCGGGGTGCTCACCGTGGGGCTGGGCTGGTTCGCCGGCCCGGACGCGCTGAGTCTCGGTCTGCTGGTCACCGTGCTCGGCACGATGATCTGGCGCCTGGGCGACGGTCCGGGCAACTACCAGCGCGACCTGACCGCGGCCACCCTGATCGCGGTCTACGTACCCTTCCTCGGCGGCTTCGCGGCGATGCTGGCCGCCGTGCCCGGCGACGAGCACCTGCGGGTGCTGGTGACCCTGGTCGCCGTGGTCCTCTCCGACACCGGCGGGTACGCCGCCGGCGTCGCGTTCGGCAAGCACCCGATGGCGCCCTCGATCAGCCCGAAGAAGTCCTGGGAGGGCTTCGCCGGGTCGGTCACCGCGGCGGCGGCCGGCAGCGCCGTGCTGGTCTGGCTGCTGCTCGACGGCAAGCCCTGGTGGGGTGCGGTGTTCGGGGTGGCGATCTCCTGCGCGGCGGTCCTCGGCGACCTCGCCGAGTCCATGATCAAGCGGGATCTCGGGGTCAAGGACATGAGCAACCTGCTCCCCGGGCACGGCGGCCTGATGGACCGGCTCGACTCGATCCTGTTTGCGGTGCCGACCGCGTACCTGCTGCTGGCGGTCCTCGTGCCGGCGGTGGGCTGAGAGGTGAATCACGCCTGCGGAGCCGCATCCTCCGCGCGGTCGGGGTCGATTCGGCACCTACGGCCGGGTGCGTCCCGCTCCGGGCGTGTCAGACTGGACGCGCCATGACGAGCCTCCCCCTGATCTCCGTAGACCCGGACGCCCGCGGCCGCCGGCCCGCGATGCCGCCCCGTCACCTCGCCGACCTGGATCTGCCGGGCCGGCAGGCGCTCGTCGCCGAGCTGGGGGAGCCGGCGTTCCGCGCCAAGCAGGTCTCCCACCACTACTTCGGTCGGCTGGTGCGCGACGCCGGGCAGATGACCGACCTGCCGGCCGCCACCCGGGAGCGGCTGGCCGACTCGCTGCTGCCCACCCTGCTCACCCCGGTCCGGGAGCTGGCGTGCGACGACGGCGCCACCCGCAAGGCGCTCTGGCGGCTGCACGACGGATCGCTGGTGGAGAGCGTGCTGATGGGCTACCCGGACCGGGTAACCGTCTGCATCTCCAGCCAGGCCGGCTGCGGCATGGCCTGCCCGTTCTGCGCCACCGGCCAGGCCGGGCTGACCCGCAACCTCTCCACCGCGGAGATCGTCGACCAGGCGGTCTACCTGGCGGGGGTGGCCGCCTCGGGCGCCGTCGCCGGCTCGCCGCCGCGGCTGTCCCACGTCGTGTTCATGGGCATGGGCGAGCCGCTGGCCAACTACTCCCGGGTGGTCGCGGCCATCCGCCGGCTGGTCGCCCCGGCCCCGGAGGGGCTCGGCCTGTCCCAGCGGCACATCACCGTTTCCACGGTGGGGCTGGTTCCGGCCATCCGCCGACTGGCCAGCGAAGACCTCTCAGTGACCCTTGCGTTGTCGCTGCACGCCCCCGATGATGAGCTGCGCGACGAACTCGTCCCGGTCAACCAGCGGTGGAAGGTGTCCGAGGTGCTGGACGCCGCGTGGGACTACGCGGCCCGGACGGGGCGTCGCGTGTCGATCGAGTACGCGATGATCAAGGACGTGAACGACCAGCCGTGGAGAGCCGATCTGCTCGGGCGGCTGCTGGCCGGCAAGTTGGCCCACGTGAATCTCATCCCGCTCAACCCGACACCGGGCAGCCGCTGGGACGCGAGCCCGAAGCCGGTCGAGCGGGAGTTCGTCCGGCGGTTGCGCGACGCCGGGGTGTCGACGACGGTGCGGGACACCCGGGGACGCGAAATCGACGGAGCGTGCGGGCAGCTCGCCGCCGCCGAGGACATGGACACCGACCCGCCGCGCGAAGCAACGGCGTGACCGGACGTAGCGAACGAGACCAGGAGACATAGTGGCGAGTCAGGGTCAGCGTTTCCGGCGCAAGGCGCTCCGCCGGGGATACAAGGTCGACGAGGTCGACGCCTTCCTGGACCGGGTCGAGGCGACACTCGCCGGCCAGCCGATGGGCGCGCCCGTGGCCTCCCAGGAGGTCCACGACGTCGTCTTCCGGGTCCGCTTCAACGGTTACGACGAGTGGCAGGTCGACCTGCACCTCGATCGGGTCGAGCGGCAACTGGCCGAGCTGGAGGAGCGCGGTGGCCTCCCCGGTGGGCGCGATCCCCGGATGGGTCCGCCGATGCGCGAGGACCGCGGCCTGTCGCCCGTACCGCAGCCGCCGATGCCGCCCCGCCCGATGCCCGCGCAGGCCGGCCCGCCCGCCGACCGCTACGGGCGGTACGACGAGCCGACCGGCGCCTTCGCCGGCGGGTACGACGGCCCGCGTGGCGGGTACGACGCTCCCCGCGGCCCCGGCGGCCCCGGCCC
>NZ_QGGF01000425.1 GCF_003857015.1 Micromonospora globispora | reverse complement strand
GACCTGCGCGGCGTGGACCTGGGCCCGGCCGACCTGACCGGGGCCGACCTGCGCGGCGCGGACCTGCGCGGGGCGGACCTGAGCCACTGCCTCTTCCTGCACCAGTCGCAGCTCGACGCGGCCCGCGGCGACCACCGCACCGTGCTGCCCGCGGCGCTGCGCCGCCCCACCCACTGGTCGCTCGCCCTGTCGCCCGCATCCGCCCGCAACCGGCGGCGACCCCCGCGCCGGGGCTGACGTTTCGCCCGACCCCCGCCGGGTAGCCGTCAGCACCACGACGGCGCACCGTACAAGGAGGCGGACGGTGGCATATCGGACACGTCAGGGAAAGCAGCCGGTCGACCCGGCTCACGCCGAGGACGAGGCCGGCCAGGCCCGGCTGGTCCAGGTCGAGACGGACACGGACGTGCCGGCGCCGGAGCAGGGCGCCCCGAAACCGGACGTCGTCACCACGGACGACGGCTCCGGGGTGGCCGGCGGCGCCTCGGGCAGCAGCTCCGGTGGCTCCGGCATGCCCGGACACCCGGACGCGGCCCGCTGAGCGGCGTTTGCCGCCGGGCGACGCGGGCAGGAGTGCGACATGACGAGTGAGGAACGTTTCGGCCGCGCGGCCACCGACGAACCCGACGGCGCGACCGCCTACGAGGCGTCGCTGCGGCCGCCGGGCGACTCCCTGCACACCACCGACGACACCGGCGACGACTTCGCCGACCTGCCGGCCGAGGAGGCGCGCCCGGCGCGGGAGACCAGCCGGGCCGGCTACGACGTCGACGCCGTCTCAGGTACGGGAGAACCACCGAACATCGAGGAGTGACCCCACCTGCGCCGGTGCGGTCCACCGCCGATCGCACCGGCCGGGCCGGGGTCGACTCCGGCCCCTCATCGGCCGGCCGGGACGATCCCGCCCGCGCGGGCCTCGGCCATGCCCCGGTTCGCCAGCGCGTCGGCCCGCTCGTTCTCCGGGTGGCCGTTGTGCCCCTTGACCCAGAGCCAGGTGATCTGGTGCCGGGCGCAGGCCGCCTCCAGCCGCTGCCAGAGGTCGGCGTTCTTCACCGGCTGTCGGGCCGCCGTCAGCCAGCCGTTCCGCTTCCAGGAGTGCAGCCAACTGGTGATGCCGTTGCGGACGTACGTGCTGTCGGTGTGCAGCTCCACGGTGGCCGGCCGGGTCAGCGTCTCCAGGGCCTGGATCGCGGCCATCAGCTCCATCCGGTTGTTGGTGGTCGGCGTCGACTCACCCCCGTGGAGCTCCCGCTCGTGCGAGCCGTAGCGCAGCACCGCCCCCCAGCCGCCCGGGCCCGGGTTGCCGCTGCAGGCCCCGTCGGTCCAGATCTGCACCGTCCGGTGAGCCGTCGCCTCCGTCATGCGGCAGAACCTACCGGACGGCTTCGGCGAGGGCGTGAAGCGCGCCCGCGGCGCGAACCGGCCCGCCGTCGCACCTGATGCCGCCTGGCCCAATTTGGGCGATTTGTCCCGGGGACAGCTTCCGTGCGGCAGTATCCCTCCCGAGGGACGTCGACGCCGCCACCGGGTCGAGATCCGCCGCCGACACATCGCGACCATCGCGAGGCGTACGGACCCTCACCGACCGTACGGCCCGGTGCCGCGGCGGAGCCCCGCGCGGTCCGCCCTCAGGGGGCCACCACATCTCGAGCTGCCGGGCGACGCACGGCGCCGCCGGGGGATTCCTCATGACCTGTGACCTGCACACCTACCTTCTACCCGCCCGGGCCGGCCGCCCGTCGCGGCGGCCGAGCACGCTGGCCGGCGGGAACCGGCCGGGATCGTGACCGGGCAACTCGGCGACATCGACGTCAGCACCCCCGCGGTGGTGCTGAAGCTCGATCCCAACGTCTTCCACCACGGCGGCCTGGGCGTGGTCCGCAGCCTCGGCCGGCTCGGCGTGCCGGTCCACCTCGTCCACGAGGACCCGCTCTCCCCCGCCGCGGCGTCCCGGTACGTGCGGGGACGGTGGGAGTGGAACCCCGGCGTCGAGGCGGACCGCGTCGCGGCGGGACTGGTGCGGCTGGCCGAGCGGATCGGCCGCCCGGCCGTGCTGGTGCCCACCGACGACGCCGGCGCCATCTTCCTCGCCGAGCGGGGCCGCTACCTGCGCCGCTGGTTCCACTTCCCGACTCCCCCACCGGACCTGCCCCGGCAACTGGCCGACAAGCAGTCCCTGCACCGCCTCTGCCGGGACCTCGGCGTGCCGGCCCCGGTCACGCTGGTGCCGGAATCGGCGGCGGAGGCGCACGAGTTCGCCTCCCGGGTCGGCTTCCCCGTCGTCGTGAAGCGGACCCGCCCCTGGCGGCCCGCGGACGGAAAGCACCGACGCAGCACCACACTGGTGCGCAGCCGCGACGAGTTGGCCGCCCTCCTGGCGTGTCGAACGAGCGAGGACGCGCTGCACGGCCTGATGCTGCAGGAGCACATCCCCGCCAGCCCTGAGGCCGACTGGTTCTTCCACGGGTACTGCGACGCCAACCTGGTCTGCCGGGTCGGCTTCACCGGGGTCAAGGAACGGTCCTATCCGGCCCACGCCGGGCTGACCACCCTCGGCCGGGCGGTGGACAACCATCCGCTGCGCGCCGACATGCAGCAACTGCTCAAGGCCCTCTCCTATCAGGGCCTGATGGACCTCGACCTGCGGCGCGACCCACGCGACGGCGGATACCGGCTGCTGGACTTCAATCCCCGGCCCGGCGCCCAGTTCCGCGTCTTCGAGGACACCGGCGGTCTGGACGTCGTCCGCGCCGCCTACCTGGACCTGACCGGGCAGCCCGTACCGGAGCAGCGGCCGTGCCGGGAGCGCCGGATGGTGGTGGAGAACTACGACCTCCCGGCGGCGCTCGGCTACCGCCGCCGGGGAGAACTGAACCTCGTCGCCTGGGCCCGCTCGCTGCGCCGGGTCGACGAGACGGCCTGGTTCGCCCGCGACGACCTCGCCC
>NZ_QGGF01000581.1 GCF_003857015.1 Micromonospora globispora | reverse complement strand
GGTGCTCCCCGGCCAGCGCGACCAGCGCCTGCCGCAGGTCGCCCGGCGGCAGCCCGCCGCGCTCGGCGCGCAGCCGACCGCTGGAGCCGCCGTCGTCCCCGACGGTGACGACCGCCGTGATGTCCAGGTCGAGGTCCGGTACGCCGTGCCGCAGCGCCCGCAGGGACGCCGAGAGACCGTGCCCGCCGCCGAAGGCGACCACCTTCGTCCGGCTCATTCCCGCCCCAGGTCCCGGTGCTGGGCGTTGGCGGCGATGCCCGACTCGCGGAGCCGGGAGGCCAGCTCCTCGGCGATGGCGACGCTGCGGTGCTTGCCGCCGGTGCACCCCACCGCGACGGTCAGGTAGCGCTTGCCCTCGCGTTCGAAGCCGGCGGTCGTGGCGTTGACCAGGTCGGCGTATCCGGCCACGAAGGCGTCCGCGCCCTCCTGGCCCAGCACGTACGAGCTGACCGCCTCCTCGCGGCCGGTGTGCTCCCGCAGCTCGGGCACCCAGTACGGGTTGGGCAGGAACCGGGCGTCCATCACGAAGTCGGCGTCCGGCGGCAGGCCGTACTTGAAGCCGAACGAGAGCACGGTGATCCGCAGCCGGCGCGCGTCCTCGCCGCCGAACAGCTCCTCGACCCGGCGGCGGAGCTGGTTCACGTTCAGGTGGCTGGTGTCGATGATCACGTCGGCCTGGTCCCGGGCCTCCTCCAGCAGGGCCCGCTCGACCGCGATGCCGTCGGCCAGCCGCCCCTCACCCTGCAGCGGGTGGGACCGCCGGACGCTCTCGAAGCGGCGGATCAGCACCTCGTCGTCGGCGTCGACGAAGACCACCCGCGGGGAGAAGCCACGGTCCTTGAGCTCGCGGATCGCCCCGGCCAGGTCGGTGGAGAAGGCCCGCGAGCGGACGTCGAGCACCATCGCCGTACGCCGGGCGGCGCCGCCGGCCTTGAACGCCAACTCGGCCATGTCCAGCATCAACGCCTGGGGCAGGTTGTCGACCACGTAGTAGCCGACGTTCTCCAGGGCCCGGGCCACCGTGCTGCGGCCACCACCGGAGAGGCCGGTGACCACCACCAGGGTGGTGTCCGCCTCGGTCGGCGCCGGCTGCCCGAGGACGTTGTCCGCCCCCGCCGTCTCGGCCGGCACCAGGTTCTCCGCCGTTCGCGCCTCGCTCACCCGCTACCCCCAGCCGTGGCGCCGCGGCCGGTCGGCCGCGCATGGTCAGTCAGCGACTTTAACCGTTGGGACCTTGCCCGGGATTCCACGGGGGCGACGGCCGGAACACGCGCTTGTCCGTTTCGCCCGGTCCCGCTGTGTACGTCACGCAGTACCCGGACGGTTCGGCGGGCCGGCGGTGTCGGGATCGGCTCGTAGAATCCGCGGATGGTCTCCCCCACCGATCTGCGGACCGAGGACGCGCTGCGGGTGCTCCGCCGGGTGTTCGGCTACGACACCTTCCGCGGCTTCCAGCAGGAGGTCGTCGACCATGTGGTCGGCGGCGGCGACGCGCTGGTGCTGATGCCCACCGGTGGTGGCAAGTCGCTCTGCTACCAGATCCCGGCGCTGGTCCGGAACGGCGCCGCCGTGGTCGTCTCCCCGCTGATCGCCCTCATGCAGGACCAGGTCGACGCGCTCACCGCGGTGGGCGTCCGGGCCGGCTTCCTCAACTCGACGCAGGAGCCGGCGGAACGGCGCCGGGTGGAGGCGGCCTTCCTCGCGGGCGAGCTGGATCTGCTCTACCTCGCCCCGGAGGCGCTGGCGGTCCGCTCGACGGTCGGGCTGCTGGAACGCGGCACCATCGGGCTCTTCGCGATCGACGAGGCGCACTGCGTGTCGCAGTGGGGGCACGACTTCCGCCCCGACTACCTGAACCTGTCGATGCTGCACGAGCGCTGGCCCGGCGTACCGCGGATCGCGCTGACCGCCACCGCGACCAGCGCCACCCGCGCCGAGATCGCCACCCGGCTCAACCTCACCGACGCCCGGCACTTCGTGGCCAGCTTCGACCGGCCCAACATCCAGTACCGGATCGTGCCGAAGCGGGAGCCGCGCAAGCAGCTGCTGAGCCTGCTCCGCGACGAGCACCCCGGCGACGCGGGCATCGTCTACTGCCTCTCCCGCGCCTCGGTGGACAAGACGGCGGAATTCCTGGTGCAGAACGGCATCCCGGCGCTGCCGTACCACGCCGGCCTGGACGCGGCGACCCGCGCGGCGAACCAGCAGCGTTTCCTGCGCGAGGACGGCCTGGTCATGGTCGCCACGATCGCGTTCGGGATGGGCATCGACAAGCCGGACGTCCGGTTCGTCGCCCACCTCGACCTGCCCAAGTCGGTCGAGGGCTACTACCAGGAGACCGGCCGCGCCGGCCGGGACGGCCTGCCGTCCACCGCGTGGCTGGCGTACGGGCTCCAGGACGTGGTGCAGCAGCGGAAGATGATCGAGACCTCGGACGGCGACCTCGCGCACCGCCGCAACCTCGCCAGCCACCTCGACGCGATGCTCGCCCTCTGCGAGACGGTCCGCTGCCGCCGGGTCCAACTGCTCGACTACTTCGGCGAAAAGGCGACGGCCTGCGGCAACTGCGACACCTGCCTCAGCCCACCCGAGTCCTGGGACGGCACGGTGGCCGCGCAGAAGCTGCTCTCCACCGTCTTCCGGCTGGACCGGGAACGCAACCAGCGGTTCGGCGCCGGGCACTGCATCGACATCCTGCTCGGCCGGCAGACCGACAAGATCAGCCAGTACGGCCACGAGACGCTGACGGTCTTCGGCATCGGCACCGAGCTGCGCGAGGCCGAGTGGCGCGGAGTGGTCCGGCAACTGCTCGCCGAGGGGCTGCTGGCCGTCGAGGGCGACTACGGCACCCTCGCGCTGACCGAGGCGAGCGCGGAGGTGCTGGGCCGGCGGCGCACCGTGACGATGCGCCGGGAGCCGGAGCGACCGCCGTCCGGCCGGGCGGCGAAGCCCCGCGGCGCGGCGAC
>NZ_QGGF01000391.1 GCF_003857015.1 Micromonospora globispora | reverse complement strand
GGGATCACGCCGGAGGCGCACGTAACAGTGGCGGCGGTGCTGGCGGTGGCGCTGACCCGGGTGGAGCTGCGGGCCGGTGACCCGCGGGCCGCCGTCCAGGCGCTGCCGGACTGGACAGCCCCGGACGCCGAGTCCTGGCCGCTGCCGGTACGCCTCGCCGCCGGGCTGCTCGACGCGGTGCTGGCCGAGCGGGGCGGTGACGACCGGCGGGCCGGCCGGATCCTGGAGGGGGTGCTCGACCTGGCCGAGCCGGACGGCTACCGCCGGGTCTTCACCCGGGCGGAGCCGGGGGTACGCGATCTGCTCGCCGCCCACCTCGACTCCGGTACCGCGCACTGGCCGACGGTGAGCGACCTCGTGCGGGGTGCGGACGAGCGGCGCGCCGACGAGCCGACGGACCGGCCGGGCACGACGGAGCGGGCGCTGGACGAGCCGCTCACCGAGCGGGAGCTGACCATCCTGCGGTACCTGCAGAGCATCCTGTCCAACGTGGAGATCGCCAGCGAGCTGTCCCTGTCGGTCAACACGGTGAAGACCCACGTGCGCAACATCTACCGCAAGCTCGACGCGACCCGCCGGCGCGAGGCGGTCCGACGGGCCCGCGAGCTCCGGTTGATCTGACGACTGACCGTGTCTGACGGGTTCGGCCGGTCAGCGGCTCAGCCGTTGGCCACCGCGTCCACCGCGGCCAACAGGTCGGCCAGGTCGTAGCCGCCCTCGTGGCGGACCTCGTTGATGAACAGGGTCGGCGTGCCGGTGACCCCGCTGCGGATGCCGCCGACGAAGTCCCGCCGGACCCGGTCGGCGTGCGCCTGCCGATCCACCTCGCCGGCGAGCTCGTCGGGCGGCAGGCCGAGCTGCTCGATCCCGAGCGACAGGTGCACCGGGTCGAGCTGGTCCTGGTGCTCGTAGAGCCAGTCATGCATCGCCCAGAACTGTCCCCGCTCTCCCGCGGCCTCGGCCGCCTCCGCCGCGCTCTCCGCGTACGGGTGGACGTTGGCGATCGGGAAGTGCCGGTAGACCAGCCGGACCACGTCCGCCCGCTGGCGCAGCACCTCGGCCAGGTTGGCGTACGCGGCCCCGCAGAACCGGCACTGGAAGTCGCCGTACTCGACGACGGTGACCGGCGCGCCCGCCGGCCCGCGGACGTGGTCCGTCCCGGTGACCGGGATCCGCAGCTTCGCCGTGGTGACCTGCAACGGAGTGGTCATGCGGCCACCACTGCCCGGTCGACGGCGAGCCGGTCCAGCTGCCCGTCCGGGGCCGCCGGAAGGGAAAACCCGGGCGCGGAGCACCCGGGTGTGATCAGCCCGTTCGGATCAGTCATGGTTCCCACGCTCACCCGCGACCGGGTGAACCGGGCTCACCCGGCCCGGGTGGTTCCGCCGGCCCCCTGGGTCAGCGGCCGACGGTGATGTGGTTGTGCACCTCGCGGATGCCGGGCGCGGACCAGACGATCCGTTCCACCTCCTCGCGTTCGGGCACCGAGTGCACGTGGCCCCGGAGCAGCACGGTGTCGCCGTCGTGGATCCGGACGTAGATCCCCTCGGCCTCGGTGGCCCGGTTGCGGGCCAGCGCGTCCACGATCCGGCCGGCCAGGTCGCGGTGGTCGGCCGCCGAGGTCGCCGGCCGTACGGTGATCCCGTTGCTCACCCCGCGCACCCCGGTCAACCGGCCTACGGAGCGTTCCGCGGCGCGGCGCTGGTACTCCCACTCGACCTCGCCGTGCAAGGTGACCCAGCCGTCGGACACGGTCACGTCGAGCGCCTCGATCGGCACGAACGCGTCCCACTCCAGCGCGCGGCTGGCCGCGGTGGCGATCTCCGGATCGCTGCGCTCGGCGGAGGTGGCGATCCGTACGGCGAGGTCGTTGGCGACCGCCCGCACCCGGGACACCCGGTGCGCGGCCCGTTCGGCGGCCCACTTCTTGGCGTAGCTGTCCACCCAACCGGTCAGCGTCACCACTCCGTCGGTGACGGTCACGCCGATCTCGTTGGGTCGGACCCGGGGTTCCCAGCTCAGCTCGTCGAGGACGTCGGACTGGATGTCCTGGTCGGTACGGGTGATCGTCCCGGTGGCCATCGGTCGCTCCTTCACGGATCGGGATCGCAGGCGGCGGGCTGCGCCGGCACGGACGCCCGCCAGGACCGATCCTGTCCGGGCCCGGGGTGAGCCGCCCTCACCCGCTCCGGGTGAGCCGCGCGGAGCGGGCGGCCGTCGACAGTCGCCGCCCGGTGGGGCACGATCTGGTGCGACCACGGCGGGCGGGGGAGGCGGGCGATGAGCGGTGTACGCGAGGCGGCCCCGACCGAGGTGCGGACGCCGACCAGCGTCCTCCGTCGCCGGCCCGTGGGCCGCGGCTGGCAGGGGCCGGGACGGTGGAAGCGCCTGCTGACCGGGGCGGGGCGGCTGCTCCGGCACGAGTGGACGCTCGCCGTGCTCGGCGCGCTGCTGCTGGCCGCGGCGATGACCTGGCCGACCCTGCGCGACCTGACCGGCAGGTTGCCGCAGGACACCGGCGATCCGACCCTGCAGGCGTGGCAGATCGCCTGGGGCGGGCACGCCCTGCTGACCGATCCGGCGCAGGTCTGGCACTCCAACACGTTCTTCCCGGAGCCCTACACCTACGCCTACTCGGACACCCTGCTGGGCTTCGCCCCGTTCGGCATGGTCGGCGACGGGCCGGTGGCCGCCGTCGCCCGCTACAACCTGCTGTACGTGCTGGTGCACGCGCTCGCCTTCGTCGGGGCGTACGCGCTGGCCCGGCAGTTGGGCGCGGGGCGGGCAGGTGCGGCGGTGGCCGGCGCCTCGTTCGCGTACGCCCCGTGGAAGCTGGCCCAGGCCGGGCACCTGCACGTGCTCTGCGGGGGCGGGATCGCCCTGGCGCTGGCGATGCTGGCGCGGGGGCACGGCTGGTCGCTGCGCCGCGGGTACCGGCCGGACCGGGTCCGACCCGGCTGGGCGGGGGCGGGA
>NZ_QGGF01000719.1 GCF_003857015.1 Micromonospora globispora | reverse complement strand
CGAGGCAGTGCCCGGCAGCGCCGGGGCGGCGGCCACGGCGTCGTCGGCGGACGTCCGGTCGGTCTGCTGGTCGTTGCCCGGCAGCAGCAGGGCACCCACGCCCAGGCTGGCCACGAGGGTGGCCGCGGCGGCGGCCCCACCGATCAGGACGGGACGGGGGAACCGGCTGGGCTGCCGGTGCCGTCCCCCTCCCGATTCGGTGGGGGTCGCCGCCCGGGCGGCCCGGTAGGCGGTCAGGTCGGCGGGCTGCCGGACCGTCGCGTCCAGGTCGGGCCGCTCACCGGGGTGGCCGTCCCGCCGATCGAAGGGGGACACCGGGAAGGGGAGTTCGCCGGTGCGGTCGGGACGCCACCGCTCGGTGGGCCGGTCATGCCAGGCGTCGACCGGCTCGTCGGGCTCGTCCCCGAAGAGGTACGACGACCGTGGTTCCGGCCGATCGGTGAGCCAGGCCGGCGGTTCGTCGCTCGGCGGCTCGGGGCGCCGGGGAGTGCCGTCCGGGTCGATCGGATCGGTCCAGCGGTCCACGCCTGTCGCCTCCACGGGTTGCTTGCGAGCCGGGGTGACGCTACGTGTGGGCCGCGAGCTGCGGCAACGTTCTAAGAAAGAGTTAAGGCGAACCCGACAGGTCGGATGAGGTGTTCGCATAATCCCCGGCGTACCGTTAAGTGGTCCGGACAGAGCGTGTCCGCGCCTAACGGCAGCCCCCCGACAAGTGGACAGGCGGACGTGGAGATGATCTACGGCCTGCCACAACTTGACGAAGCAGGGGTTTTCGGCTCAATATATAGGTGTCGCCAGTCGCGCCCGGCCATGCCCGCATATTGCTGGGGATGGCAGCCGCGAACACCAGGGGCGCGCGTTGGCCGGCCTTTCCGGCAGCGCATATCAAGGAGTCAGCATGGCGAAGGCCCTCTACGGCCACGTAGGTGCAGCGCCGGACCGGCGTCTGCTCGACGAGGTCACCCGACTGCGTGCCAGGGTTCAGGCACTGGAGTTCGAGATCACGCGTCTGCGCGCCGACAATGATCGGCTTGCGGCGGCTGCGGCGGAGGCTGACGACCTCCTCCGGCTGGCCGAGCCCGCGCTGACCTGATCTCCGGTTGTCGGAAAACTGAATCGCACCATCACAAAAACGCGCGCCGACACCGAAGTGCCGGCGCGCCGCTTTGTCCGCACACTTTTTCCGCGCCGTTTCTCCGATCTTGTGGCGGTTCCTGAAATGTGTGAGCGCGGCCCCGGACGACCATTAGTGATCTTGTAGTTCCGCGCACCGCGGCCGCTTCTCACCGGGCAGGACACGACCGGTGTGGGGTGGGTCGCATGCTCGGGTGCCCCCGCCCCCGGGTTAGTCTGCGGGTTCACCAGGTCCGCGCAGCCGGCGACGGTACGGCGGCCACCGGACGAGGATCGAGAAGGTGCATCTCAAGAGCCTGACGGTGAAGGGGTTCAAGTCCTTCGCCTCCGCCACCACGTTGAAGCTGGAGCCGGGGATCACCTGCGTGGTGGGCCCGAACGGCTCCGGCAAGTCCAACGTGGTCGACGCCATCGCCTGGGTGCTCGGCGAGCAGGGCGCGAAGGCGCTGCGCGGCGGCAAGATGGAGGACGTCATCTTCGCCGGCACCGCCGGGCGGGCGCCGCTGGGCCGGGCCGAGGTCACCCTCACCATCGACAACACCGACGGCGCGCTGCCGATCGAGTACACCGAGGTCTCCATCACCCGCCGGATGTTCCGCTCCGGCGAGAGCGAGTACGAGATCAACGGCGACTCCTGCCGCCTGCTGGACATCCAGGAGCTGCTCTCGGACTCCGGCATCGGCCGGGAGATGCACATCATCGTCGGCCAGGGCCGGCTGGACGGCATGCTGCACGCCAAGCCGGAGGACCGGCGGGCGTTCATCGAGGAGGCGGCCGGCGTCCTCAAGCACCGTAAGCGCAAGGAAAAGGCGCTGCGGAAACTCGACGCGATGCAGACCAATCTCAACCGGCTCACCGACCTCACCGCCGAGCTGCGCCGTCAGCTCAAGCCGCTGGGGCGGCAGGCTGAGGTGGCCCGCCGGGCCGCGGCGATCCAGGCCAACCTGCGCGACGCCCGGCTCCGCCTGCTCGCCGACGACCTGTCCACGCTGCGGACCACGCTGGACAAGGAGATCGCCGACGAGACCGCGCTGCGCGAGCGGCGGGAGCAGATCGAGGCGGAACACGGCGAGGTGCAGGCCCGGCTCGGCGAGCTGGAGGCCGCCCTCGCCGAGGACGCGCCGCTGCTCGCCGCCGCCCAGGACACCTGGTACAAGCTCTCCGCCCTGCAGGAACGATTCCGCTCCATCGAGCAGCTCGCCCGGGAGCGGCTGCGGCACCTCAGCGGCACCCCCGACGACGAACGCCCCGGCCGGGACCCCGACCAGCTGGAGGCCGAGTCCCGGCGGGTTCGCGAGCAGGAGGAGGAGCTGCGGGCGGCGCTCACCGACGACCAGATCCGGCTCGCCGAGGCCGTCGAGCACCGGCAGGAGCTGGAACGGCAGCTCGCCGCCGCGGAACGGGAACTGGTCGCCGCCGCAAAGGCCATCGCCGACCGGCGGGAGGGGCTGGCCCGGCTGACCGGCCAGGTCAACTCCGCCGGGGCGCGCACCACCAGCGCCGGCGAGGAGATCGAACGGCTCGCCGCCGCGCACGCCGACGCGATGGCCCGCGCCGAGAAGGCCCAGGCCGACCTGGACGCGGTGGCCGAGCAGTCCACCGAGGCGGACCGGGACAACGCCGACCTGGACGCCCGGCACGCCGAGGCGGTGGCCGTCCACGAGAAGGCGCAGGCGACCGTCCGCGCGCTCTCCGACGCCGAGCGGGCCGCCGAGAAGGACGCCGCCACCTGGAAGGCCCGCGAGGAGGCGCTCGCCCTCGGCCTGCGCCGCAAGGACGGCGCCGGCGCGTTGCTCGCCCGGGCCGGCGAGGTGCCCGGCCTGCTGGGCAGCCTCTCCGGGCTGCTCACCGT
>NZ_QGGF01000579.1 GCF_003857015.1 Micromonospora globispora | reverse complement strand
CCCAGGGCGGGCCGGAGGCGCCGGGCTCCGGGTGGGCCGGGCCCGGGTTCACAGCCCCTCCGCCCGGTCCTCGCCCAGAGCGGTTAGCCGGTCGCGCAGCCGGGACGCCTCCGCCGGCCGCAGGCCGGGCACCCGGGCGTCGCTCGCCGCGGCGGCGGTGTGCAGTTGCACGGTGGCCAGGTCGAACGCCCGCTCCAGCGGCCCGGCGGTGACGTCGACGAACTGCATCCGCGAGTACGGGACGATGGAGAGCCTCCGGACCAGCAGCCCGTGCCGGACCAGCAGGTCGTTCTCCCGCTCGGCGTACCCCCAGGCGTGCACGGCGCGGACGATGGTGATCGCCCGCCAGGCGGCCAGCAGCACGGCGACGCCCAGCGCGGCGCCGAGGAGCCAGTGCCCGGTGGCCGCCCAGCCCACGGCGAGCCCGAGCAGGACGACGGCGAGCAGGACGCCCAGCCGGATCAGCTCCACCCAGATCAGGTCGCCGGAGATGGGCTGCCAGCGGACGGTGTTCGGCCAGGGTTCCAGGGGGCCGGCCGGGGCCGGCGGTGGCCCGGCGAGGTCGTCACCGCTCACCGGGGTGATCCGCTGCGCTCGCTCACTCTTCGAGGGTAGGCGATCCGGCCACCGGTACCACCTCACGCAGGAAGCCACGCGCGTCGAGGAAACCGCCGAGTGATTCCCGGTGCTCCGCACACGCCAACCACGTCTTGCGCCGGTCGGGGTCGTGCAGGCGGGGATTGTTCCAACGCAGTGCCCACACGGCGGGAGCGCGACACCCCCGCGCCGAGCAGATCAACGCGGCGTCAGCGGGAGTGGGAGAGGTCATCGGGGCGAGTCTAGGCCCGCGCGCCGGGAAGCTTAGCGCCGGGCGGCCACGGGGGGAGCCGCCCGGCGACGGGGTGAATCGTACACACGTCGGACCCCTTTCTGTCCACCCGTGTTCAGCGTTTTCCGGGGTCGGCAACGGCGCGGCGGAAATCGTCTTCTCGCACCCTCGGCTCTCAGCCGGGCATGACAGTCTTGATACGCACCACGCCGCGACAACCGATCATGCTGTGGAGGACCGGTGGCCCAGCCGACCACACCCGACGCCCCGACCCCGACCCCGGCCGAGGCCGTTCCGGACGCGCCGCCGGTGACCACCCCGGCCGAGGACGCCACCTTGCTGGAACGGGCGCTGTTCGAGATCAAGCGGGTGATCGTCGGCCAGGACCGGATGGTCGAGCGGATGTTCGTCGCCCTGCTCGCCCGCGGACACTGCCTGCTGGAGGGGGTACCCGGCGTGGCGAAGACGCTCGCCGTGGAGACTCTCGCCAAGGTGGTCGGCGGCTCCTTCGCCCGGGTGCAGTTCACCCCGGACCTGGTCCCCGCGGACATCATGGGCACCCGGATCTACCGGCAGTCCAGCGAGAAGTTCGACGTCGAGCTCGGCCCGGTCTTCGTCAACTTCCTGCTCGCCGATGAGATCAACCGGGCGCCGGCGAAGGTCCAGTCGGCGCTGCTCGAGGTGATGAGCGAGCGCCAGGTGTCGATCGGCGGGGAGACCCATCTGGTGCCCGACCCGTTCCTGGTGATGGCGACGCAGAACCCGATCGAGCAGGAGGGCGTCTACCCGCTGCCGGAGGCCCAGCGGGACCGGTTCCTGATGAAGATCGTGGTCGGCTACCCCACCGACGCCGAGGAGCGGGAGATCGTCTACCGGATGGGCGTCGCGCCGCCCGAGCCGGCCCTGGTGTTCAGCACCTCCGACCTGATCGCCCTGCAGCAGAAGGCTGACCAGGTCTTCGTGCACAACGCGCTGGTGGACTACGCGGTGCGGCTCGTACTGGCCACCCGCGCCCCGGCCGAGCACGGCATGCCGGACATCGCGCAGCTCATCCAGTACGGCGCCAGCCCGCGCGCCTCGCTCGGCCTGGTCCGGGCCGCCCGGGCGCTCGCGCTGCTGCGCGGCCGGGACTACGCGCTGCCGCAGGACGTGCAGGACATCGCCCCGGACATCCTGCGCCACCGGCTGGTGCTCAGCTACGACGCGCTCGCCGACGACGTGCCCGCCGACCACATCGTGCACCGGGTGATGTCCACCATTCCGCTGCCCTCGGTCGCGCCCCGGCAGCAGGCCACCCCGCCGCCACCGGCGGGTGCCGGCTGGCCCGGGCAGCGGCCGTGACCCGACCCGTCCCCGCCGACGCCGGCGGCGACCGCAGCGGTGCGGTGCTGTCCCGGCTGCAGCTCCTGGTCACCCGCAAGCTCGACGGCCTCCTCCAAGGCGACTACGCCGGCCTGCTGCCGGGGCCGGGCAGCGAGGCGGGGGAGTCCCGGGAGTACCGGCCCGGCGACGACGTACGCCGGATGGACTGGCCGGTCACCGCACGGACCACGATGCCGCACGTCCGGCGTACGGTGGCCGACCGGGAGCTGGAGACGTGGCTCGCGGTGGACCTGTCGGCCAGCCTGGACTTCGGCACCGGGAAGTGGCTCAAGCGGGACGTGGTGATCGCCGCCGCGGCCGCCCTGAGTCACCTGACCGTGCGCGGTGGCAACCGGATCGGGGCGGTGGTCGGCACCGGCGCCCCGCTGCCCGCGTCGGCCGGGCGATGGCGGGGTGCGCCCCCGGTGACCGGGCCGGGCACCCTGGTCCGACTGCCCGCCCGCGCCGGTCGAAAGGAGGCGCAGGGGCTGCTCCGGGCGATCGCCGGGACCGAGATCCGCCCCGGGCGTAGCGACCTGGGCGCGCTGGTCGACATGCTCAACCGGCCGCCGCGCCGGCGCGGCGTGGCCGTGGTGATCTCCGACTTCCTGGCGCCGCCGCAGCAGTGGGGCCGGCCGCTCCGTAAGCTGCGGGTCCGGCACGATGTGCTGGCGATCGAGGTGGTCGACCCGCGCGAGCTGGAGCTGCCCGACGTGGGGGTGCTGCCGGTGGTCGACCCGGAGACGGGGGAGCTGCACGAGGTGCAGACCGCCGACCCGCGGCTGCGTCGCCGGTACGCCGA
>NZ_QGGF01000578.1 GCF_003857015.1 Micromonospora globispora | reverse complement strand
GTGTGCGCCTCCAGCAGCCGGACCGGCCGGCCGGCGTCCGCCAGCCGCTCCAGCAGCCCGGGCAGCAGGCCACGGTGCCGCCCCCGGCCGGCCGTCGGGTTGGCGAGCACGGCCACCGGGCCGGGCGGGGCAAGATCCTGTGCGGTCACGGCGAGCACCGTACGGGACGACGCCGCCGCCGACCAGGGGCGGTATCCGACACCACCGCACGTCGGCGAAGCGGTCGGCCCGTTCCGTCCAGTGGACGGCTCGTCACCGGAGACTATTTGATCTTCCGAGTCGACCGGGCCACGATGCCGTCGTACTCAGGGTGCTTCTCCAGCCACCCGCTGAGGAACGGGCAGATCGGCACCACGGTCCGGCCCTTGGCCCGCGCGTCGTCCATCACCGCACGGGCCAGGATCGACCCGACGCCCTTGCCCTCGAACTCGGGATCGACCTCGGTGTGGGTGTAGGCGATGATGGTGCCCGTCAGTTGATACGTGACCACGCCGGCCGTCACGCCCGCCTCGTCCCGCGCCTCGAACCGCTCCCGCTCCGGCACGTCTGTCACGGTGAACTGCACCCGACCATCCAACCACGGGGTACATCAGGTCGCCGTGCGGGCGTCCGGTCTCCCCCGGCGCTCTCCGGTCAGAAGGTGATGCGGACCTTGAGGGCGGTCCGCTCGTCCATCGCCCGGTAGCCGTCCGGCACCTGGTCGAGGGTGACGCTGCGGTCGAAGACCGGCGCCGGGTCGATGCTGCCGTCGAGGACGTCGGCCAGCAGCTCCGGGATGTACGCGCGGGCCGGGGCGACTCCGCCGCCGAGGGCGACGTTGCGGCCGAACATCTGGCCGATGTCCACCCCGGCGCTGCCGCCGTGCGGCACCCCGACGTACCCGACCGCGCCGCCGTCCCGGGCGATCGAGATCGCGGTACGCATCGACTCCTCGGTGCCGACCGCCTCCAGCACGGCGTGCGCGCCCTGCCCCTTGGTCAGCTCCTTCACCGCGGCGACCGCGGCCTCCCCCCGCTCGGCCACCACGTCGGTGGCGCCGAAGGAGCGGGCGATGTCGGTGCGGGCGGTGTGCCGGCCCAGCGCGATGATCTGCTCGGCGCCGAGCCGCTTCGCGGCGAGCACCCCGCAGAGCCCCACCGCGCCGTCGCCGACCACGGCCACGGTGGCGCCGGTACGCACCCGGGCGGCCAGGGCGGCGTGGTGGCCGGTGGACATCACGTCCGACAGGGCCAGCATCGCGGTCAGCAGCCGCTCGTCGCCGGCCGCCTCGGCGGGCAGCTTCACCAGGGTGCCGTCCGCGTACGGGACGCGGACCGCCTCGCCCTGGCCGCCGTCGGAGCCCGGCTCGCCCCAGAACCCGCCGTGCGGGCAGGAGGTCTGCAGGCCCTCCCGGCAGAAGTCGCAGACGCCGTCGGACCAGACGAACGGGGCGACCACCAGATCACCCACCCGGACCGAGCTCACCTCGGCCCCGGTGGCCTCGACGACGCCGAGGAACTCATGGCCGATCCGCTGCCCGGGCTGGCGCTTCGCCACCCCCCGGTACGCCCACAGGTCGCTGCCGCAGATGCAGGCGAGCACCACCCGTACCACGGCATCGGTGGAGGCGCGGACGGCGGCGTCCGGCACCTCCTCGACCCGGATGTCGTTCGGTCCGTGAATCACGGTGGCGCGCATGACGGCATGTCCTCCGGGGCGGGTCGGGCGGATCCGTGGGCGGCCCGGCGGACCGAACCACCCCGGGGGGAACGGTAGACCGGCCCGGAGCCTCGCCAAACCCGGAGCGCGGGCAGCGTGGCCCGGCTCACCCTCGCGCCGGCGGAGGCGCGCAGGCCGTCGCCGTCGACCCCAGGTCACTGTCGCACCCGGGCATCCCGGCGAGCGTTGCCGATCACGTCGCGACGGCCCCACCGCCCGGGGATGTCGAGCAGCTCCACCCGGCCGAACCGGTCCGGCACCCGCGGCGCCATCAGCAGCTGGTCGCCGGCCGGCTCCAGCCCGAGCAGGGCGCGGAGCAGCAGGAACGGCGCGCAGGTGGCCAGCGCCTGCGGGCTGTTGGCGACCGGGTAGCGCACCGGGTAGCGGGTCAGCTCCCGGGCATAGCCGGCGATGGCCTCGGGCAGCTGCCCGGAGAAGTAGTGGGCGGCGTCGATCATGCCCTCGGCGATCCGGCCGGCCTCCTCGGCGAAGCCGTAGCGGCGCAGCCCCCACGCGATCAGCGCGTTGTCGAACGGCCACACCCCCCCGACGTGGTAGCCGAGCGGGTTGTAGCGCGCCTCCCCCTTGGCCAGCGTGCGGACGCCCCACCCGGAGAAGAGCCGGGGGCCGAGCAGGTGCGCGGCGACCTCGGCGGCGTGGGACTCGTCGACGATGCCGCTCCACAGCAGATGACCCATGTTGGAGGCGAGGGCGTCGACCTGCCGGCCGTCGGCGTCCAGGGCGAGCGCGTAGTAGCCGCGGTCGGCGATCCAGAAGTCCCGGTTGAAGCGCTCCTTCAGCGCCGCCGCCTCCCGTTCCAGCGCCTGCGCGTACGCCGGGTCGCCCCAGAACTCCCGGGCCAGGCGGGCCCCGCGCAGCTTCGCGTCGTACGCGTAGCCCTGCAGCTCACAGGTGGCCCGGGGCAGCCGGGGCAGCCGGCCATCGGCGTAGCAGATCGCCTCCGGCGAGTCCTTCCAGCCCTGGTTCTCCACCCCGTTCCGCTCGTTGCGCCGCTGGTACCAGACGTAGCCGTTGCCGAGGATGTCGCCGTACTCGTCGATCCAGCGCAGCGCCGCGCGGGCCTCCTCCTCGAACTCCCGCACCATGCTCCCGTCCCCGGTCCACCGCTCGTACTCGTCGAGCAGGACCACGTACAGCGGGGTCACGTCGGCGCTGCCGTAGTACGGCGACTGCGGCAGCTCCTCGAAGGCCGACAGCTCGCCGTACCGGAACTCGCGCAGGATCTTGCCCGGCTCCTCGTCGCGGAAGTCGTCGAGCACGGTCCCCTGGTCGATGCCGAGCAT
>NZ_QGGF01000577.1 GCF_003857015.1 Micromonospora globispora | reverse complement strand
CGTCCGGTCGACCCGCCCGCGGGCGACACCGCCGCTCCGGTCGACCCGGCGCCACGCCCCCGGCACCTCGCGCTGCCCGACCTGGGCCGCCCGCCGGCTCGGGACACCCTCGCCGACAGCGAGGAGCCGGTAACTTCCGCCTCCGACGTGATCGGACCCGTGTGGGCCCGGCACGCCACCGATGCCCGCGGTGAGCGGACCGAGGCCCGTCACGCCGACGACCCGAACGACCAGAGCCCGGCCGGGGACGGCGACGGCGAGGAGTCGCGTACCGGGAAGTCCCGGGCCCGGCGTGGCCTGTTCCGGCGGAACCGGGGCCGGGGCGACGAGGAGACGGCGACGGACCGGAACGACCGCGAGTCGGAGCCGGTACCGGCGCACGACGAGGAGTACGTCGACTGGGTCACCGGGCTGAGCCGCCCGGCGGAGAAGGATCCGGAGGGGCGTCCCCTGCGGACCGGGCGGCACCACCGGGACTGACCAGCCGGGCCGGGCCGATCTCGACCCGGCCCGGTCCACTCACGACAGTGGCAGGTAGACCCGGCCGCCGGAGGAGACGAACTCCTCGGACTTGTCCTTCATGCCCCGGGCGGCGTAGTCCTTCAACTCCTGGGTGATCTTCATCGAGCAGAACTTCGGCCCGCACATCGAGCAGAAGTGGGCGGTCTTCGCCGGCTCGGCCGGGAGCGTCGCGTCGTGGTACGACCGGGCGGTCTCCGGGTCCAGCGAGAGGTTGAACTGGTCCTCCCAGCGGAACTCGAACCGGGCCTTGGAGAGCGCGTCGTCCCACGCCTGCGCACCAGGGTGCCCCTTGGCCAGGTCGGCCGCGTGCGCCGCGATCTTGTACGCGATCACGCCCGCCTTCACGTCGTCCCGATCCGGCAGCCCCAGGTGCTCCTTCGGGGTGACGTAGCAGAGCATCGCGGTGCCGAACATGCCGATCATCGCCGCGCCGATCGCCGAGGTGATGTGGTCGTACGCCGGCGCGATGTCGGTGGTCAGCGGGCCGAGCGTGTAGAACGGCGCCTCGTGGCACCACTCCTGCTGGCGGTCCACGTTTTCCTTGATCTTGTGCATCGGCACGTGCCCGGGGCCCTCGATCATCACCTGCACGTCGTACTCCCAGGCGATCTTCGTCAGCTCGCCGAGGGTACGCAGCTCGGCGAACTGCGCCTCGTCGTTGGCGTCCGCGATCGAACCCGGCCGCAACCCGTCACCGAGGGAGAAGGTCACGTCGTAGCGGGCCAGGATCTCGCAGAGCTCACGGAAGTTGGTGTAGAGGAAGTTCTCCTCGTGGTGCGCCAGGCACCAGGCCGCCATGATGGACCCGCCGCGGGAGACGATCCCGGTGACCCGGTCCACCGCGAGCGGCACGTACGGCAGCAGCACCCCGGCATGCACGGTCATGTAGTCGACGCCCTGCTCGGCCTGCTCGATGACGGTCTCCCGGAACACCTCCCAGCTCAGCTTCACCGGGTCACCGCCGACCTTCTCGAGGGCCTGGTAGATCGGCACGGTACCGATCGGCACCGGCGAGTTCCGGACGATCGCCTCTCGGGTCTCGTGGATCCGCTTTCCCGTGGACAGGTCCATCACGGTGTCCGCGCCCCACCGGGTCGCCCAGGTCAGCTTCTCCACCTCCTCCGCGATGGACGAGGTGACCGCCGAGGTGCCGATGTTGGCGTTCACCTTCACCAGGAACGCCTTGCCGATGATGGCCGGCTCGCACTCGGGGTGGTTGACGTTGAGCGGCAGCACCGCCCGCCCGGCCGCGATCTCGTCCCGGACGAACTCCGCTGCCACGCCCTCCCGGACCGCCACGAACTCCATCTCCGGGGTGACCACGCCCGCCCGGGCGTACGCGAGCTGGGTCGGGCGTTTCCCGTCGGCGCCGGCCAGCGGGGTGCCGGCACCCCGCACGGGAGCGACGCCCCCGCGAGCGGCGATCCACGGCCCGCGCAGCGCCGGCAGCCCCACCTCCGGGTCGGAGCCCGGGCCGGAGGTGTCGTAGAGGCGTACCGGGGGGTTGTCCCCGGTCAGCTCCACCTCGGCGAACGACACCCGGACGTCCGGCCGTGACCCCTCGACGTAGACCTTGCGACGTGCCTGCATGACAGCCTCCCTGGTGATCAAGCGGACCAGCCGAAGTGGTCCAGCGGGCCGCTCCCGGCGCCCAGCTCCCAGTCCCGCGCGCCGGTCAGCGCGCGGGTGACGTACTCCTTGGCGGTGGTGACGGCGACCGGCACCGGGTCGCCCAGCGCCAGCCGCACGGCGACCGCGGCCGAGAACGAACACCCGGTGCCGTGGTTGTGCCGGGTGTCCACCCGGGGCGCGCGCAGCAGCGTGGTCGTCCCGCCGCCGTGCAGCACGTCCACCGACTCGCCGGCCGCGTCTACGTCGCCGCCGGTCACCACCACGTGCGCCGGCCCGCCCGCGGCGAGCGCCTCGGCGGCGGCGACCATCTCCTCGACCGTGGTCACCGGGCGTCCGGTGAGGGCGGCGGCCTCCGCGCAGTTCGGCGTGGCCACCTCCGCGTACGGCAGCAGCCGCTCGACCGACCCGACCACGCCGAGGCGGTGCCCGCTGGTGGCCACCAGCACCGGGTCGACGACGAGGTGCGGCAGCCGTCCCGCCTTCGCCGCCCCGGCCACCGCGTCGGCGATCGCCGGGGTGCCGAGCATGCCGGTCTTCACCGCCCGCACCTGGAAGTCAGCCAGCACGCTGTCGAGCTGCTCGGTCACCGTGCGGGGTGGCAGTGGCAGGACGGCGTCCACCCCTCTGGTGTTCTGCGCGGTGACCGCGGTGACCACGCTGGTGCCGTACGTGCCGAGGGCGGCGAAGACCTTGAGGTCGGCCTGGATGCCGGCGCCTCCGCCGGAGTCCGATCCGGCGATGGTGAGCAGGACGGGCGGGGTCATCGGCGGGCCCCCGCGGCGCAGCCGCGCAGCAGCCCGGCGGCCGCCTCCGCCGGGTCTCCGGCCCGCATGACCGCCCCGAGCACCGCCACCCC
>NZ_QGGF01000576.1 GCF_003857015.1 Micromonospora globispora | reverse complement strand
CCCCCGGCGCCGCGCGACGCGCGGGAGGCGGAGGCCGCCGGCGCGGCGGCCAACGCGCCGGCCGGCGACGGCAAGCCAGCCGGTGACGAAGCGGGCGCGCAGGAGCGCAACCTCAAGGAGGCTCAGAAGTGACGACGCCTCGGCCGGAGACGCTGGCCAAGCTGACGCCGGTGCTGACCAAGCGCTGGCTGTCGCCGGACGCCTGGCGGCTCGGCACCTACGAGAAGCTGGACGGCTACGCCGCCCTGCGCAAGGCGCTCAAGGCGCACCCGGACGACCTGATCCAGCTGATCAAGGACTCCGGGCTGCGCGGTCGAGGCGGCGCGGGCTTCCCGACCGGCCTCAAGTGGGGGTTCATCCCGCAGGGCGACGGCAAGCCGCACTACCTGGTGGTCAACGCCGACGAGGGCGAGCCGGGCACCTGCAAGGACCTGCCGCTGATGACGCACGACCCGCACTCGCTGGTCGAGGGCGTGATCATCGCGTCGTACGCGATCCGGGCCAACCGCGCCTACATCTACATCCGCGGCGAGGCCGTGCACGCCGCCCGCCGGCTGCGCAACGCCGTGCAGGAGGCGTACGCGAAGGGCTACCTCGGGAAGAACATCCTCGGGTCCCGGTTCGACCTGGACCTGGTGGTGCACTCGGGCGCCGGCGCGTACATCTGCGGTGAGGAGACCGCGCTGCTGGACTCGCTGGAGGGCTTCCGGGGCCAGCCCCGGCTGCGCCCGCCGTTCCCGGCGACCCACGGCCTGTACGCCAGCCCCACGGTGGTGAACAACGTCGGCACCATCGCCAGCGTGCCGTACATCGTGCTGGGCGGCGCCGACTGGTGGAAGACCATGGGGACGGAGAAGTCGTCCGGCCCGATGATCTACTCGCTCTCCGGCCGGATCGCCAACCCGGGCCAGTACGAGTGCTCGATGGGGATCACCCTGCGCGAGCTGATCGAGCTGGCGGGCGGGATGCAGCCCGGACACAACCTGAGGTTCTGGACCCCGGGCGGCTCGTCCACCCCGCTGCTCACCGCCGAGCACCTGGACGTGCCGCTGGACTTCGATCAGGTGGCGGCGGCCGGCTCGATCCTGGGCACCACGGCCACCCAGATCTTCTCCGACCAGGACTGCCCGGTGTACGCGACCTACCGGTGGATGGAGTTCTACCACCACGAGTCCTGCGGCAAGTGCACCCCGTGCCGGGAGGGCAACTACTGGATGGCCCGGATCTACCGGCGGATCCTCGCCGGCCATGGCACGTACGAGGACCTCGACACCCTGCTCGACACCTGCGACAACGTCCTGGGCCGCGCGTTCTGCGGCCTGGGTGACGGTGCGACCAGCTCGGTGACCTCGTCGCTGAAGTACTTCAAGCAGGACTACCTCGACTACATCGAGGGACGTACCGCGCCGAAGCTCTCCGACAAGCAGCTGGTTGGAGCCCACTGATGACGGACGTAGCCAAGAAGACCGAGACGGTCACGCTCACCATCGACGGCGTCGAGGTCACCGCCCCCAAGGGCGCCCTGCTGATCCGGGTCGCCGAGCAGATGGGCACCGAGATCCCGCGCTTCTGCGACCACCCGCTGCTGGCCCCGGCCGGCGCCTGCCGGCAGTGTCTGGTGGAGGTGGAGGGCCAGCGCAAGCCGGTCGCCTCCTGCACCCAGACCGTCGCCGACGGCATGGTGGTGCGTACCCAGCTCACCTCTCCGGTCGCCAAGAAGGCGCAGGAGGGGATCATGGAGCTGCTGCTGGTGAACCACCCCCTCGACTGCCCGATGTGTGACAAGGGCGGCGAGTGCCCGCTGCAGAACCAGGCGATGTCCACCGGCCGGACGGACTCCCGGTTTCACGAGCACAAGCGGGAGTACGAGAAGCCGCTGGAGATCAGCACCCAGGTGCTGCTCGACCGCGAGCGTTGCGTGCTCTGCCAGCGGTGCACCCGGTTCTCCGAGGAGATCGCCGGCGACAAGTTCATCGACCTGATGAACCGGTCGTCCGCCGAGGAGATCAACATCTACCGGGACGACGCGTACGGCGAAGAGGGCGACGCGGGTGACGTGCCGTTCAACTCGTACTTCTCCGGCAACACGGTGCAGATCTGCCCGGTCGGCGCGCTGACCGGCACCCAGTACCGGTTCCGGGCCCGCCCGTTCGACCTGGTCTCCAGCCCGAGCGTCTGCGAGCACTGCTCCGCCGGTTGCGCCCAGCGCACCGACTGGCGGCGCGGCAAGGTGCTGCGCCGGCTGGCCGGGGACGACCCGGCGGTGAACGAGGAGTGGAACTGCGACAAGGGGCGGTGGGGCTTCCAGTACGCCCGCGCCTTCGACCGGATCACCACCCCGATGGTCCGCGACGAGCGGACCGGCGAGCTGCGCGAGGCGTCCTGGAGTGAGGCACTCACCCGGGCCGCCGAGGGGCTGCGCGCCGCCCGGGATGGCGGCCAGGGCACGGCGGTGCTCACCGGCGGCCGGCTGACCGTCGAGGACGCCTACGCGTACGCGAAGTTCGCCCGGGTCGCCCTCAACACCAACGACATCGACTTCCGGGCCCGTCCGGCGTCCCGCGAGGAGGCCGACTTCCTGGCCAGCAGCGTCGCCGGGGTCACCGACGTCACCTACGCGGACGTGGAGAACGCGCCCGCGGTGGTGCTGGTCGGCCTGGAGCCGGAGGAGGAGTGCCCGATCCTCTTCCTGCGGCTGCACAAGGCGTACCTGAAGAAGAAGCTGAAGGTGTACGCGATCGCGCCGTTCGCGACCCGCGGCCTGGAGAAGCTCGGGGCCAAGCTGGCCCGGGTGGTGCCGGGCGAGGAGGCCAGCGTGCTGGCCGAGCACGCCACGGTGGCCGAGGCGCTCGGCGTCGAGGGCGCGATCCTGATCGTCGGCGAGCGGCTGGCGGGCGTGCCGGGTGGGCTCTCCGCGGCGGCGGACATCGCCCGGCGTACCGGTGCGAAGCTGGCCTGGGTGCCGCGGCGCGCGGGTGACCGCGGCGCGGTCGACGCGGGCTGCCTGCCGAAC
>NZ_QGGF01000279.1 GCF_003857015.1 Micromonospora globispora | reverse complement strand
CCACCGCCTCACATCGAAGATCTTGGTCGATCCCGATGATCAGGCGGTGGCCGCTCCACGTCACGACAACACACCGAACGAACCAGCAATCAGCGGCACAATCCCGACCCCGGCGTTAAATCCCCAGCGTCGCGACGAGGCCCCTAGATCCCTAATCGAGCGCGATCTTGCCTTGGCCGCCGGCGCGGCGGGCTCGGGCGAGGCGGGCGAGGATCTGGTCGGCGGGGGCGGGGCGGCCGAAGTGCCAGCCCTGGCCGGCGTCGCAGCCGATCGTCCGCAGCCGCTCGGCCTGGTCGGCCGTCTCCACGCCCTCGGCGGTGACCGTCAGGTCCAGCGCGTGGGCCAGCGACACCAGCGAGCCGAGGATCCGCTCGTCGGTACGGCTCGCCGGGTCGGTCGCCGGCGCCCGCAGCCCGGCCACGAACTCCCCGGCCACCTTCAGCTCGGTCACCGGCAGGTCCCGCAGGTACGCCAGATTGCAGTAGCCGGTGCCGAAGTCGTCGATGGCGATCCGGACCCCCAGGTCGGCCAGCACCCGCAGCGCCCGTACCGGCTCCTCGACGGTGCTCATCATGGTGCTCTCGGTGATCTCCAGCTGGAGCCGTTCGGGCGGCAGGCCGGTCCGGCCGAGCAGCGCCCGCACCTCCTGCACCAGGCCGGGGCGGCGCACCTGGCGGACCGCCAGGTTGACGCTGACGAACGGGGCGTCGTCCCGCCCGGCCGCCCAGCTCTCCGCCTCCCGGCAGGCTTCCGCCAGTACCCAGCCGCCGAGCTGGACGATCAGCCCGGTCTCCTCCGCCAGCCCGATGAAGCTGTCCGGCCGGAGCACGCCCAGCTCGGGGTGACGCCAGCGGACCAGCGCCTCCACGCCGAGCAGGGTCCCGTCCCGGAGCGAGGTCAGCGGCTGGTAGTCCAGGAAGAACTCGCCCCGCTCCAGCGCGCCGGGGATCGCCGCGGAGAGGGCGTACCGGGCCAGCTCGCGGCGGTTGCGGTCGGCGTCGAAGAGGGACCACCGAGCCCCGCCGGCCGCCTTGGCCCAGTGCAGGGTGCTGTTCGCGGCCCGCATGAGCTCGCCGGGCGAGGTGCCGGCGGCCGGACGCTCGACGATGCCGATGCTGGCCGACACGGTCAGTTCGTGGCCGTCGACCAGGGCCGGCTCGCTCACCGCCGCCAGTGCCGTCTCGGCGACCCGGACCACGTCCTCGGTGCAGTCGGCCCGCTCGACCAGGATGACGAACTCGTCGCCGCCGAGCCGGGCGACCAGGTGGTCGCCGAGGACCCGGCGCAACCGCTGGGCCACCCACACCAGCAGCGAGTCGCCGACCTGGTGGCCGAGGGCGTCGTTGACCACCTTGAACCGGTCCAGGTCGAGGAAGCAGACGCCGACCCGGTCCCCGCCCCGGCCGGGCTCGTTGAGCGCGGCGGAGAGCCGTTCGGTGAACAGGGTGCGGTTGGGCAGGTCGGTCAGCGGGTCGTGGGTGGCCTGGTACCGGAACCGGGCCTCGCTGTCCCGCAGCGCCCGTTCCGCCTGTGCCCGGGCCACCATCGCGGCCCGGCGGATCGACTCCTGCTCGTCCAGCGTCCGGTCCCGCAGCGCCCGGGCGTACCCGGTGGCGACGGTGGCCAGCAGCCGGGCCATCCGGTCCTCGACGTCGTCCGCGACCAGCCCGAGGTCGCGTACCAGGCGGAGCTGGATCACCTCGATGGTCCGGCCCAGCCCCTCCGCGGAGGCGATGTGCGCGGCCACCAGCTCCGCGCCGACCTGCTGACCGATCCGCAGGTCGAACGGCTCGGCCTGGAGCGCCACGGCCAGCTGCTCGGTGAGCCGCTGCAGCAGCGCCTCGAGCTGCGCCTGCGTCATCGGCAGGTAGCTCGTACCGGAGACCGCCTTCGCCCAGGCCCGGGCGAAGCTGCCCGGGCAGGAGCGGGTCAGGGCGACCGCCGGCTCACCCACCGAGCCGCCCGACACCGCCCATGAAGACCGCCTGCTCTGCGTTCTCCGCCTGCTCCGGGGACTCGGGACGCCACTGCGGCACCCACACCACACCCGGGTCGACCAGCTCGAAGCCGTCGAAGAGCGAGACCAGCTCCGCGCGGCTGCGGATGAAGAGCTGGCTGTCGGTGCGGCGGTAGACCCGTTCCGCCTCCGCCCGCTCGCCTGTTTCCCGGCGGCCGTCGTCGCTGGCCTGGGACAGCACCAGGTAGCTACCGGGCGCCAGGGACTCGCGCAGGGTCCGCAGGATCTCCTCCGGCCGGTCGGCGTACGGGATGAAGTGCAGCACCGCCACGATCATCACCGCGATCGGCTGGGAGAAGTCCAGCAGCTTGCTGACCTCCGGGTGGTTCAGGATCGCCTCGGGGTGGCGCAGGTCCGCCTGGAGCACGCTGGCCCGGTCGTTGCCGGCGAGGATCTCCCGGCTGTGCGCCACCGCCACCGGGTCGACGTCCACGTAGACCACCCGGGACTCCGGGTCGATCCGCTGGGCGATCTCGTGCACGTTGCCGACGGTCGGGATGCCCGAGCCGATGTCGAGGAACTGGCGTACCCCGGCGTCGGCGAGGAACTGCACCGCGCGGCGGAGGAACGCCCGGTTGGCCTGGGCCATCAGCGGCGCCTCCGGTACCGCGTCCATCATCGCCCGGGCCGCCGCCCGGTCGGCCGCGAAGTTGTGCGAGCCGCCGAGGTAGTAGTCGTACATGCGGGCCACGCTGGGACGTTCGATGTCGATCGTGTCGGGTGCCCAGTCCGGCCGCTGCATGCGCTTGCCCCTTTTTGTCAACAGCCCGTGAGATCGTCGGCCCGCGTGGGCCACCGGGTATTCTGCCCGCCCGTTGTCACCGTGCAAAGACCACCGTCGCTGCGCGCCCGGCCGCTCACCGTACGCGATCGCGGAGGCCCGGGAACGCCGAGAGGCCCGCGTCCGTCACCGGACGCGGGCCTGCGCGGCAGCGGGCTGGAAACGCCTCAGAACTTGGGGGCGTCCGGCGCCTCGAGCAGACCGAGCCGCAGCGCGGTCATCAGCGCCTGGGCCCGGTTGGCGGCACCCAGCTTCTCGTAGAGCTTCGAGATGTGCGTCTTCGCGGTGGACTCGCTGACGAAGAGCTGCTTGGCGATGCCCGCCACGCTCATCCCGTCGGCGAGCAGCCGCAGCACCTGACCCTCGCGGGGGGAGAGCTGCGGGCCGGACGGGGCCAGCCGGCGCTTCATCGCCTCGGCCAGGTCGGCCGCGGTGAACGCGCTGGGGGAGGAGGCGGCGTGCCGGGCGGCGGCCACCACCTCGTCGGCCGGGGCGGTCTTCGGCACGAACGCGCTCGCACCCGCCTCCAGGGCGCCGAAGAGCTGGTCGTCGCCGGCGTACATGGTGAGCACGACGATGCCCATCGACGCGCTGGACTTACGGAGCGCGCGGGTGGCCTCCAGGCCACTGCCGTCGGGCAGCCGCAGATCCATGATCACCACGTCGGGCTGGAGCGCACCTGCCTGGCGCACGCCCTCCGCCGCCGTGGCGGCCTCACCCACGACCTCGAACTGCCGGTCCCGCTCGAAGGCGTGCCGCAGACCCTTGCGGATCAGGTCGTGATCGTCGACAAGGAGAACCTTGGTACGGGTGGCCGGTGTCGGACTAGTGGTCATCCTCGGGTTACTCCCCTTCTGCTGCTGCGCTGCCGCGCACCTTATCGCGCCGGGGCGAGGAGCCGAGTACCACCGCCACGGTCGTGCCGCTGGGTTGCCGCGGCCTGATCTCCAACCGGCCCCGGATACGTTCCGCCCTCTCGGCCATGATCGCAAGACCGTAGTGCCCGTCGGGCCGCTGGTCACCTATGCCGTGACCGTCATCCGACACTTCGATCTGAGCGTACGGGGGATCGACCTCACAGGTGACCCACAGATTGGACGCCCCGGCGTGCTTGCGCGCATTGGTCACCGCCTCCTGGGCGATGCGCAGCAGCTCGGCCTCGGTGGCGGCGGGCAGCCGGGCGGTCGACTCGTCCAGGGACAGGTGCACCCGGAGGCCGCCGGAGGCGCCGACGGTGCGGGCGTACTCGGCGATCGCCGCGGCCAGCCCGCCGTGCCGGTCCACCTCGCTGCGCAGTTCGAAGAGGCTCAGCCGCAGCTCGGTGATCACCCGGGTCACCTCCTGGCGGAGCAGGCGCAGCGACTCGGCGGTCTCCTCGGCGTCGTCGTGCACGGTGGCCAGGGCGTTGTCGATGCCGTAGCCGACCATCACCAGCTCCTGTGCGACCCCGTCGTGGATCTCCCGGGCCAGCCGCTGCCGCTCCTCGTTCGTGGCCAGCGAGCGCACCTCGTCGAAGAGGAGCGCGGCCTCCAGCCGCAGCGCCGCCGGGCCGGTCAGCGCCGTCACCCGCGCCACCACCGGCGGCGGGTAGGCCTGCGGGGTGTCCGCCTCGAGTACGACCAGGCCGACCGTCCGGACCCCGGCGACCAGCGGCACGATCAGGGCGGAGACCTCACCGCCGGAGGACGACCGGGCCTGCGACCGGGCCGAGGTCTGCGCCTGCTGGCTGGCCCAGGCGTCGGCGATGGCCGAGTCCGCATCGAGGGTGGTCTCCCAGTCGACCCGCTCCACGCCGACCTGGGCGAGCACCACCAGCCGGCCGCCGCCGCTGGCGGAGAGCACCGCACCGCGGTCGGTCTTCGCCACCACCCGCAGCTCCTCCAACAGGTGCTCGGAGATGCCGCCCGGGTCCAGCGTCGCCCCCGGCAGCTGCCGGGCGACCGTACGGAGCTGGGTCAGCAGCCGGGTCGCCTCCGCGTACGGCTGGGGCTTGCCCTCGCCGCGGACCCGCATCACCCGCTGCAGCGTGCCGGCGGTGTACAGACCGAGACCGGCCAGGATCAGCCACTGCGCGCAGACCGCGAGGTAGCCGATCTGGCCGAGCTGCCGCCCGCCGTCGATCACGGTGAACGCCGCGCTCACCAGCAGGGTGGCGGCGGTGACCGCGAGCAGCGCCGCGCCCTCCCGGAACCGGCGGCGCAGCGCCGTCACGGTCACCGGCACGGCGAGGTACGGCAGCACCGCCGACGCGCCCAGGCCACCGGTCACGCCGGTGAGGTGGGTATCGGCGGCGATCTGGCTGGCGGCCAGCCCGAGGACCACCACCTCGGCGAACCGGCTGAGCAGCCCGAGCACCCGGTGGTGCGGGGCGAGCACGGCGGGCAGCCCGGCGACACCCAGCAGGGCTATCCACCAGAGCTGGGCGACGTCGCGGGTGGCGAAGAGGGTCAGGACGGCGACCAGCGCGAGCAGTACCGCGCGCGCGGCCGCTGCGAGGGGTTGCGTCTGAGGCTGGCTGGGGGGTGAGGCGGGCACGTGACGGATCGTAGTCAGTGTTGGTAGATGTCGGCGATCTCCGCCGCGTACGTCTTGTGCACGACCTGCCGCTTGACCTTCAGCGAAGGGGTCAGCTCGCCGGTGGCCTCGGTGAAGTCCTGCGGCAGGATCCGGAAGACCTTGATCGCCTCGGCCTTGGAGACGGCCTGGTTGGCCTGGTCGATCGCGCTCTGGACCTCGGCCCGCAGCGCCTCGTCCTCGCGCAGCTCGGCGACGGTGGTCGTCTCCGGCCGGCCGTGCGCGGCGAGCCACTTCGGCAGCGCCTCCTCGTCGATGGTGACCAGCGCCGCGATGAACGGCTGCCGGTCGCCGACCACCAGGCACTGGCTGACCAGCGGGTGGGCGCGGACCTGGTCCTCCAGGACGGCCGGGGCGACGTTCTTGCCGCCGGCGGTCACGATGATCTCCTTCTTGCGCCCGGTGATGGCCAGGTAGCCGTCGTCGTCGAGCCGGCCCAGGTCGCCGGTGCGGAACCAGCCGTCCGGGGCGAGCGCCTCGGCGGTGGCCGCCTCGTTGTGCCAGTAGCCCTGGAAGATCAGGTCACCGGAGATCAGGATCTCGCCGTCGTCGGCGATCCGGATGGTGACGCCGGGCAGCGGTCGGCCCACCGTGCCGATCTTGGTGCCGGTGGGCAGGTTCGCGGCGGCGGCGGGGGAGGTCTCGGTCAGGCCGTAGCCCTCGCAGATGGTCACCCCGACGCCCCGGAAGAAGTGCCCGAGCCGCGCGCCGAGCGGCGCACCGCCCGAGATCGCGTCCCGGCAACGGCCGCCCATCGCCGCCCGCAGCTTGCGGTAGACCAGCCGGTCGAAGAGGGCGTGCTGGGCGCGCAGCGTCACGCCCGGCCCGTCGGCGGTCTCCAGCGCCTCGCTGTACGCGATGGCGACCCGCTCGGCCCGGTCGAAGATCTTGCCCTTGCCCTCCGCCTCCGCCTTCTGGCGGGCGCCGTTGTAGACCTTCTCGAAGACCCGGGGCACGGAGAGCACGAAGGTCGGCTTGAACTCCTGCAGCTCGCCGACCAGGTTCTTGGTGTCCGAGCAGTGCGCCATGGTGGCCCGGGCCTGCACCACGCCGATCTGGATGAGCCGGGCGAAGGCGTGCGCGAGCGGCAGGAAGAGCAGGGTCGAGGCGCCCGGCCGGAAGAGGTTCGGCAGCACCGGCACCGCGTTGGCGATGTCGGCGTACATGTTGCGGTGGGTGAGCACGCAACCCTTGGGGCGGCCGGTGGTGCCGCTGGTGTAGATGATGGTGGCGATGTCGGCGGCCTTCACCGCCTTGCGGCGTACCTCGATCTCGGTCGGGTCGACCGCCTCGCCGGCGGTGACCAGGTCGTCCACGGCGCCCAGGTCGATCTGCCAGACCTGGCGCAGCTCGGGCAGGCGGTCGCGGACGCCGGCGATCAGGGTGGCGTGCCCGGTGCTCTCCACCACCGCGGCGACCGCGCCCGAGTCTTCGAGGATCCAGGCGGCCTGTTCGGCGCTGGACGTCTCGTAGATCGGCACGGTGACCGCGCCGGCCGCCCAGATGGCGTAGTCGAGCAGGGTCCACTCGTAGCGGGTGCGGCTCATCAGCGCGACCCGGTCGCCGGGGGCGATGCCGGCGGCCACCAGCCCGCGGGCCACGGCGACCACCTCGTCGCGGAACTGCCGGCAGGTCACGTCGGTCCAGGCGCGGCCCTCGGTGCCGGCGGGGACGGGCCGGACGAACTGCACCGTGTCCGGGGCGACCTCGGCGTTGTCCCAGACCGGGTCGGTCAGGTTTGCCGCGTCGCCGACGGTGACGATCGGCGGAACGGAGAACTCGCGCACCTGCACTCCCTCGTGCTCGCACTGGCCGGCCGGCCGTGAGTCGGCTTTGTCGAAACCTACCCGCCCGTACGGATAGGTGGGAAAGGGAGGTTGCCTGCCCGCCTGGTGGGACGGGAGGGTGGCGGGACAGTGGCCGTGGGGCCGGCGCGGGGCGTCGCAGGGGTGGAGCAGCGCGCCCGGGGCCGGCGCCGGGTAGCCTCCCCCCATGGCGGACTCCTCCACCCAGTCGACCATCATCGGCGCGCCACCGGACCGGGTGGCGGCGGTCATCTGCGACTTCCCGAGCTACCCGGAATGGACCGACGCGGTGCGGCGGGCGGAGGTGGTCGAGGAGTACGAGGACGGCTACGCCAGCCAGGTCCGGTTCACCATCGACGCCGGCGTGATGGCCGACGAGTACGTGCTGGCCTACGAGTACGCCGAGGACCTGTCCCGGATCGAGTGGCACCTCGTCGAGCCCTCGAAGATGCAGAAGGCGCAGCGTGGGTCGTACGACCTGGTCGGCAACCCGGACGGCACCACGACGGTGACGTACACCCTCGAGGTGGAGCTCTCCGTGGCCATGCTCGGCATGTTTCGCCGCAAGGCCGAGAAAATGATCATGGATACCGCGTTGAAGCAGCTCAAGCGCCGGGTAGAAGCATCCGGTGCGGCCCACTGACCCGACCGGCGACCCGGTCTGCACGGTAGAGGAGCCGGCCATGGGGGGTACGGATCCGGGTTCGGCCCGGGAAGAGGCGGAACGGCTGGTGGCCACGCTGCTGGCCACCGCCCGGCTGGCCAGTTCGGCTCCCGGGGCCGGCCCCTGGGGTCCGCTCGGGGGGATCCTGGCGGGTGTCCTCGGTCACGGTGCCGGTTCGCCCGGCTGGGCCGGCACCCGCGGCGCCGGGTCCGCGTCCGCCTCGGCCGGCGCTGGATTCGCCACCGGTTCGCCGGAATGCTGCGTGTGCCCGATCTGTCGGGGCATCGCCGCGTTGCGGGATCCGAGTCCGGAATTCGCCGAGCGGCTCGCCACCGGTGCCGGGGACCTCGCCGCCGGCGTGGCGAGTCTGCTCCGGGCCTTCGCCTCCGCCGAGCCGGCCGAGCCGGCCTCGCCTGAGGGCGCCGGGGGGTCCGCCGGAAGTCCGGCGGGTGACCACGTGTGGCGCGAGGCCACCCGCACCGGGCATGATTCTCAGCCGGCACCCGAGCAGGACGTGTGGTCCGCCGCCACCCGGGGGGAGGGCGCGGCCGATCCGGGTGCCGTCGTGCCGCCCGCCGATGGTGCCGGGCCGGACGCGCCGGTGCCGAACCGGCCGCCGGCCGGCCGTCCCGTGGTGCCCGCGTCGCGGGCGTCCGGCGAGGTGGGCGAGGACGCACCAGGCGACGGCGCCTGACCACCGGACATCCCGACCTTGCACGGCGGTTCGGGCAGCACAGCAGAGGGGAGTGGCAGCGGTGACGCTGACCATCGGAGTCGACGTCGGTGGCACGAAGGTGGCCGGCGGTGTCGTTGACGACGCCGGCAAGGTTCTCGTGCAGGCCCGACGGGACACCCCCGCCGAGGACGTGGGCAAGACCCGGGACGTCATCATCGAGCTGGTTACCGAGCTGAGCGCCGGCCACACCGTCGAGGCGGTCGGCATCGGCGCCGCCGGCTGGATCGACGCCACCCGCTCCACCGTGCTCTTCGCCCCCAACCTGGCCTGGCGGGACGAGCCGCTGCGGGAGTACGTCAGCACCGCCACCGGCCTGCCGGTGATCGTGGAGAACGACGCCAACGTCGCTGCCTGGGCGGAGTTCCGCTACGGCGCGGCGCGGGAGGCCGACGACTCGATGGTCATGTTCACCATCGGCACCGGCGTGGGCGGCGGCATCGTGCTCGGCGGCGAGCTGCTCCGCGGCGCCCACGGCATCGCCGCCGAGCTGGGGCACATGCTCACCGTGCCGGACGGCCACCAGTGCGGCTGCGGCCGGCTGGGCTGCATCGAGCAGTACGCCAGCGGCAGCGCCCTGGTCCGCTTCGCCCGCGCCACCGCCCGCCAGGAGCCGCACCGGGCCACCGCCCTGCTGGAACTGGCCGGCGGCGAGGCCGAGGCGATCACCGGCCCGATGGTGACCGCCGCCGCGAAGGGCGGCGACCCCGTCTCCGCCGAGGCGTTCGCCCAGGTGGGACGCTGGCTCGGCACCAGCATGGCGGACATGGCCCAGATCCTCGACCCGCAGGTCCTGGTGGTCGGCGGCGGTGTGGTGGAGGCCGGCGACCTGCTGATGGGCCCGGCCCGCCGGTCGTACACCGACGCCCTCGCCCAGCGCAGCCGGCTCCCGGTGGCCGAGATCCGCCCGGCCGAGCTGGGCAACAGCGCCGGCGTCATCGGCGCCGCCGACCTCGCCCGTCGCCCGTGACCGGCGGCGGGGTCCCCGACGCCGACGCGGCTCGGGGCGGCGAGGCGCGGGCCGGGGTGCCGCTGCGGGTGGTGTCGTACAACATCCACACCCAGCGGGATGACACGGCCGCGCTGGCCGCGGTGGTGCGGGCGGCCGCGCCGGACGTGGTGATCGTGCAGGAGGGGCCGCGGCGGTTCCGGTGGCGGCAGAAGACCGCGGCGCTGGCCGAGTCGTTCGGCCTGGTGGTCGGCGCCGGCGGCCTGCCGTCGCTGGGCAACCTGCTGCTGACCAGCCTGCGGGTGCGGGTGCGCGCGAGCCGCTGCCAGCGCTATCCGCTTACCCCGGGCCGGCACATGCGCGGCGCCGCGTACGCCGAGTGCGAGGTGCCCGGCGCGCGGTTCCTGCTGGCCGGCTCGCACCTGTCCACCGACCCCGCGGAGCGGCCCGCCCAGGCGGCGGCGTTCAAGCGGGAACTGGCCGCCGCCACGCTGCCGGTGATCGCCGGCGCCGACCTCAACGAGGGGCCCGACGGGCCGGCCTGGCGGACCGTCGCGGAGGGACTGACCGACAGCGCGGTCGCCGCGGACCGGGCCGACCGGTGCACCTACTCGTGCACCGACCCGCGCCGGCGGATCGACGCCCTCTTCGTCGACCCGCGGATCACGGTGGTCGACTACGACGTGGTCGACACCCCGCAGACCCGCCGGGCCAGCGACCACTTCCCGGTCCTGGTCGACCTGCTGCTGCCCGCGACGGACTGAGCGCCGGCCCGCAGCGCGGGGCTGGACAACCGCCGGAGTTGTCGGCAGGATTTCGCAGCGACCCGGCACGCGCGTGCCGTACATAAGGAGATTCCCGGTGTCCTCCTCCACCGACCTCGGCCGCCCCGATCCGGAGACGATGACCGCCGCCCTCACCCGAGACGGCCGCCCGGTCTCCGACCGGGGTGACACCGTCTGCGTCATCGGCGCCGGGGCCAGCGGCCTCACCGCGGTCAAGAACCTCAAGGAGCACGGCTTCGGGGTCGACTGCTACGAGCGGGAGACCGGGATCGGCGGGGCGTGGAACTGGCGGCACGACCGCAGCCCGGTCTACGCCAGCACCCACCTCATCTCGTCCCGGCCGTTCACCCAGTTCCCCGACTTCCCGATGCCGGACGACTGGCCGGACTACCCGCACCACAGCCAGCTGCTGTCCTATTTCGAGCGGTACGCCGACCACTTCGACCTGCGCCAGCACATCTGGTTCGGCACCGAGGTAGTCCGGGTCGAGCCGGTCGAGGGGGACCGCTGGGACGTCACCACCCGCAGCACCGGCGGGTACGGCCCGGAGCGCACCTCCCGGTACGCGGCCGTGGTGGTCGCCAACGGGCACAACTGGTCCCCGAAGCTGCCCCGGTACGAGGGGCTGGAGGAGTTCCGGGGCGAGGTCATGCACGCCTCGTCCTACAAGGACCCGGCCCAGTTGCGGGGCAAGCGGGTGCTGGTGGTCGGCGCCGGCAACACCGGCTGTGACATCGCGGTCGAGGCCGCCCAGCAGGCGTCCCGCTGCTGGCACTCCACCCGCCGTGGCTACTGGTACGCCCCGAAGTACGTCTTCGGCCGCCCCGCCGACCAGGTCAACGACAGCATGCTCGCGCTGCGGGTGCCGCTGCGGGTCCGGCAGTGGCTCTACCACTGGACGCTGGGGCTGACCGTCGGCGACCTGACCCGCTTCGGCCTTCCGAAGCCCGACCACCGGGTCTACGAGACTCACCCGATCGCCAACAGCCAGCTCGTCTACTACGTCGGCCACGGCGAGATCACCCCGGTGCCGGACGTGGCCCGGTTCCACGCCAAGTCGGTCGAGTTGACCGACGGGCGGGAGATCGACCCGGAGCTGGTCGTCTTCGCCACCGGGTACCTGCCGCGCTTCGAGTTCCTCGCCGGAAAGGTGCTCGGCGACGACGAGGGTTCCGGCCGCCCCCGACTCTGGCTCAACGCCTTCGCCGCCGGTCACCCCACCCTGGCCGTGGTCGGCCTGGTGCAACCGGACTCCGGCATCTTCACGATCTCGCACTGGCAGAGCGTGCTCTTCGCCCGGCTGCTCCGGCTGCGGGCGACCCGGCCGGACCGGGCCGCCGCGTTCGCCAAGCGGGTCATCGCCGGGATCGGCGAGCGGTACTCGGGCAAGGTCAAGGACAGTACGCGGCACTGGTTCGAGGTGGGCCACGGCGACTACCTGCGCGCGCTCCAGCGCGCCCTGGACGAGCTGGAGGTTGGCCGGTGAGCGCGAGGAGTGCAGCGAAGCGGAGCCCCGCAGTCGCGAACGAAGGGGAAGCCCAGTGACGCAGGTGATGCGGGAGGCCGAGCGGCTGCGGATCGTCCGGGCACGGGAGTGGGCCCGTCCGGAGCGGCCGGCCCGCCGCGAGGTGCTCGGCGTCGTACCGGAGGTGGAGGAGGGGCGACCGCCGCTGCTCTTCGTACCCGGGTTCGGGCACGGGGCGTGGGCGTTCGCCGAGCACTGGCTGGAGCACGCCGCCTCCCGGGGCTTCCCGGCGTACGCGCTCAGCCTCCGCGGGCACGGCGGCAGCGCGCCGGCGCCGGAGGCGACGCTGCGGTCGTACACCCATGACGTGGTCCAGGTGGCGGCGAGCGTGCCGCGGCAGGCGGTGCTGGTGGGACACGGCGCCGGTGCCCGGGTGGTCGCGCACGCCTTGGCCCGCTACCCGGCCCGGGCGGCGGTGCTGGTGGCCCCGGTGCTCGGCGGCTGGGGGACGTTCGGCAACTCGCTGCGGCGCAACCCCGGCGGCACCTTGCCGGCGGTCTTCGGCGGCGGCCTGCGGCTGAGTCGCCGGCAGCTGTTCAGCCGCGAGCTGCCCGACGCCGAGGCTCGCCGGTACGTCTCCCGCCTCGGCCGGGCCGGCCGGCGGGCCCAATGGCAGCTGCTCACCGGCCCGGACCCGGAGCCGGCGGTGGGCCGGCCGCCGGTGCTGGTGCTGGGCAGCCCGGACGACCGGGTGGTGTCGCCGGCCGCGCTGACCCGGGCCGCCCGCCGGTACGCGTCGGCTCCACTGCTCTTCCCCGGCATGGGACACGACCTCATGCTGGACGCACGCTGGCGGGAGCCGATCGACGCGATCCTCGACTGGCTGGCGAAGGACCCGACGACCCGCTGACCCGTCAGTCGGCCCCGGCGATCCGGGTGAGCAGGGACCCGCTCTCGTCCAGGGTGCTCAGGTACGAGCGCGCCCAGGCGTGGATGTCGTTGCGGTGCAGGTGCTCGCGCATCGCCCGCATCCGTGCCGTGGTGTCCTCCGGCCCGGCTCGCAGGGCGGCGAGCAGCTCCTGCTTGAGCCCTTCCAGGTCGTGCGGGTTGACCAGGTACGCCTGCGGCAGCTCGGCGGCGGCCCCGGCGAACTCGCTGAGCAGCAGCGCTCCGGTGTCGTCCACCCGGGCGGCCACGTACTCCTTGGCGACGAGGTTCATCCCGTCCCGCAGCGGGGTCACCGCCATCACGTCCGCGACCCGGTAGAGGGCGGCCAGCTCGGCCCGGTCGAAGTTCTGGGTGAGGTAGTGGATGGCCGGCTCGCCGACCCGCCCGAACAGCCCGTTGATCCGTCCGACCTCGCGTTCCACCCGCTCCCGCAGGATCTGGTACTGGCCGACCCGCTCCCGGCTGGGCACCGCCACCTGGATCAGCACCGTGTCCCGGACTTTGACGTCGCCGCTGGCCAGCAGCTCGCTGTACGCCTTGAGCCGCTGCTCGATGCCCTTGGTGTAGTCCATCCGGTCGACGCTGAGGATGACGTGGTCGGGGTCGCCGAGGTCCTGGCGCAACCGGCGGGCCCGGTCGACGACCTCCGGCCGGGCGGCGAGGGCGGCCATCTCGGCGGTGTCGATGGAGATCGGGAAGGCGCCGATGCGGACCACCCGGTCGTCGACCGCGATCCGCCGGTCGGTGGCCGGCAGGTCGAGCACCTTCGCCGCCAGCTGGGCGAAGTTGTGCGCCGCCTGCGCGCGCTGGAAGCCGATCAGGTCGGCGCCGAGCATCCCGCGCAGCAGCTCGGCGCGGCGGGGGAGCTGCATGAACAGCTCCGGTGGCGGAAACGGCACGTGCAGGAAGAAGCCGATCCGCAGGTCGGGGCGGAGTGTCCGGAGCAGGCCGGGGACGAGTTGCAGGTGGTAGTCCTGCACCCAGACCACGCCGCCCGGCTCGGCCACCTCGGCGGCCGCCTCGGCGAACCGCTGGTTGACCCGGCGGTACGCGTCCCACCAGCGCCGGTGGTACTCGGGTTGCTCGACGGCGTCGTGGTAGAGCGGCCAGAGGGTCGCGTTGGCGAAGCCCTCGTAGTGGTCGCGCAGGTCCTCGGGGCTGAGCGGCACGGTGTGCATCCGGACGCCGTCGATGTCGGACACCTCGGGTGCCGGGCCGGTGCCGCCCGCCCAGCCGACCCAGGTCGCCGGGGTGTGTCGCAGCAGCGGATGCAGGGCGCTCACCAGGCCGCCGGGGCTGCGACGCCACTCGCAGGCCCCGTCGGGCGCCACACTGTCGTCAACGGGGAGGCGGTTGGCCACCACCACGAGGGAACTCTGTCGCATCTCGGGGATTCCGATCAGCAGGGGGCCGACCGCCGCGAGCGAGGAACAGCCGGGCAGTCAGTGAGGGAAGTGACGTACAGCCGTATTCCTACTGACAGCAAGTTACACCACTGTTACACCGATGGCTCGGGGCGACCCATGTCCCGGCATGCGGGCGGCCGGTGGAGCGCCGTCAGACGACCGCGCCGTCGTCCGGGTCGTGGTCCTCCGCGTCACCGGGGCGCAGTCGCCAGATCAGCATCACGAAGCCGGCGAGGATGCCGGTGAAGCCCAGCAGCGTCACCACCGACGGGTCGGCGACCATGAGCACAGTCGGGGAGAGGAAGAGCACGAACCCGACCACGATGGCGAGCACACCGACCACCGTGTACTTCGAGAAGCGCGGCAGCGGCGGCGGCGGGGGCGGGGTGTAGTGCTCCTCGTCGGGGTCGTCCGGCAGGCCGGTGCCGAAGGTGTCCAGACCGTCCAGCAGCGAGGGGTCGTCCTGCCGGCCCCGGCTGACCGAGATCCCGGAGATGTCGGCGGCGTACGGGAGCCGTCGGACGTCGGTGGCGGTCGGGCCGGCGGCCTCGTCGGTGCCGCCGCGCGAGGCCGTCCCGCCGGTCGGCTCCGGCGGCTCCGCCGGGTCGTCGACGTCCTCCGCGTCCGGCCACGGGTGGCTGCCGGCCGCCGGGGTGGTGTGGAAGCCCGCGACGATCTTCGCCCACTCGGCCTCGATGTCCGGCTCGTCGTCCCGGGACGGCTCGGGAAGTTCCTCGTCGGAGAGCTGGGTGAGGTAGTCCCGGGCGGTGGTCAGGTGCGAGCGGTCGACGTAGAGCCGGTCGACCGGTCGGGGCGGGACGGTGGTCGTCCGGGTGACCGGGTTGAGGTCGGCGGAGGGCTGGAGGTACGCGGCGATGCCGCCGGCGGCGAGCACGTCGAGCAGATGCTCACCGACGCGCGGATCGACGTCGCCCGCGACGGCGTACTCGCTCGCGTCGAGCCCGTTGTCCCGCCGTCCCCGGCGGGCCCCACCCGCTGACACCGGACACCCTCCTCGTCGCACCTGGCGGTGCGGTCGCTCGGCGCCCCGTACGCCGTGCCCTGAATCGTGACACGTCGGGACCCGGTTCCGGGAGTGCGTTGTGGCGTGCCGCTCCTGGTTCGTAGGCTCATCCCCGACAGTCCCGCTCGCCACGGCGCCCTGGGTGCGGTCCCGGACGCCCGAGGGACCGGGCCCGGCTCCCGGCGGCGGTGGTGTCGCCGCCCCCGCTGGAAGGACCCCGGTGCTGTACTGGCTGATGAAGTACTTCATCCTCGGCCCGTTGCTGAGGCTGATCTTCCGTCCGCAGGTCGAGGGCCTGCACCACGTGCCGGACACCGGTCCGGTGATCCTCGCCAGCAACCACCTGTCCTTTTCCGACTCGATCTTCACGCCGCTGATGGTCAAGCGAAAAGTGACATTCGTCGCTAAAGCGGAATACTTCACCGGTAAGGGCATCAAAGGCTGGCTGACCAAGATGTTCTTCGTCGGCACCGGCACCATCCCGGTGGATCGTTCCGGTGGTCGGGCCGCCCGTGCCGCCCTGGACACCCAGCTGAAGGTGCTGCGGGCCGGCGGCATTGCGGGGATCTACCCGGAGGGCACCCGCTCCCCGGACGGGCGGCTCTACCGGGGCAAGACGGGGGTGGCCCGGCTGGCCCTGGAGAGCGGCGCCCCTGTGGTCCCGGTGGTGATGCTGAACGCCGACGAGATCCAGCCGCCCGGCCAGCTCATCCCCAACATCAAGCGGGTGAAGATCCGCTTCGGCGCGCCGCTGGACTTTTCCCGGTACGCCGGGATGGCCGGCGACCGATTCGTCGAGCGGGCGGTCACCGACGAGATCATGTACGAGTTGATGGAGCTCTCCGGCCGCGAGTACGTCGACATGTACGCGCAGAAGGTGAAGAACCAGCAGGCCGCGGCCGAGGCGGTGAAGGAGCCCGTCGCCGCGTGAGGCGCGAGGTCACCGCTTCTCGGGTCCTCGGGGCCGTCACCGATCGTCATCGTCCAGCGAGGGCCGCCAGGTGTCGCTGCGTCCTTTGCTCTGCTTCAGCGGACGCAACAGTCACCAAGGGTCAGGGATCGAATCGTCGGTAGGCGGCCGCCGCACCGAGACAGTGCCTGCTCGTGCGGGTGTTGCGTGGGCTGCAGCAGAGCAAAGCGAGCAAACGTCTGCCGGTGCTTCCGGACTGGGATTGCGCTGGGTGACGGGCAGCCGGTGATCACCCTGCGCGACGTCTCTCCGCCACCGGCCGCGGGTATCGAGAACCGAGCGCCCGGCTGCCCGTACGGAAAAGGGCAGCGACCGTGGCCACGGACAAGGAGCCGCGCGGCCGTGGGTGGGACGGCGTGGCGCCGCGACGGGCAGCCTGTCAGCGCTCGTTCATGCCGGCGCGACGGCGCAGCGCGCCCACGTCGGTGACCACGATCCGGCGCCCCTCGGTGCGCAGCCAGCCGCGGCTGGCGAACGAGCCGATCGCCTGGTTGACGCTCTGCCGGGAGCCCCCGGCCATCTCGGCGAGCTGGCTCTGGTTGAGCTCGATGGTGATCATCGGGGACTGGCTCTCGCCGGCCAGCCGGACCAGGGTCTTGGCCACCCGCCCGGGCAGGTCGAGAAAGACGTGGTCGGCGTTCTGCTCGGTGAGCCGGCGGATCAGCCCGCCGAGCGAGCGCATCACCGCGTCCAGGATGCGCGGGTTGGAGTGGACCAGTTCCATGAAGGCGGGGCGGGACAATGCGAGCGCGGTGCAGTCCTCGATCGCCTCCGCGGAGGCCGAGCGGGTGGAGGCGTCCAGCAGCGAGACCTCACCCAGCACGTCCGGCGGACGGATCACCGACAGCACCGCCCGCTCGCCGGTCGGGGCGGTCCGGAAGACGGCCACCGCGCCGCGGCGCAGCACGATCAGCGACTCGCCGGGATCGTTCTCCACGAAGAGCAGCTGCCCCTTGCGGTAGGTGCGCGGCACCGCCGCGGCGATGACCCGCTGTCGCACCTCCGGTTCGAGCCCGGCGAACATCTCGACGCCCGTGAGCGCGTCACCCGGCTCCGGCAGGCGAACCTCCACGGCCCAACCCCTCCCCGGTCAAGGACCACAACTCGCAGCCGGGTGAACCTGACAGCCCCCGGTACGAGCCAGAGAACCGGTTCGGCGTCCGGTAGCGGTACACATCAGATCATGACGGCCCCGTCGCGTGCTGTACACCCCTGTCGACACTTCCGTGACCCTGCCCGAGCTGCGGCGCCGGGCAGCGGGTGCCCCGGCGGCCGGGGTGCGGAGGCGGTGGGCGAGGATGGCGGGCGATGGTCTACCGCTACTTCTACGACTGCGAGTTCATCGAGGACGGCCGGATCGTCGACCTCGTGTCGATCGGCGTCGTCGACGAGTACGGCCGCGAGTTCTACGCGGTCTCCACCGAGTTCGACGACTCCCGTGCCGTCCCCTGGGTGCGCCGCAACGTCCTCGACAAGCTCCCCTCGCCGGCCGACCGGGCCTGGCGGTCCCGGGAGCGGATCCGCGACGACCTCTACGACTTCCTGATGGAGCCGATCCGGGACCGGCCGGGAGAGCAGCTGGAGCTGTGGGCCTGGTACGCCGCGTACGACCACGTGGTGCTGGCCCAGCTCTGGGGGGCGATGCCGGCGCTGCCCCGGGAGATCCCGCGGTTCACCAAGGAGCTGCGCCAGCTCTGGGACGACCGGGGCCGGCCGAAGCTGCCGGACGCCGAGGCGGACCGGCACGACGCCCTGGTCGACGCCCGGCACAACCTGGCCCGGTGGCGGGCGATAACCCGGCGGTGACCTGCCTGCCGGCCACGGAGGGCCGTTCCGGCGGGTGAACGCGCCCCCGGGGCGCGCTGTCGGCCGACCGTTGTGGCGACTACAGTGCGCACTGACGGCCCGCCCCGGGCCGGCAACGGCGCCGATGGTCTGATCTGACACATATCCTGGGGCTTATCCGGGCTTCACCTGATGCTCCAGGAGGATGAGCAGATCATGCGTATCGGCGTGCTCACCGGCGGCGGCGACTGCCCAGGTCTCAATGCGGTGATTCGGGCGGTGGTCCGCAAGGGCGTCGCCACCTACGGTCACGAGTTCGTGGGTTTCCAGGACGGCTGGAAGGGTCCGCTGGAGGGCCGCTCCAAGCCGCTGGGCATCGCGGACGTGCGGGGCATCCTCCCGCGCGGCGGCACCATCCTCGGCTCGTCCCGGACCAACCCGTTCAAGATCGATAACGGGGTCGAGCGGATCAAGGACAACCTCGCCGCGCAGGGTGTGGATGCGCTGATCGCGATCGGTGGTGAGGACACCCTCGGCGTCGCGACCAAGCTGCACGAGCTGGGCGTTCACGTGATCGGCGTACCGAAGACCATCGACAACGACCTCGGCGCCACCGACTACACCTTCGGCTTCGACACCGCGGTCAACATCGCCATGGAGGCGATCGACCGGCTGCACACCACCGCGGAGAGCCACCACCGCACCCTGGTCGTCGAGGTGATGGGCCGGCACGCCGGCTGGATCGCCCTGCACGCCGGTCTCGCCGGCGGCGCCAACGTGATCCTGCTGCCGGAGCGGCAGTTCGACGTCGACCAGGTCGCCGGGTACGTCGAGAAGCGCTTCCAGCACCAGTACGCCCCGATCGTCGTGGTCGCCGAGGGCGCCCAACCGCTCGAGGGCCAGATGATCCTGCACAACCAGGAGCTCGACTCGTTCGGCCACGTCCGCCTCGGCGGCATCGGCCAGTGGCTCGCCGAGCAGCTGGAGGCGAAGACCGGCAAGGAGGCCCGCACCGTCGTGCTCGGCCACATCCAGCGCGGTGGCACCCCGACCGCGTTCGACCGCGTGCTCGCCACCCGCCTCGGCCTGCACGCCATCGACGCCGCCCACGAGGGCGACTGGGGCAAGATGGTCGCCATGCAGAGCACGGACATCGTCCGGGTCCCGCTGGCCGAGGCCACCCGCGAGCTGAAGACCGTGCCGTTGGAGCGGTACGCCGAGGCCGAGGTCTTCTTCGGCAGCTGATCGACGGCAGGCGGCGCGGCGGCCCGCAAGGTCCGCCGCGCCGCGCCTCGACCGAGAGGGGTACGGCGGAGATGGCATCCGGGGCGCACACCGTCGCGGTGATCGGCGCGGGCAAGATCGGCGAGCTGATGCTCTCCGGGCTGCTCCGCTCCGGCTGGCCGGTGGAGCGGCTGCTCGCCACCGCCCGGCGGCCCAGCCGCGCGGAGGAGCTGACCGCCCGGTACGGCGTACGGGTGGTGGACAACCTGGTCGCGGTGGACGAGGCGGAGGTGCTCGCCATCTCGGTCAAGCCGCAGGACGCGGCGACGCTGCTGGACGAGATCGGCCCCAAGGTGCCGGCCGACAAGCTGGTCGTCTCGCTCTGTGCCGGCCTGCCCACCAGCTTCTTCAGCCGCCGGCTGCCCGACGGCACCCCGGTGGTCCGGGTGATGACCAACACCCCCGCCCTGGTCGACGAGGCGATGACCGCCATCTCGGCCGGCGCGCACGCCACCGGCGAGCACCTGGCGCTCGCCGAGGAGATGTTCAAGCCGCTCGGCGCGACCCTGCGCGTGCCCGAGTCCCAGCAGGACGCGGTGACCGCCCTCTCCGGCTCCGGCCCGGCGTACTTCTACCTGCTGGTCGAGGCCATGATCGACGCGGGCATCCTGCTCGGCCTGCCGCGCCAGGTGGCGCACGAGCTGATCGTGCAGACCGCGATCGGCTCGGCGGTCATGCTGCGCGACTCGGGCGAGCACCCGGTCAAGCTGCGCGAGGCGGTCACCTCGCCGGCCGGTACCACCATCTCGGCCATCCGTGAGCTGGAGAACCACGGCGTCCGCGCGGCCATGCTGGCCGCCCTCGAGGCCGCCCGGGACCGGGCCCGCGAGCTCGCCGCCCAAGCCGACTGAGGCCGGTTGGTTTCACGCATCGGCGGGGAGAACCGGTACGTCGTCGTGCCGCATACTGGCCCGGTGTTCACTCTCGCGCAGGCGCGACACCTGGTGGCCACCCTGCGGCCGCGGATCGATGAGCTGATCCGGCTCCGGGCCGACCTCGCCGAGCTGCGGGTCGACCTGGCCGACCACAGTGCCAGTCCGCTCGGCGGGCTGGCCGAGGTCAAGGCGCTGGAGGCCCGGCTGCACGCCGTGCTGGACGAGCTCAACGAGCACGACATCCAGGTCAAGGGCATCGCGCCGGTGCTGCTGGACTTCCCCGGGGAGCGCGACGGTCGGCCGGTGCTCTGGTGCTGGCTGGAGGGGGACGGCGACGTGCGCTGGTACCACCGGGTCGAGTGCGGCTTCGCCGGCCGCCGACCCGTCTGATTCCCGCCCGGGTCTCCGGGCGGCGGTCCGGCTCGGTACCGTCCGGGCCATGGTCATGGCGCGCCCCGCGACGGCCGGTGACGCCGCGGAGCTGGTCCGGCTCCGGGGCTTGATGCTCGCCGCGGTGACCGGCACGGAACCCCCGCCGGGGCCCTGGCAGGACGTCGCGCGGGAGGACCTGAGGGAGTGGCTGGCGGAGCCGGAGGGTTCGCTGGCCGCGTTCGTGGTCGACGCGCCGGACGGGGGGCTGGCCGCCTGCGCGGTCGGCACGATCGAGCGCCGGCTCGGCGGCCCGACGAATCCGGACGGCCGGGTGGGGTACGTCTTCAACGTCTGCACCGATCCGGAGCACCGCCGGCGCGGCTACTCCCGGGCGTGCATGACGGCGCTGCTGGACTGGTACCGGCGGCGCGGGGTGCGCCGGATCGACCTGCGCGCCTCCGCCGCGGGACAGCCGCTCTACCGCTCGCTCGGCTTCGAGCCCACCCGCGACCCGACGATGCGGCTGGCGCTCCCCGGCGACCCGGTAGGCTGAGCGGCCCGACCGTGGTGGTTGGTCATTCGGCCGGCAGCACCTTCTCGATCGCGGCCCGCAGCTCCGGGGAGTCCGGGGTCACCGTGGGCGCGAACCGGGCCGCCACCGTACCGTCCGGCGCGACCAGGAACTTCTCGAAGTTCCACCGGACGTCGCCGGTGTGCCCCTCGGCGTCCGGGGTGGGCACCAGGTCGGCGTAGAGCGGGTGCCGCGACGGCCCGTTGACGTCCACCTTCTCCGTCAGCGGGAAGGTCACGCCGTAGTTGAGCTCGCAGAACTCGCTGATCTCCTCGGCCGTGCCGGGCTCCTGGCCGGCGAACTGGTTGCACGGCACGCCCAGCACCACCAGGCCGCGGTCGGCGTACTCGCCGTACAGGGCCTGGAGGAGGGCGTACTGCGGGGTCAGGCCGCAGCGGGAGGCCACGTTGACCACGAGCAGGGCGCGGCCCCGGTGCTGCGCGAGGTTGGCCGGGCCGCCGGAGAGCGCGTCGATCTGGACGTCGAAAACGGTCATGTGGCGAGGCTACGCGTCCGAGCGTCGACGCCGCTGCAGGGCCGAACAAATCGATGCATGCACATCTTGACTAAGTGATGACGGCGTGAGTAGCGTCGCAGCAATCAATTTGGAAAGTTTCCTAACAGTTGGGGAGACGCCACATGAAGAGATCGCTCCGCCGGGCTCTCTGGGCCGGTGCCGTGGTCGCCCTGGCGGTCGCGGCGGTCCCGATGGCCACGGCGTCCGCCGCCGGTAGCGTGACCGCCACGTTCGCTAAGGTGCAGGACTGGGGGACCGGTCACGAGACCAAGGTGACCGTCACCAACGGCACCGACGCCGGCGTGGACACCTGGCGCATCGAGTTCGACCTGCCCTCGGGCACCACGATCAGCAGCTTCTGGGACGCCGATGTCACCAGCAGCGGCAACCACTACATCGCGGTGAAGAAGAGCTGGGCCGGCCCGCTCGCCCCGGGCGCCAGCTTCAGCTGGGGCTACAACGGCACCGGGCCGTACGCCGCCCCGCTGAACTGCACGGTCAACGGCGCGTCCTGCTCCGGTGGCGGTACCCCGACCACCACCGCGCCCTCGCCGACCACCTCACCCACGGCCTCCCCGACCGCGTCACCGACCGCCTCACCGACCAGCTCGCCGACGACCACTCCCACCACCTCGCCGCCGCCGACCGGCGACCGGAAGGTCGTCGGCTACTTCGCCGAGTGGGGCGTCTACGGCCGCAACTACCACGTCAAGAACATCCACACCAGCGGGTCCGCGGCCAAGCTCACCCACATCCTGTACGCCTTCGGCAACACCACCGGCGGGCGCTGCACGATCGGCGACAGCTACGCCGACTACGACAAGGCGTACACCGCGGCGGACAGTGTGGACGGCGTCGCCGACACCTGGGACCAGCCGCTGCGCGGCAGCTTCAACCAGCTGCGCAAGCTCAAGAAGATGTACCCCCACCTGAAGGTGCTCTGGTCCTTCGGCGGCTGGACCTGGTCGGCCGGCTTCACCCAGGCCGCGCAGAACCCGGCCGCGTTCGCCGACAGCTGCTACAACCTGGTCGAGGACCCGCGCTGGGCCGACGTCTTCGACGGCATCGACATCGACTGGGAGTACCCGAACGCCTGCGGCCTGCAGTGCGACAGCAGCGGTCCGAACGCCTTCAAGAACGTGATCAGCGCCCTGCGGGCGAAGTTCGGCTCCAGCGCCCTGGTCACCGCGGCGATCACCGCCGACGGAAGCAGCGGCGGCAAGATCGACGCCACCGACTACGCCGGCGCGGCGCCGTACCTGAGCTGGCTGATGCCGATGACGTACGACTACTTCGGCGCCTGGGCGGCGCAGGGGCCGACCGCCCCGCACTCGCCGCTCACCTCGTACACCGGCATCCCGCAGCAGGGCTTCTACGCCGACGCGGCGATCCAGAAGCTCAAGGCCAAGGGCGTTCCGGCCAGCAAGCTGCTGCTCGGCATCGGCTTCTACGGCCGGGGCTGGACCGGGGTCACCCAGGCGGCGCCGGGCGGCACCGCGACCGGCCCGGCACCGGGCACCTACGAGCAGGGCATCGAGGACTACAAGGTGCTGCGCAACACCTGCCCGGCGAACAGCACCGTCGCCGGCACGGCGTACGCCCTCTGCGGCGGCAACTGGTGGAGCTACGACACCCCGTCCACCATCGGCGGCAAGATGACGTACGCGAAGAACCAGGGCCTCGGTGGCGCCTTCTTCTGGGAGCTCTCCGGTGACACCGGCAACGGCGAGCTGATCGGCGCCATCAGGGGCGGTCTCGGCTGAGCCGAGGGCCGACGCACCACCCCACCCGGCGGGGAGGGACCGCGAACCGGTCCCTCCCCGCCCGCGCGCCCGGTCAGCGCCGGATGGCGCGCTCGCGGTGTTCCCGCGGCGAGATCCCGTACGCCGCCCGGAACACCCGGCTGAAGTGGGCGCGGTCGCGCAGGCCCCAGCGGGCGGCGATCTGGTGCACCGCGAGATGACCGAGTCGCGGGTCGGCCAGGTCCCGGAAGCAGCGTTCCAGCCGGCCGGTGCGGATCAGGGCGGCGACCGTTGTGCCGGTGCCCGCGAAGAGCCGGTGCAGCGACCGGAGCGACAGGTGGTGCGCCGTCGCCACGGCGGCCGGAGTCAGCTCCGGATCGTCCAGGTGCCGCCGGACGAACGCCTCGACCTGGCTGCGCAGGCCGGTGACCCGGACCTCGACCGGCAGCTCGCCTTCGACGTCCAGGCGCCGGGCCAGGGTGCCGGCGATCAGGTCCAGCGCGATGCGGTCGAGCTGCGGCGCGTCGGACCCGTCGTACTGCTCGGGGTGCTCGACGACCTGCCGCAGGAAACCGGCGAGCAGCGCGGCCACCCGGCGGGCGGGCAGCGGCAGCGCGGCGTGCGGCACCAGCGCGGTGACCGTGTGCACCGGCGCCCGGCGTGAGCCGTCGGGCCGGTGCGTGGAGCCGTGCGGGCGGACGGTGTCGATGAGGGCGAAGCCGGACGGGTCGAGCGAGCCGGCCCGCCGTTCCTGGGACATCACGCCGTGCCCGGACAGCGGCAGGGCGAGCTGGTACAGCTCCGGGTCGGAGCTGCGGATCATCCTCGGCGTCCGGGCCAGCTCCAGCGACGGGTACCGCCAGGCGCCCAGCCGGACCGCGCCCAGGTCGACGGCGCGGGCCGACGCGGTGAAGTCGTCCGCGTGCTCGCTGCTGATCCGGGCCGGCACCGACTCGCGGGCGACCAGTTCCTGCCAGAAGTCGAACCGCTCGGCCGGGGGCAGCCACGCGGTGTCGATCGACGCCACGGCAAGGATGGCCGGTCACCTCCCCGGCGGCGGGCCCAGCACCCACCGTCCACCGCAGACTCACCAGCCGCCGCGAACCCCCACGCGGCCCGCTCCGCGGCGCCACCCACCACACGGCGGGGGGCAAAGGTCAGCGGGCGAGCCAGAGGGCGGGGACGTTGGGCGGTTCCCAGCCGACGAGCGAAGTGTGGGCCTGCCGGCACTGCCAGGTCCGCCCGGCGTAGCTGGCCAGCGCGCCCAGGGCGTACGC
>NZ_QGGF01000024.1 GCF_003857015.1 Micromonospora globispora | reverse complement strand
ACGCAGTACGGCCGCCCGACCCCACCACCGACCGGCTCGCCGTCCTCGTCGGGCGGGGCCGGGCGGCCGTACTGCGTGCCGTGACCCGACCGGCCACCACCGCCGGGCTCGCCGCCACCCTCGGGCTCGCCCCGAGCACCGTCTCCGAACACCTCGCCGCACTGGTCGCCGCCGGGGTCGTACACCGGCGCCGGGTCGGCCGGCGGGTGCTGTACGGGCTGGAACCGGCCGGCGTGGCCCTGGTCACTCTGATCGGCGCGGACCCCGCCACCGCCTCCGCCTGAGGATTCGGCCAGCACCGAATTCGTTTCCCCGCGCACCGCCCGGTCCCTAGATTGCCCGGCATGAGCGAGTACGCGATCGAGGCGGCCGGGCTGCGCCGCACCTACCGCAGCCGAACGGGATGGTTACGACCCCAGCGCCGGGAGGTGGAGGCGGTCCGCGGCGTCGACCTGACGGTCGGCAACGGGGAGCTGTTCGGCCTGCTCGGACCGAACGGCGCGGGGAAGACCACCACCATCAAGCTGCTGAACACGCTGCTCATCCCGACCGCCGGCACCGCCCGGATCTGCGGCTTCGACGTGGTCGACCAGACCCGGGAGGTTCGCCGGCGGATCGGGTACGTCTTCGGCGGGGACCGGGGCCTGTACGACCGGCTCTCCGCTCGGGACAACCTGCGCTACTTCGCCGAGCTGTACGGCGTACCCGGTCGGGAGCAGAAGCGGCGGATCGCCGAGCTGCTCGAACTGGTCCGGCTCGACGGCCGGGAGAACGAGCGGGTCGAGGGCTACTCCCGCGGCATGCGGCAACGGCTGCACATCGCCCGGGGGCTGCTGCACCGACCGCAGGTGCTCTTCCTCGACGAGCCGTCGATCGGGGTGGACCCGGTGGCCGCCCGCGAGCTGCGGCAGACCGTTGCCGACCTGGCCGCCACCGGCACCACCGTCCTGCTGACCACGCACTACATGGCCGAGGCGGACGAGCTCTGCGGCCGGATCGCGGTCATCGCGAACGGCGAGATCCAGGCCCTCGGCACCCCGGCGGAGCTGCGGCACCACGCGGACGGCCGGCAGGTCCTGGAGGTGGAGGCGTACGGAGTGAGCGACGCCCAGCTCGCCGCCATCCACGTCCTGCCCGGGGTACGCGAAGCGAGCGTGACCGTCACCGGGGCGACGCAGATGCTGACCGTGCAGTCCGACGCGGGGGTGGACGTACAGGCCGACGTGCTGCGCGAGCTGGACGGCGTCCGGCTGGGCCGGGTCACCGCCCGACAGCCCACGCTGGAGGACGCGTACGTGGCGATCGTCAACCGGGTCGCCACGCCGCCCCGGCCGCTCGAGGCGGTGGCGGCGTGAGCTTGCTGCGGATGATCGGGGTCGGCCTGCTGCTGCACACCAAGCAGCTCAGCCGGTCCTCCTTCGAGATCGCCACCGCGCTGATCGTGCCGGTGGTGCAGGCGACCCTGGCGGTCTACCTGTTCCGCGCCGGCGACGAGCCGGGCCGGCTGCTGGAGGCCGCCGTCGGCGCCGGGCTGATGGGCGTCTGGTCGTCGGTGCTCTTCGGCTCCGGTGGCGCCATCCAGCGGCAACGCTGGCAGGGCACGCTGGAGATGATCATGCTGGCGCCCCGCGCGCCGGCGCTGATGATCCTGCCGATCACCCTGGCGACGGCCGTCACCGGCACGTACGCCATGCTCGCCACCCTGCTCTGGGGCCGGCTGCTCTACGGCATCCCGCTGCACTTCGCGCACCCGCTGCTCTTCCTTATCGCGGTCCCCGGCTGCATCCTCGGCCTGGGCATGTTCGGGCTGCTGCTGGCCTCCACGTTCGTGCTGATGCGCAACGCCAACGCGCTGACCAACACGCTGGAGTACCCGATCTGGCTGGTCTCCGGGATGCTCGTGCCGCTCACCGTGCTGCCCGGCTGGACCGGCCCGATCGCCGCCGCGCTGCCCACCACCTGGGGCGCCCGCGCGGTCCACGAGGCCGCCAGCGGCGGGCCGGTCTGGCCCTCGCTCGGCATCTGCCTGGCCATCAGCCTCGGCTGCCTGGTCGTCGGCGCGCTGATGATGACCTACGTCGAGCGACGGGCCCGCGCCGCGGCGACCCTAGCCCTGGCCTGAGAGGAACGACGATGACGGCACTCTTCCGGCTGATCGGCGTGGGCGGCGTGATCGCCTACCGGGCCCTGTTCAACTGGACCACCCCGGCGATGTTCATCGGCTCGCTGCTGGTCGGCCCGATCTTCCAACTGCTCTTCTTCGCCTACCTGGGCCGGCAGCTCGGCGTCGCCGACGACCGGTTCTACATCGTCGGCAACGCGGTGCTCGCCGCCTCGCTCTCCTGCGTCTTCGGCGGCACCATGGCGGTGGCCAACGAGCGGCGCTTCGGCACCCTCGGCCACGTGCTGCTCTCGCCGCGCAGCCGTACCGCCGTCTTCCTCGGCCGGGTCCTCCCGTACGCCGGGAACGGCCTGCTCATCGCGGTGAGCACGCTGACCATCGGCTCGCTCCTGCTCGGCCTGCGGATGCCCGTCGGCGCCCTGCCCGCCCTGCTGCTCACCCTCGCGGTGGCCGCGCTGGCGTGCGGCTTCTTCGGTCTCACCCTGGGCGCGGTCGGGCTGCGGTTCCGGGACGTCTGGGTGGTCTCCAACGTCTCGGTGGCACTGCTGCTCCTGCTCACCGGGGTGAACGTGCCCGCCGCCGGGCTGCCCGGCTGGATGCGGGCGGTGGGTGAGGTGCTGCCGATCACCCACGCGGCGCAGGCGGCCCGCCGGCTGGCCGCCGGTGAGGGCTTCGCGGCGGCCGCACCGGCGCTCACCGCCGAACTGGCCGTCGGTCTCGGGTACGCGGTGCTGGCCGCCGCGCTGCTCAAGATCTTCGAGGCGGAGAGCCGCCGCCGCGCCTCCCTCGACACCGTCTGAGCCCGCCCCGCCCCGCTCCGGTCATCATGAAGTTGTTGCCACGAAACGCCGGCACCGACGGCAACAACTTCATGATCAACCGGCCGCGCGGGGCGGGGCGGAC
>NZ_QGGF01000573.1 GCF_003857015.1 Micromonospora globispora | reverse complement strand
CGCCGCGGCCATCGGCGCGGTCGCCGCCACGCTGCGCGGCCTCACCGGCCGCCTCGGCCGGCAGGCGCGGGTGCTCTCGATGAGCCCGTCGGCCGCGATCCTCGGCAGCCGACTGCCGGTCACCACCGTCGTGCACGACCTCGCCTTCCGGCTCTGGCCGCGCGACCTCTCCACCGCCGTACGCCAGTACCGGCGGGTCAGCTACGGCACCGCCGTACGCCGGTCCGCCCGGCTGCTCTGCGTCAGCGCCCGCACCCGGCACGACCTCCACGGCCTCTACCAGGTGCCCGAGGAGCGGACCGCGGTCTGGCACCCCGGCAGCGACCTCGACGCCGTACCGGGCGAGCCGCCCGCACCGCTGGCCGAGCTGAGCCGGCGCGGCGGCAGCTACCTGGTGATCGCCGGGCACGCGCCGCACAAGGGGGTGGAACTGGCCCTCGACGCCCTGCCCGAGCTGCCCGGGATCGTGCTGGCCGTGCTGACCGGCGGTCGCCGGGTCGACCGGTACGAGGCGGCGGTGCGCCGCGCCGGCACGGCGGAGCGGGTCCTCTTCCTCGACCACCTTCCCGAGCCGCAGTACGTCGCCACCGTCGCCGGGGCCGCCGCCTTCCTCATGCCCAGCCACTTCGAGGGCTACGGGTTGCCGGCCGCCGAGGCGCTGCGGCTCGGCACCCCGACGGTCATCTCGCCGGACCCGGCGCTGCACGAGGCCACCGACGGTCGGGCCGTCCGGATGACCTCCTGGACACCGGAGGCGCTGGTCCGCGCGGTGGGGGAGGCGCTCGCCAGGCCCGCCGCGCCCGGCTGGCACGGCCGCTCGTGGCGCACCGCCACCGCCCACCTGGTCGACCTGCTCGCGGCACCGACCGGATCCCGTGGCGTCGACGCCCGGGTCGCCGGGTGAGGGGGCGGCCGATGCGGATCGCCATGGTGCACTCCTCCTTCGCGGTACGCGGCGGCGCGGAGCGGTACGTGCGTGACCTGACCCGGGCGCTGATCGACCGAGGCCACCAGGTGACCGTCCACAGCCGGCCGTCCGACGGCGCGGAGCCGCACGACCGGCCGGTGCGGGAGCGGTTCTCCGCCCGGCTCGGGCGGCACCTGCCCCGGCTCGGCAGGATCTGCACCCACCTGGGGGACCTCGTCGACCCCACCGGCCTGCGCCCCACCGACCTGCGGGACATCCGGCCGGACGTGGTGCACGTGCACAACTGGCAGGGCATCGGCGTGCTGCCGGTCGGCCGGCTGCTCCGGGCGTACCCGGGGGTGCACTCGGTGCACGACCACGCCGTCTGTGACCCGAACAACGCGCTGGGCAACCTGGGCCGCTCGCGTACCCTCGACCGGCTGCTCGCGGCGCGGGCCCGGTGGATCACCCGGCGGCTGCGCCCCGCGGTGCTGCTCTTCCCCTCCGAGCGGACCCGGCGGCGGGTCCGGGACAGCGCGCGCGGCGTCGGTGGCGTCACCGACCGGGTGGTGCCGCTCGCCGTGCCGACCCCGCCCCGCCGGTCGGTGTGGCCACGCGGCCGGCGTGACGTCCTCCTCTACCTCGGCGTCCTCGACCGCCACAAGGGCCTGGACCTGCTGCTCGACGCGTGGCGCGAGGTGGGGGCGGCCACCGGCGGGACGCTGCTGGTCGGCGGCGACGGCCCGCTGCGGCCCGAGGTGGAGCGGCTGGCGGCCACCACGGGCTCGGTCCGCTACCTCGGTTATCTGGACGAGGCCGGCAAGGAGGCCGCCTTCGCCGAGGCGGGCTGGCTGGTCTTCCCGAGCCGGTGCGCGGAGACGTTCGGGCTGGTCTGCGCCGAGGCGCTGACCGCCGGACGTCCCGTCATCGCCAGCGCGATCGCCGCCCCGCCCATGGCGTCGGACGGCTCCGTCCTGCTCTTCGACGAGCCGGAAGAGCTGACCGGCCTGCTCCGGCGCGCCGCCGGGATGCCCGACGACGCGTACGCGGCGATGAGCTCCTCGGCCGTCGCGGACGGCCGCCGGCTCGACTGGGACCGCCACGTCGACACCATCATCCAGACCTACCAGTCGGTCGTGGCGGCCCGCACCGCCGACCGGCGTTCCCCCGAGGTGACCCGGCGATGACACCACAGACCAGCGACCCGACCGCCGCCCCCGCCCGCCGCAGGCTCCTCGCCGTCCGGCCGTCCCGGCGGCTGATGATCGGCGCCGGGCTGCTGCTCGTGGCGATGGTCGCCGCCCTGCTGGCCGGCCTCTCCCCGCTGCTGCCGGTCGTCCTGGTGGCCGTCGCGGCCGTCGCGGTCCGACCGGTGGCCGGTCTCGGCTACGTGCTCATCGTGCTCAACGCGCCGCTGGGCCTCTGGTTCGTCGGCGTGGAGGGCGCGGTCGGTGGCGCGTTCGGCGGACGGGACTACGCCCTCGGGCTCTCCGCCGCGGTCGTGATCTGCGTGCTCTTCGCGCTGACCGCGTTCCGGCACCGGTGGACCCGGCGGCAGCTCGCCGGGGCGGGCGTCGCGCTCCTCGTCGTCGCGGTGTGGAGCCTGATCGGCTTCGCCCACCACGGCGTGGCGCAGACCCTGGTCGGGGTCCGGCTCACCGTGCTGCCGGTGCTGCTGCTGGCGGTCCTCTTCTCCCTCACCCTGCGGCAGGTCCTCCCGCTGATGACCGTGCTGGCCTGGCTGCTCGTCGCGAACGCGGTGGCCTCCGTCGCCGAGCTGATCGTCGGCCCGGCTCGCCTGGTGCAGTGGGGCTTCGAGGAGAACACCGCCGTGCGGTACATCGGCGACACCTTCCGGGTGCCCGGCCTTACCTCGTTCAACGCCGAGCTGGGCATCCTCGCCGGGGCGTACCTGCTCGGGTACGTCGCGCTCTGGCTGACCCGGGGCGCCCGGCCGACCCGCCGTTCGTGGCACGCCGGCGGGCTGGCCAGCGTCCTCTGCCTCGCCCTGAGCACCAGCCGGTCCGGGGCGCTGCTGGTCGCCGGTGGCGTGGTCGCCGCCGTGGTGCTCAACCGGTCCGGCGGGGCGGCCGGCCGCCCCGCCGGACCGGTTGAGCAC
>NZ_QGGF01000649.1 GCF_003857015.1 Micromonospora globispora | reverse complement strand
GTGCGGACCCGGCGGCGCTGGGCTACCTGACCTGGGCCGCGGGGGAGCAGGACGGGCCCGTGCCGTGCACGACACCGATCACCGTCTTCGAGCGGGCCTGGGTCCTCGCCAGTCTGGCCCGGGTCGGCGCGGCCGGCGACGTGCCCGGGCACGTGATTAGCGAGCTGGCCGCAGCCGTGGGGCCGGCCGGCGCCGCCACCTCACCCGGACTGCCGACGGACGCCGACACCACCGCCGTCGCCCTCTACGCGCTGGCCAGACTCGGCCGCCCGGTCCCGCCGGACAGCCTGCTGGCGTTCGACACCGGGGCGCACTTCTGTACATGGCGGGGTGAGGACGGCACGTCGGTCACCACGAACGCACACGTGCTGGAGGCGTTGGGCTGGCAGACCAGGCACGCCCCGGCGCACCCCTACGCCGAGGCGGCGCGTCGGGTGGCCGGTTGGCTCGTCGCCGCCCAGTTGCCGGACGGCAGCTGGACGGACCGCTGGCACGCGTCGGCGTTCTATGCGACGGCCAGCGTCGCCGTGAGCCTCGCCGGGTACGCCCCGGCGGCGGGGCCGGCAATCGACCGAGCGATCGACTGGGTGCTCGCCACCCAGCGCACCGACGGGTCGTGGGGTCGGTGGGGCGGCACGGACGAGGAGACCGCGTACGCCCTGCACGTGCTGCTCGGCACCGGGCGGCCGGTGCGGCCGGTGGTCGGCGCCGCCGTGCGGCGGGCCCTCGCCTTTCTCGACGACGACCGCAGCAGCGCCGCCACAGCCACTCCCCTATGGCATGACAAGGACCTCTACCACCCAGTGCTGATCGTGCGGGCCGCTGTGCTCTCGGCGCTCCAGTTGGCGCGGTTTGCTGGGCACCCGGCGGAATGACCGTCCGATGCGGACGCCGCAGTCCGACCGCCGTCGGCGTCCCGCGGGCAGAGGGTCATGATCAGGATTGCTTGAGTGATCGTCGTGACACTGCTACCGTGCGCCGGGTTGGTCAAGGCGCATGTGGCTACCCCTGACCAGATAATCAGTGGCTCCCCGCCAGGGATGGTTGTGATGGGTTCCCGCAGCACGAATCTGCGTCGGAAAGTCGTGGCACTGCTGGCCTCGCTCGTGGCGCTGTGGGCCTTCGCCGCGTGGGTGACCCTCCGAGAGGGCGCCAACCTCCTCTGGGTGCAGCAGCTCGACCGCCAGGTGGCGCAGCCGGGCGAGCCGCTGGTTCTGGAGCTGCAGGCTGAGCGCCGAGCGACCGTCGCTTTCCTCGGCGGCTCGGGCGGGGCCGGGCGTGAGCAGTTGACCGCGCAGTGGCGGCACACGCAGCAGGTCGCCGACGCCTTCCGAGGCTCCGTCGACGACTGGCGAGTGGATCTCGCGGCCAGTGAGGACAGCCAGCGGCAGATCAACGGGGTCGTCGCCGGGCTGGACCGGCTGGAGACAGTCCGCGAGTCGGTTGGTGCCCGCCAGGTCGACCGCGCCGCCGCCGCCCAGGCCTACACCGACCTGATCGACTCGGTGCTGCAGATGTATACCTCTCTGGGCAAGCTGGACGACGAGCAGCTCGCCCGGCAGACCTCGGCGCTGATCCAACTCGTCAGGGTGCGCGAGCTGATGTCGCAGGAAGACGCTCTGCTCACGGGGGTGCTCGCCGCCGGCCGGATGACCCCGGAGGAGAACGCCGCTTTCGCCCGTACCGTCGGCGCCCAGCGCTATCTGGGCGACCGGGCGCTGGCCGACCTGTCCGACGCCGACCGCAGGGGGTACGAGCAGTTGCTCGCTGGCGAGCCGTTCATCGCTCTCCGGGCCTTGGAGGACCGGGTGATCCTGTCCAACCGGGCGTCAACGGCACCGCCGGTGTCGGCCAAGCAGTGGCGCGCTGCGGTCGACCGGGCGGTCGAGGACCAGCAGCGGTTCATCCTGGACGCCGGTGACGCGCTCGTCGAGCGGGCCATGCCGGTCGCGATCGGCGTCATCGTCCGGATGGTGCTCGCCGCCGGCCTCGGCCTCATCGCCGTCATCGCCTCCATCGTGGTGTCGATCACCACCGCCCGGGCGTTGGTCCGGCAGCTCGAACGGCTGCGCGAGGCCGCGTTCCGGCTGGCCAACGAGCGGCTGCCCGGTGTGGTGGAACGGCTGGGCCACGGCGAGGAGGTCGACGTCGCCCGGGAGGCGCCCCCGCTGGAATTCGGCGACGACGAGATCGGGCAGGTGGGCAAGGCGTTCAACGCGGTCCAGGAGACCGCCATCCGGACTGCCGTCGAGCAGGCCGAGCTGCGCCGCAACGTGCGGGACGTGTTCCTCAGTCTGGCCCGGCGCACCCAGGCGCTGGTCCACCGCCAGCTCACCCTGCTCGACGCGATGGAACGCCGCGAGCACGACGCCGAGGAACTGGAGGACCTGTTCCGGGTCGACCACCTGGCCACCCGGATGCGCCGCAACGCGGAGAACCTGATCGTGCTCTCCGGCTCCACGCCGGGCCGGTCCTGGCGGCGCAACGTGCCGATGGTCGACGTGGTCCGCGGCGCGATCGCGGAGGTCGAGGACTACACCCGGGTCACCGTGCTGCCGCTCGGCCCGGTGTCGCTCTCCGGCCGGGCCGTCGGTGACGTCATCCACCTGCTGGCCGAGCTGATCGAGAACGGCCTCTCCTTCTCGCCGCCGCACACCACCGTCGAGGTCCGTGGCCAGATGGTGGCCAACGGCTTCGCCATCGAGATCGAGGACCGGGGCCTCGGCATGACGGAGGACGACCTCGCCGCCGCGAACCACCGGATCGTCGACCGGTCCGAGCTCAACCTCGCCAACGCCTCCCGGCTCGGCCTCTACGTGGTCAGCCGGCTCACCGAACGGCACGGCGTCCGGGTGCAGCTCAAGGAGTCCGCGTACGGCGGCACGACCGCGGTGGTGCTGATCCCGCTCGCCCTGGTCACCGAGTACGGCTCCGACCCGTACAGCTCAGGCGGGTTCCGGGCGGGCACCGGGGTCCCCAAGGCGGACGCGCCGGCGGCCGCCGAGGCGGGGTCGTCCGCGCCGGCCGCCGCTGCGGAGCAG
>NZ_QGGF01000567.1 GCF_003857015.1 Micromonospora globispora | reverse complement strand
GCCTGGGTGAGCGCGGCGGCGGCGAGGTCGGCCGGCACGCCGGTGGACCGTAGCCTGACGGCCGCGGCCAGCGGGTCGCCGCCAGCGAGCGGCGCGGCCATCGCGAGCGCGGCCGACCCCTCGGCGGTACGCAACGCGGCGAGCTGGTCGAGATCCACCCGGTCATTCTCCCCGCCGGTCCCGACGCGCCGGGTGGCGGGTTGGCACTCTCCTTGACGGAGTGCTAGCCGAGGAATAACCTGCGATTAGCACTCTCACATCGAGGGTGCCAGCTTCCGGGCCCTGGGTCCGGGAACTGAACGCCAGGCGGACCGGCACCCGCGACGACGGCCCCGCCCGGTGGCATGTGGCAGATTGACGCCGGTCGGCTCGCCGTCCGGCAACGAAACCAAGTACCCCAGGAGGGTATGCCCGTGACTACCGCGACCAAGGTTGCGATCAAGCCGCTCGAGGACCGGATTCTGGTCCAGGCGAACGAGGCTGAGACCACCACGGCGTCGGGCATCGTGATCCCCGACACCGCCAAGGAGAAGCCGCAGGAGGGCACCGTCCTCGCTGTCGGCCCGGGCCGCGTCGACGACAAGGGCAACCGGATCCCGGTTGACGTCAAGGTCGGCGACACCGTCATCTACTCGAAGTACGGCGGCACCGAGGTCAAGTACGCCGGCGAGGAGTACCTGGTGCTCTCCGCCCGCGACGTCCTCGCGGTCATCGAGAAGTAAGCAACCGATCAGTGTCGTTGCCCCGGTCCGGCTCGCCGGGCCGGGGCAACGTCGCTTCGAAGGGACATTCATGGCGAAGATCCTGAGCTTCTCGGACGACGCCCGGCACCTGCTGGAGCACGGTGTCAACGCCCTCGCGGACGCGGTCAAGGTCACCCTCGGCCCGCGCGGGCGCAACGTCGTCCTGGACAAGAAATTCGGTGTGCCCACGATCACCAACGACGGCGTGACCATCGCCAAGGAGATCGAGCTCACCAACCCGTACGAGAACCTCGGCGCGCAGCTGGTCAAGGAGGTGGCGACCAAGACCAACGACGTCGCCGGCGACGGGACCACCACCGCCACCGTGCTGGCCCAGGCGATGGTCCGCGAGGGCCTGCGCAACGTGACCGCCGGCGCCAACCCGACCGGCCTCAAGCGGGGCATCGACGCGGCGGCCGCCAAGGTCTCCGAGGCGCTGCTCGGCCGGGCCGTCGAGGTGTCCGACAAGGAGTCGGTCGCGCACGTCGCGACGATCTCCGCGCAGGACGCGACCATCGGTGAGCTGATCGCCGAGGCGATGGAGAAGGTCGGCCGCGACGGCGTCATCACCGTCGAGGAGGGCTCCGCCCTCACCACCGAGCTGGACGTGACCGAGGGTCTCCAGTTCGACAAGGGCTTCATCTCGCCGAACTTCGTCACCGACGTGGAGGGGCAGGAGTCGGTCCTGGAGGACCCGTACATCCTGATCACCACGCAGAAGATCTCGGCGATCGAGGAGCTGCTGCCGCTGCTGGAGAAGGTCCTCCAGAACAACAAGCCGCTGCTCATCATCGCCGAGGACGTCGAGGGCCAGGCGCTGTCGACGCTGGTGGTCAACTCCATCCGCAAGACCCTCAAGGTCTGCGCGGTCAAGGCCCCCGGCTTCGGCGACCGCCGCAAGGCGATGCTCCAGGACATGGCGATCCTGACCGGCGCCGAGCTGGTCGCCCCGGAGCTGGGCTACAAGCTCGACCAGGTCGGCCTGGAGGTGCTCGGCACCGCCCGCCGCGTCGTGGTCGACAAGGAGAGCACCACCGTCGTCGACGGTGGCGGGCAGGCCGGCGAGGTCGCCGACCGGGTCGCCCAGATCCGCAAGGAGATCGAGGCCTCGGACTCCGAGTGGGACCGGGAGAAGCTGGCCGAGCGGCTGGCGAAGCTCTCCGGCGGCATCGCGGTGATCAAGGTCGGCGCGGCCACCGAGGTCGAGATGAAGGAGCGCAAGCACCGCATCGAGGACGCCATCGCGGCGACCAAGGCCGCGGTCGAGGAGGGTACGGTCCCCGGCGGCGGTGCCGCCCTGGCCCAGATCCTCCCGGTGCTCGACGACGACCTCGGCTTCACCGGCGACGAGAAGGTCGGCGTGTCGATCGTGCGCAAGGCGCTGGTCGAGCCGCTGCGCTGGATCGCCCAGAACGCCGGTCACGACGGCTACGTCGTGGTGGAGAAGGTCGCCCGCGGCGAGTGGGGCAGCGGCCTCGACGCCGCCTCCGGGCAGTACGTCGACCTGGCGAAGTCCGGCATCGTCGACCCGGTGAAGGTGACCCGCAACGCGGTCGTCAACGCCGCCTCGATCGCCGGCCTGCTGCTCACCACGGAGAGCCTCGTGGTGGAGAAGCCGGAGAAGGCCGAGCCCGCCGCGGGGGGTCACGGCCACGGCCACGGTCACGGCCACCAGCACGGCCCGGGCTTCTGATCCGACGCCGTACGCCTTGGATCAGGGCACACCGCCACGTCGGCGGTGTGCTCTGATCCGTCTCTGCTTACGGAACTCTGACGTTGCTACCGGTACGCCCCGGTGATCGACAAGACTGGTCCGATGAGCACCACCTCCCGCGGGTACGCCGCGCTGGCCGGGATCACCGCCGCCGCCGTGGCGATCGGGGTCGCCGAGCCGGTCGCGGTCCTCACCGGTGCCCCGTCGGCGCCGCTGATCGCGGTCGGCGGGCTGATCGTCGATGTCGTCCCCGAGACGGTCAAGCACTTCGCCATCTCGCTCTTCGGCACGCACGACAAGATCGCTCTGCTGATCGGGACGGCGGTGCTGCTCGCGGCGTTCGCCGCGCTGCTCGGCGTGCTGGCCGCCCGCCGGCTCTGGATCGGCCTGGCCGGCATCGCCGCCTTCGCCGCGCTCGGGGTGGCCGCCGCGCTGACCCGGGCCGGTGCAACCGCCGCCGACGCACTGCCCTCGCTGGTCGGTGGGGCGCTGGGCGGCCTGGCCCTCTGGCTGCTCCTGGCCGGGCCGCTGCAGCCGAGTCTCTGGGCCTGGTCCCCGCCCACCCAGCCCGCCGCTGGGCCGCCCGTCGGTAA
>NZ_QGGF01000740.1 GCF_003857015.1 Micromonospora globispora | reverse complement strand
GGCTGGCCGCGTGGGCCGGGCTGGCGGTGGCCGCCGTCGTCGGGCCGGACGACCTCACCGGCGCTCTGGTGGCCGCTGGCTGGCTCGGGCACGCCGGTTGGGACCTGGCGCACCACCGCACCGGCCGGGTGGTGCCCCGGGGGTACGCGGAGTGGTGCGGGGTGCTCGACGCCGTGGTGGGGGTGAACGTCGCGCTGGCCCTCCTGCTCGGGTGATCCCGCGGCCGTGGGACGTGGTCAGGCCGACGGTTGTGCCGGTCGCCGCGACGGGCCGGCGCGGGTGATGAAAGGCTTGACGCATGAGTTCCGCACCGACCCCGACCGACCCCACCCCCGCCACCGACGACGAGGCGACCGCCTTCGCCGACCTGGGACTGCGCCCCGAGCTGCTGGGCGCCCTGTCCGCCCTCGGCTACGAGGAGCCGACCCCGATCCAGCGCGAGGCCATCCCGCCGCTGCTGGCCGGCCGGGACCTGCTGGGGCAGGCGGCGACCGGTACGGGTAAGACCGCCGCCTTCGCCCTGCCCCTGCTCCAGCGGATGCCGGACGACCGGAGCGCCGGCGACCCGGCGTCGCTGGTGCTGGTGCCCACCCGGGAGCTTGCGGTGCAGGTTTCCGAGGCGTTCCACCGCTACGGCAAGGATCTGGGCGCCCGGGTGCTGCCGATCTACGGCGGGCAGCCGATCGGCCGGCAGCTGCGCGCGCTCGACATGGGCGTGGACGTGGTGGTGGCCACCCCGGGCCGGGCCCTGGACCACATCGCCCGGGGCACGCTGCGGCTCGGGTCGCTGGCCACGGTGGTGCTGGACGAGGCGGACGAGATGCTCGACATGGGCTTCGCCGAGGACATCGAGGCGATCCTGGAGCACGCCCCGGAGCAGCGGCAGACGGTGCTCTTCTCGGCGACCATGCCGTCGCGCATCGACGGGCTCGCCCGGCAGCACCTGACCGACCCGGTACGCATCCAGATCGGCCGGGAGCAGCCGGTCGCCGGGGAGCAGCCCCGGGTGCGGCAGAGCGCGTACATCGTGGCTCGGGGGCACAAGCCGGCGGCGCTGGGCCGGGTGCTGGACGTGGAGTCCCCCACCGCGGCGATCGTGTTCTGCCGCAGCCGCGAGGAGGTGGACCGGCTCACCGAGACGATGAACGGCCGCGGCTACCGGGCCGAGGCGCTGCACGGCGGGATGAGCCAGGAGCAGCGGGACCGGGTGATGGGCCGACTGCGGGGGGGCACCGCGGACCTGCTGGTGGCGACCGACGTGGCGGCCCGCGGGTTGGACGTCGAGCAGCTCACCCACGTGGTCAACTACGACGTGCCGTCGGCGCCGGAGTCGTACGTGCACCGGATCGGCCGGGTCGGCCGGGCCGGCCGGGAGGGGGTGGCGATCACCCTCGCCGAGCCGCGCGAGCACCGAATGCTCAAGACGATCGAGCGGGTGACCGGCCAGCGGATCGCCATCGACAAGATTCCAACGGTGGCGGACCTGCGTACCCGGCGGCTGGAGCTGACCCAGGCCGCGTTGCGGGAGTCGCTGCTGGAGGACGACCTGGAGCCGTTCCGGGCCATCGTCGAGTCGCTGTCGGACGAGTTCGACATGATGGAGGTCGCCCTCGCCGGGGTGAAGCTTGCCCACGAGGCCACCTTGCCCGGCACCACCGACGAGGAAGCGGAGATCCCGCAGGTCGCGGTCCGGCCGGCCAGGGAAGGCCGACCGGGGTACGAGGGCCGCGGGGAGCGGCGCGGCGGGCGGCCCCGGGCGGCCGGCACGACGCAGGTCTTCATCGGGCTGGGCCGGCGCGCCGGGGTCCGGCCGCAGGACCTGGTCGGGGCGATCACCGGGGAGACCGGGGTCAGCGGGCGGGACATCGGCTCGATCGAGATCGCCGACCGGTTCTCGCTGGTGGAGATCCCGAACGCGGTCGCCGACGAGGTGATCGCCGGCCTGCGGGGCAGCACCATCAAGGGCCGCAAGGCGACGGTACGGCGGGACCGCGACGGCGACGGCGACGGCGGCGGCGATCGGCGGGAGCGCCGGGACCGCTGGTGACGGCCGCCGGGCGGGGGAACCCTCGGGCTCCCCCTCCCGGCACGGGGTCAGAAGGCGTACGGGCCGAACCGGCCCCACGCCACCACGAGGGCGGCGAGCAGCAGCACGGCGGTGACGACCGCCATCTGGGTCTCCTTCGCACGAGCGTGCAGCACGACCGCGCCAAGCAGCACGATCGCGAGGCCCACGGCGGCGAGCGGGGTGAGCACCGGGGCGATGCCGGTCACCGCCGGCAGGATCAGCCCGAGCGCGCCGAGCACCTCGGCCGTGCCGAGCAGCTTGGCCCGGGCCGGCGGCACCAACGCCATCCGCTCGCGCAGCTTCTCCTCCGGAAGGGTGATCTTGGCCAGGCCGGCGCCGAGAAAGATCAGGGCGAGGATGACCTGGAGAGCCCACAGCAGAACGTTCACGAATACCTCTTCGGGGATGGCGGCCGGTGGGCCGAGGTACTTGATGATTCAAGTAGGCACGCTACGGCCTGAATACTTGAACCGTCAAGTAACGGTAGGCTGGTGTCATGGAGGACACCCGCTGGCTGACCGACGAGGAGCAGCAGGTCTGGCGGCGGCTGGTGCACCTGGTGACCGTGCTGCCGGCCGCGCTCGACGCCCAGTTGCAGCGCGACGCCCGACTGACCCACTTCGAGTACCTGGTGCTCGCCATCCTCAGCGAGACTCCCGGTCGGTCCCGCCGGATGACCGACCTCGCCGGCCTGGTCAACGGCTCCCAGTCCCGGCTGTCGCACCTGGTGGGGCGGCTGGAGCGCCGTGGCCTGATACACCGGGAACGCAGCACCGAGGATCGCCGTGGGTCGGTCGCCGTGCTCACCGAAGCCGGCTGGGCCGCCGTGGTGGCCGCGGCGCCCGGGCACGTGGCCCACGTGCGCTCGCTGGTCTTCGACCAGCTCACCCCCGAGCAGGTCCGCCGACTGGGCGACACCCTCGCCGCGATGCTCGACCGAATCGCCCCGGCCGACAGCTGCCCCGGACCCACGAACCCCTGCTG
>NZ_QGGF01000117.1 GCF_003857015.1 Micromonospora globispora | reverse complement strand
CTCCTGCTCGACGAGCCGGCCGGCGGGCTGAGCGCCGAGGACATCGCCGAGCTGGCCGACCTCATCCGGGCCCTGCCCGGCCGCGCCGACGGGGCCTGCTCGATCATGCTCGTCGAGCACCACATGGACCTGGTCATGTCGGTCTGCCACGAGATCGTGGTGCTCGACTTCGGAAAGGTCATCGCCTCGGGCGCCCCCGAGCAGGTGCGGGGCGACCCGCTGGTGACCGAGGCATACCTCGGCGCCGAGGTGCCGGCGGCGACGGGCCCGGGGGTCGGCTCGTGAGCGCCATCCTCCAGGTGGAGCAGCTCAGCTCCGGCTACGGCCCGGTGCCGGTCCTGCGCGACGTCAGCCTCGACGTGCCGACCGGGACCATCACCGCTGTCCTGGGTGCCAACGGCGCCGGGAAGACGACCCTGCTGCGTACCCTCTCCGGCCTGCTCCGTCCCACCGCCGGGCGGGTCCTCTTCGACGGCGCCGACCTGCGCGGCGTCCGGGTCGAACGCCTCGTGCGGCGCGGCCTGGCACACGTCCCCGAGGGACGCGGCGTGGTCGCCGAACTGACGGTGGACGAGAACCTCCGCCTGGGCGGGCTCTGGCGCCGCGACCGCGCCGACGCCCGCCGGGCGCAGGACGAGGTCTACCAGCTCTTCGAGCCGCTGGCCCGGCGCCGCCGGCACGCCGGGCACCAGCTCTCCGGCGGGGAACGGCAGATGCTCGCCCTCGGCCGGGCCCTGATCGCCCGCCCGAAGCTGCTGCTCCTCGACGAGCCGTCCCTCGGTCTCGCGCCCCGGGTCACCGGCCAGATCATGGCGCTGCTGCGTCAGCTCTGCGACCGCAGCGGCCTCACCGTGCTCCTCGTGGAGCAGAACGTCCGCAGCGCTCTCTCGGTCGCCGACCAGGGCGTGGTCATGTCCCTGGGTCGGGTGGCCATGGCCACCCCGGCCGCGCAGTTGCGCGACGACGAGCAGCTCCGCCACGCCTACCTCGGGTTCTGACCGCCACCACAAGGAAGGATCCCGCCGTTGGACCGGTTCCTGTTCCTCACCTTCGACGGACTCTCCACCGGCGCCGTCTACGCCGCCTTCGCCCTGGCCCTGGTGCTCATCTGGCGGGCCGCCCGGCTGGTCAACTTCGCGCAGGGCGCGATGGCGGTGGCGACGGCGTACGTCGGCTACGCCGTCGTCTCCGCCACCGGCTCGTACTGGCTCGGCTTCGGCGCGGCCGTCCTGGCCGGTCTGGCCCTCGGCGCACTGGTCGAGCGGGTCCTCATGCGCTTCGTCGGGCATGCCAACCCGCTCAACGACGTGATCGTCGCGCTCGGCCTGGTCCTGCTCATCCAGGCGGTGCTCGGCATGGTCTTCGGCAACGAGTACCGGCCGGCGGGGGTGCCGTTCGACACCGACGCGCTCACCGTCGGTGGGGTCGCCGCCCTGTCGCCGTACGACCTCTGGGTCCTCGGCGCGGTCCTGGTCGTCGTGGTGCTGCTCGCGCTGCTCTTCACCCGTACGCCGATCGGGCTGCGGATGCGGGCGTCCGCCTTCGCGCCCGAGGTGTCCCGGCTGCTCGGCGTCAACGTGGGCCGGATGCTGACGGTCGGCTGGGCGCTGGCCGCCGCGGTCGGCGCCCTCGCCGGCATGCTGGTCATCCCCACCGGGCTCGGCCTGCATCCACACGCGATGGATCTGGTCTTCGTCGTCGCCTTCACGGCGGCCGTGGTCGGCGGCCTGGACAGCCCGGCCGGCGCGGTGGTCGGCGGTTTGCTGGTCGGCCTCATCCTGTCGTACGTCACCGGCTACCTCGGCCCGGACACGACACCGCTGGCCATCCTCGTCCTGCTGCTGTCGGTCCTCCTGGTCCGGCCCGGCGGGCTCTTCTCCAGCGTGAAGGCGAGGCACGTGTGACCGCGACCCAGCCCTCCGACCTGTCCCCGGTGGACGGTCCCGCCGCCGCGCCCTCCCCGCTGCGCCGGCTGCTGCCCGGCGTGCCGGGCCCCGCCCGGACGGGCGGATCGACGCTGCTGCGCCACCTCGTCCTGGTCGTCCTCGCCGGCACCGTCGTCGTGCTCGTCACCAACCAGCTGGAGCCGTACCAGAACCTCCGGGTCGCCCGGGTCTGCGCGTTCCTCTGCGTCACCGCCGGCTACACCGTGCTGGTCGGCCTCAACGGCCAGCTCTCCCTCGGCCACGGGGCGCTGATGGCGACCGGCGCGTACACGGTCGCCCTGGTCCAGCAGGCCTTCGACGAGCGGTCCGTGCAGGGCCGCTGGATCCTGCCGCTGTCCCTGCTGCTCGCGGTCGTGGTGACCGCGGTGGCCGGGCTCGTCATCGGGCTGGCCGCCGCCCGGCTGCGCGGGCCGTACCTCGCCGGCGTCACCCTCGCCGTCGCGACGCTGGTCCCGGCGATCACCACCATCTTCACCGAGGTTTTCAACGGCGAGCAGGGGTTGCGCTTTCCCGTGGAGACGCCGCCGGCGTTCCTCGGCGCGTACTTCCAGCCGGAGCGCTGGCTGGCCTGGATCGCGCTGGTCGCGGCGCTGCTGACCATGGTGCTCATGGCGAACCTGGTCCGCAGCCGGTTCGGCCGGTCGCTGCGCGCCGTCCGCGACGACGAGGTGGCCGCCCGGCTCGCCGGCATCCACCTGGCCCGCACCCAGGTCCTCGCCTTCGTGGTCAGCGCCGCCTGCGCCGGTCTCGGCGGCGGCGTCTACGCGGTGCTCACCGCCACCGTCGCCCCGGGCAAGTTCAGTCTGGACCTGTCCCTGTTCCTGCTCATGGCCATCGTCATCGGCGGCCTCGGCAGCCTCGCCGGCGCCGTGTGGGGGGCGATCCTCCTGGTGGCGTTGCAGGACCTGCCGAGCCTCATCACCGAGAACGTCGCGCTGCCGCCGGGCCTGGCCCAGCGGCTGGAGGGCAACCTCGCCCTCGCCGTGTTCGGCCTGATCCTCATCGTCGTCATGCTCGTGGCCCCCGGCGGCCTGCAGGGTCTCGCCCGGAGGCTGGGCGCGCGGCTCCGGCCGCGTCGTCGGGCCCCGAGCCGTTGACGCATCCGTTCCCCCCACCC
>NZ_QGGF01000672.1 GCF_003857015.1 Micromonospora globispora | reverse complement strand
GCCGTGGCGCGTGCGGCTGCTGGCCGGGCCGTGGCAGGCGGTCAACCTGCCGGGCGGCCGCACCCGCGCCGACCTGGCCGTGCTGGAGCGTCCCGTCGCGGCGCACCTGGCCGACCAGACCCTCGCCGTGATCGCCGGCCTGCTGCTGCCGCCCCTGGTCGTCGCGGTGCTGGCCGCCGGTGGCACCACCTTCGCCGCCGGTGTGCCGCTGTGGGCGTCCCTCGCCGGCGGTGCCGGCGGATGGTGGCTCGCCGAAACGACGGTGCACGCCGAGGCGCAACGCCGCCGCGACGAGCTGCGCTACGCCCTGTCCGCCGTGCTCGACCTGGTCGTCATCTCCCTGGCCGGCGGCGCCGGACTCGAACAGGCCCTCGACGACGCCTGCGCCGACACCTGCGGCTGGGCCGCCAGCCGGCTCAACCGAGCCGTGGCCACCGCCCGGCTGCTGCGCATCCCACCCTGGCAGGCCCTCGGCCAGCTCGGCGAGGACACCGGCGTCATCGAAATGCAGGAACTGGCCGCCACCATGAGCCTCGCCGGCGCCGAAGGCGCCCGGATCCGCACCTCCCTGGGCATCCGCGCCGCCACCATGCGCGCCCACCAGGCCAACGCCCTCGAGGCCAAGGCCAACTCCGCCACCGAACGCATGTCGATGCCCGTGATGCTGCTCGCCGTCGCCTACATGATCTTCCTGCTCTACCCGGCCGTCGCCGCCATCGACACCTTCTAGCCCCTCACGTGAAGGAGTAGACATCGTGTCCCGACTGCACGCCGCACTGACCCTGCTCGGACTCACCCTGACCGACCGTATGCGCCGCCTGCGTGACTCCGGCGACCAGGGCAGCGAGACCACCGAAAAGGTCCTGTGGATCGCGTTCCTCGTCATCCTCGTCGCCGCCGTCTACGCCATCTTCAACACCAAGATCATCACGAAGATGACCGGCATCAACCTCTAACGGCCGGGGACCACGGTGCGCCGCACGCTGCGACGACTCGGTGGTGACCGGGGCTCGGTCACCACCGAGGTCGTCCTCTACGCCCCCCTGCTGATGCTGCTCGTCCTGCTCGGCGTGCAGATGGCCACCTGGGGACTGGCCCACCTCGCAGTGCAGCACGCCGCCAACCACGCCCTGCAGACCACCCGCGTCTACCAAGGCACCACGACAGCCGGACAGGCCGACGCACACACCGTGCTCACCCAGCTCGCCGGCAACCTCGTCGGCGACCGGCAGGTCAGCGTGACCCGCACCCAGGAGCGCACCACGGTGCGCATCAGCGGCACCGCTCCCCGCGTCGTGCCCTTCCTGCGCCTGCGAGTCGCCACCACCGCCGCCGCCCCAACCGAACGATTCCGACCCCAAGCCATGCCACGACAGGAGCAGACCGAGACGGCGAAGGAGGGCCGAGCATGACCATCCACCGGCACCCCGGACCGGGATCGGCACGCCGCCGGGCGAGGTGGCGCGACGACACAGGCTCGGTCAGTACCGAGATCGTGCTCAGCTACGTGCCGCTGATGGTCCTCGCCACCGTCGCGATTGTCGCCTGCCTCCGCCTGGTCTCCGCCAACCTTGACGTCAACGCCGCCGCCGCGGCCGCCGCCCGGCAAGCATCCCTGGCCCGCAGCCCGGCGGCCGCAGTCGCCGACGGGCAGGACACCGCCGCCGCGACCCTGCAGGGCCGCGACATCACCTGCTCACCGCGCACCGTCACCGTCGACGCCGGGGGCCTCGCCCCTGGCGGGCAGGTCGCCGTCACGGTCACCTGCACCGTCGCGCTGCAGGACCTCTACGGGCTCGGCCTGCCCGGCACGGTCCGCATCACCGGCACCGCCCGCCAGCCCGTCGACACCTACATCGGGGAACAACAACCATGACCCACCACCAGCCTCGCCGCCTGCTGCGGCGGCTGCGTGACGACGACCGCGGCCAGGTCACCCCCTGGACCATCGTCGGCGTGCTCATCGTCCTCATCCTCGCCGGCCTCGTCCTGGACCTCGGCCTCGGCATGTCCGACAAGGTCCGCGTCCTCGACCTCGCCCAGGCCGCCGCCCGCGCCGGCGCCCGCGAGATCGACCTGGACACCTACCGCCGCACCGGCACCGTGCAGCTCGACCCCGCCCAGGCCACCACCGCCGCCCGCACCTTCCTCGCCCAGGCCGGCGTCCCGGGCAGCGCCACCGCCTCAACCACCACCGTCACCGTCACCATCACGACCCGCCGGCCCACCCAACTGCTCACCCTCGTCGGCATCACCAGCCTGCCGGTCTCCGCCACCGCGACCGCCACACCACTCACCGGAGTCACCGCCCCCACTTGACCACCCAACTCCTCCCGGGAGCTGCCACCGTGCTCGCCCTGCTCACCTCCACCGCCCGCCGCGTCGCCGGCGTCGCGATGCTGGCGCTGCTGCTCGCCGGGGTTCCCTGGGCCCTGCTGCGCTACCTCCACCCGCCGCTGCCGGACAGCCTGCCGTCCGGGCACGACATCGCGACGACCCTGACCACCCCACTGACCGACCAGACCCTCGGCGCACTCCTCGTCGGACTGCTCTGGCTGGCCTGGACGTCGTTCGCCTGGTCGGTCATCGCCGAGTTTGCCGCCGCCCTCACCGGCGTTCGGCTTCCCCAACCGCGCGCCCTTGCGCCTGCGCGTGGCCTCGCCGCGCTCCTCGTCGCCACGATCACCGGAGGCGTCCTCGCCACCGCCGCCCAGGCCGCCACACCGCCCCTGTCCGCGCCCGCACAGGCCAACCCCGGCACCACGGTCATGATCACGGCAGCTTCCGACACGTCGCACCCTGCGAGCGGACGGGCCGCCACCGCGGCCGGGACGGACACACCGTCGGCCGCCGCGGCACCTGACCGCAAGACCGAAACCACCGGAGACCTGATCCTCGTCGCCGCCGGCCGCGAATACACCTACACCGTCAAGCGCGGCGACACCCTGTCCGAGATAGCCGAGCAGTGGCTCGGCGACCCTCACCGCTGGCCGGAAATCTTCGCCCTCAACCGCGGCACCCACTTCCCCGACGTCGGCGGAACCCTGCGCAACCCGAACATCATCTACCCCGGCTGGACCCTCGACCTGCCCGCAGA
>NZ_QGGF01000565.1 GCF_003857015.1 Micromonospora globispora | reverse complement strand
GCTGCGGCGCGCCCGCCGTCCCGCCGGACCGCTCGTCATCGGCGCTCGCCGCCGGGCCGCTCCGGTCGCCGGTGTGTGGGGCCGCCGGCGGGACGGTGGCTGCGGCCGTTGTCGGCGCACCGGGCTGCTGTTCTGTGCTGGTCGGCCGCTGCGGTGGCTGCGCCCAGGGTGATCCGCCCGCGCCCCGCCCATTCGTCCCGGCAGATGGGCTGGTCGCCGGCTGGTCGAGGGTGAACGGCTGGTCGAGGTCGACCGGCGCGGCCGGCTGCCCCGCCCGAGGTCCCGGCAGGGCCGGCTTCGGAGCGACCGGCTGCTCCGCCCGAGGTTCCGGCAGGACCGGTTCGTCAGGAGCCGGCTGCTGTGCGCGAGGTGCCGGCAGGGCCGGTTCATCAGGGGCAAGCTGCTGTGCCCGGGGTCCGGCCGCGCTCGGGTCGGTAGGCGACGGCGACGCGGGTGGTGTCGCGGCAGCGGGGGTCCACGCGTCCGCCGGCGGCGGGGTCGGCGCTGCCCAGGGGTGGCCCGGGTCGGCCGGATCGGGTGGCCAGAGCGGTTCGATGTCCCGCTCGGGTACCGGCTGGTGGCCCGGCACGTGGGCCGCGTCGGCGTTCTCGTGCACCACGGTTCCTCCCCATTCCTCCCGCCCGAGGATAGGCCGTCCGGTTGCGCCGCCGGCCCGCCGAGGGATCGACCGGGGTCAGATCGTCCAGACCGCCCAGGCGCCCGGCTCGATCCACCAGGACCGCTTCCGGCTCAGCTCGCCCTCGACGCCGTCGTCGAGGAAGGGCACCTTCTCGTCGCGGGGGATGACCGCCACGGCCCGGCCCCGGGCCCGGCGCACCTCGAGTCGTACCCGCTTCCGGCCGAGCGCCGACCGGGTGACCACGGGAACGGCCACCGCCACCTCCAGCCGGCCGTCGGCCGGGTCCGGGTCGGCCAGCAGCGCCACGTCGTCGAGGCGGGCGTACCCGCCGGCGTTGCCCACCGCGCAGGCCATGATCGGTTCCTCGCCGTCGGAGAGCACGGCGTCGTCCACCTCGACCCGGCCGCGCCAGTGCAGCGGCCGTCCGGCGTCGTCGGCCGCACCGAGCAGCGCGCCGTCCAGGGTCACCGAGCCGCCGTCGTTGCGGAGCAGGTCGAGCCGGCGGGGAGCGCCGTCCAGCACCGCCGCGGCCACCGTCGCGGGGTCGCGGGGCAGCCCGAGTTGCGCCGCCAGGTCGCGATGCGTGGTGCTGCGGGCCGGGTCCAGCGGGAGCACGCCGACCGGCGGCAGGTCCGGCACCGTCCGGTTGCCGGGCAGGTCGTCGGGGCGGCGGCTGGGCGGCGGGGCGTACCGGCGGACCAGCCGGCGCAGCACGGCGCGCAACTGTCCGTCACTGGCGGTGGCGACCACCAGCCGGGTCTTGGAATCCGGGTCCGGCCAGGTGAGGCCATCTTCGCGCGGCGGGCCGTCGAGCCGGGCCAGCACAGCGTCGATGTCGGCGTCCGAGCGGGCGGTGACCGCCTCCACCCGGGCACCCCGCGTGGTCAGCGCGTCCGTGCAGGCCAGCACCGGTACGCGCGGCGTTTCGCAGCGCTCCTCAGTCTTCTCCGCGGCGGCCTCGGCGGCGCCACCGCAGCAGGCTTCACCGCTGCCACAGCCGCCACCGGGAGCGTCCCGCTCCGACCCGAGGGTCAGCAGCACCACGTCGTACACGGGTAGGGCCTCCTGCCTCTCGCCGCGACCCCTGCCAGCCGCGCCGTCACTACTTGTTAGCCTGACACCCCGGGCTCGCCAACCGGTCGCCACCTGGCACCCGAGCCTTCTGGAGGCGGAGAAGATGCCAGCGATCGTGCTCCTCGGCGCTCAGTGGGGCGACGAGGGCAAGGGCAAGGTTACCGACCTGCTGGGTGAGCGGGTCGACTACGTCGTGCGCTACTCCGGCGGCAACAACGCCGGCCACACCGTCATCACGCCCGACGGCCAGAAGTACGCCCTGCACCTCATGCCGTCCGGGGCGCTCTCCCCAAACGCCATGATCGTCATCGGCAACGGCGTGGTGGTCGACCCGAAGGTGCTGCTGGAGGAGATCGACGGCCTGTCCGAGCGGGGCGTGGACGTCTCCCGGCTGCGCATCTCCGGCGACGCGCACCTGATCATGCCGCATCACCGGGCGCTGGACCGGGTCGTCGAGCGGTACCTCGGCTCCTCCCGGATCGGCACCACCGGCCGCGGCATCGGCCCGGCGTACGGCGACAAGGTCGCCCGGATGGGCATCCGGGTCCAGGACCTGCTCGACCCGGGCATCCTGCGCAAGAAGCTGGAACTCGCGCTGCGCGAGAAGAACCAGGTGCTGTTCAAGGTCTACAACCGCAAGGCGATCGACCTCGACGCGACGATCGACGAGTACCTGGAGTACGCGGAGCGGCTCAAGCCGTACATCGCGGAGACCCGGGCCATGCTCTGGGACGCGCTCGACCGCGGCGAGACCGTGCTGCTGGAGGGCGCCCAGGCCACCATGCTCGACATGGACCACGGCACGTACCCCTTCGTCACCTCGTCGAACCCGACGGCAGGTGGGGCGTGCGTTGGTGCCGGCATTCCGCCGACGGCGATCACCAAGGTGATCGCGGTGAGCAAGGCGTACACCACCCGGGTGGGCGCGGGGCCGTTCCCGACCGAGCTCTTCGACGACAACGGCCAGCACCTGGTCAAGATCGGCCACGAGTACGGCACCACCACCGGCCGGGAGCGCCGCGCCGGCTGGTTCGACGCGGTCGTGGCCCGGTACGCGTCCCGCCTGAACGGCGTCACCGATCTGGTCGTCACCAAGCTCGACGTGCTCACCGGCCTTCCCAAGGTCCCGATCTGCGTCGCGTACGAGATCAACGGCAAGCGGGTCGACGACATGCCGATGACCCAGACCGAGTTCCACCACGCCACGCCGATCTACGAAGTGCTCGACGGCTGGTGGGAGGACATCACCAAGGCGAGGACCGAGGACGAGCTCCCCGAGAACGCCCGCCGCTACATCGCCCGCATCGAGGAACTGTGCGGCACCAAGGTCAGCGTCGTAGGCGTAGGCCCCGGCCGCGAAGAAAACGTGGTCCGCCACCCCCTCCTCCCCTAACC
>NZ_QGGF01000564.1 GCF_003857015.1 Micromonospora globispora | reverse complement strand
GTGGCCGGGGCGGACGCGCTGCGGCTGGCCGGCCTGATGGCGGTGGCGCCGCTGGGCTGGGAGCCGGAGCGGGCGTTCGCCCGCCTGGCCGAGGTGCGGGAGTGGTTCCGGGGCCGGCATCCCGAGGCCACGGCGCTCTCGGCGGGAATGAGCGGGGACCTGGAAATCGCGATCGGGTACGGCGCGACACACGTCCGCGTCGGCAGCGCGTTGCTCGGAATGCGCCCCACGCTGCGGTAGCCTGACCCCGAAAGAAGCAAATTACATCAGTGTTGTTCAGGAACGGCGTCCCGTTGTCCGGGGGCCATTGGCGAGCGGACCGCGAATCGCGCGCCATGGGGATTGCCGATCCGGTCCGGTGGGCATCGTTTGTCCACTCGTGATCAAGCGACACGGCACGGGGGTGCGTGCCGCACGGCGGACGGAAGGGCGCGGGGATGGGTGCACTGCGCAAGGCGGGGGTCTGGCTCGGTCTGGTCGAAGAGGACGACGAGCGGGCCTACGAGGACGGTGGCTACGACAAGGGTGGCTACCGCGAGACGCGGTACCGGTCGAGCCGGTATTCCGAGGAGTTCGCCGACGACGAGGACGACGAGTCCGAGGAGCCGCCGACGCGGTCCCGGGTCGGCGACCGTGGCCGGCAGAGCGAGCGTGCCTCCACGCGGGCGGTGGAGAGCGACCGGGCCGACGTGGAGCGGGCCGAGCGGTCCAGCGTCCGGTCGATCACCCGGGCGACCGCGGGCGAGACGTCGGGTGCGCTGACCTACCACACCCGGGACAACCTCGCCCTGGCGCCGCAGGTCCAGCCGCGGGAGCGCGCGATGGTGGCGGAGGAGGAGCAGCGCTACCAGATCACCACGCTGCACCCGACCACCTACCGCGAGGCGCGGACGATCGGCGAGCACTTCCGGGACGGCGTGCCCGTGATCATCAACCTCACCGAGATGGACGAGGCGGACGCGCGCCGACTGGTCGACTTCGCCGCCGGACTCGCGTTCGGCCTGCGGGGTACGATCGAGCGCGTGACCAACCGGGTGTTTCTGCTCTCACCGGCCAATGTCCAGGTCACCGCTGAGGACAAGGCCAAGATCGCTGAGGGCGGCTTTTTCAGCCTGAGCTAGCCCGCTCGACCGAGGGACGTCGCCTGCCGTGTTGTCGATCCTGTTCCAGGTGCTGTACCTGCTCGTCTATCTCTTCCTGCTTGTTCTCTTGGCCCGTTTTGTCCTCGGCGCCGTTCTGGCCTATGGTCGCCGCTGGCAGCCGGGCCGGGGAGGATCGGCGGGACTGGAATCCGTGTGGAGCGTCACTGATCCGCCTCTCAAGGCGTTGAGGCGTGTGATCCCACCACTGCGAATTGGTACCGTGAGCGTCGACCTCGCCTCGCTTGTGCTCCTGGTTATCCTGTTCGTGCTGATGAGGTTTGTGTTAGAGCCGCTGATCTGGAACTTTTCCTGAACGGCGCGCTTTCGCGGCCGCAACTGACCCGAGGAGTTTCGATGCCGCTGACCCCGGCCGACGTCCACAACGTCGCCTTCAAAAAGCCGCCGATCGGTAAGCGGGGGTACGACGAGGAGGAGGTCGACGCCTTCCTGGACGAGGTCGAGCGTGAGCTCGCCCGTCTGATCGAGGAGAACAACGAGCTGCGCGCCCAGGTGGAGCGCGGCGGTCGCGGCCCCGTCCCCGCCGGCCCCGGTGGCGACGCCCGCCTCGCGGCGGAGCTCAACGACGTCAAGGCCCAGCTCGACCGCGTGCAGCGCGACAAGGCGGCCGCCGAGCAGGCGGCCCGCGCGATGCAGGCCGAGCTCGAGCAGGTTCGTGCCCAGGGTGGCCCGACTGCCGGCGCCGACGGCGAGCAGCAGGCCCTGCGGGTGCTGATGATGGCTCAGCGCACCGCCGACGACCACGTGTCGGACGCGCGCCGCGAGGCCGACCAGCTGCTCTCCGAGGCCCGCACCAAGGCCGAGGAGGTCACCCGCGAGGCCCGCGCCAAGGCCGACGCCCTGGAGCGCGACGCCCGCCAGCGGCACCAGGAGGCCATGGGCGGCCTGGACGCCAAGCGCACCGCGCTGCAGAAGCACATCGAGGAGCTCAAGCAGTTCGAGCGGGAGTACCGCACCCGGCTCAAGGCGTACCTGGAGAGCCAGCTGCGGGACCTCGACGGTCGGGCCCAGGGCCTGGAGGCCGAGGTCAACCGCACGGAGGGCAATCGCTCCGGTGGTGGCAGCAACGGCCTCGCCGCCACCAGCCTCGCCGGCTCGTACGGTGGCGGTCGCTCGGGCTCGCTCGAGTCCGGCCGCTGATCCGCCGTCGGCGGCCGTCCCCACCGACGGCCACCGACCGCGCACACTGACACGACGCGGCGGGGGTGAGCTGTGACAGTCGCCAGCATCCTGCTCATCCTCGTCGCCCTCGTGTTCCTGGTGGCCGGGCTGACCGGCGGGTCCGGTCCGCTGCTGATCATCTCCATCGCGGCCAGCCTGCTGGCCGCCGTCGCTCTCGTCGTGGGTGCCCGCCAGACGGCTTCCACCCGGGCGACGGCGGACCGGACGGCACGCCGCCGGGGCGGGCCGAGCACGCCCGGTGCCGCGTACGGCACTCCGGTCGTGGAGCCCGAGATCCCCGTCCAGCACGTTCCCCCGACGGTCGGCGGCGGGTGGCGGCAACCACCCGGGCCGCCGTCGGGGTCCGATCTGCGGCCCCGGCCTGCGCCGGGCCCCGGCACGGACGAGGTGCCGCTCGACGAACCGGACGTGCAGCAGGTCCGGCCCGAGGACGAGGACCTCGTCGCCCAGCTGGTCACCCCGGTGCACGTGGTGCAGGGGCGGCCGCGCTACCACCTGGCCACCTGTTCGCACCTGCTCGACCGGCTGCCGTCCCGGATCCCCGCCGCCGAGGCGGTCGAGCTGGGCTTCACCCCGTGCGCCCGATGCGCGCCGGTCACCGCCCTGCTCGCCGACGCCCGACCGAGCTGAGCGCGGGTGCCCATGGACGACACGCTCACCGTCGCGGTCCGGGTGAAGCCGGGTGCCTCCCGGGCCCGGGTCGGCGGCCGCTTCGACGGCCCGCACGGCCCCGCCCTGGTGATCGCCGTGAACGCCCCCGCCGTCGACGGTCG
>NZ_QGGF01000295.1 GCF_003857015.1 Micromonospora globispora | reverse complement strand
GTCCTGGTCCGCCGGCTCAAGGCCGACCCCACCGACCCGTACGCCCACGAGGTCTTCGGCCGGCAGCGGTACGACCAGTCGTACCGGCTGGAGATGCCGGACGGCACAGACATCCACGTGGAGGTGGTGGAGCCCACCCGCCCGGTGGCCGGCCACCCGACCGTGGTCCTGGTGCACGGCTTCTGCCTGGACATGGGGACCTTCCACTTCCAGCGCGAGATGCTCGCCGAGCGGGGCGATTACCGCGTGGTCGCGTACGACCAGCCGGGGCACGGCCGTTCCGGCCGCCTGGAGACCGGGGACTACGACCTGGCGGCGCTGGGCCGGACGCTGCGCCGGGTGATCGACGAGACCGCGCCGGAGGGGCCGCTGGTGCTGGTCGGCCACTCGATGGGCGGCATGACGATCATGGCGCTCGCCGAGCTGTACCCGGAGCTCTTCGGTGACCGGGTGGTCGGCACGGTGCTGATGGCCACCTCGGGCGGCCTGCTCGCGGAGACGAAGCTGGTGGCACCGGCCCTGATCGGCCGGGTCGGCGCACCGGTGCTCTACATGATGAGCAACGCCACCCGGTACGGCGGCACGGTGATCGACAAGGCGCGCAAGTCCACCACCAACGTGGCCTGGCTGCTGACCCGCAAGTACGGCTTCGGCACCCCGAAGCCCAGCCCTGCGCTCGTCTCGTACGTGGAGACGATGAACTCGCGGACCTCGGCCGACACGGTGACCCGCTACCTGCGCACGCTGGCCACCCACTCCCGGTTCCCGGCGCTGGCCGCGCTGGCCGGCACGCCGGTGCTGGTGATCGTGGGGGACAAGGACATGATCACGCCGGTGACGCACTCGGAGGAGATCGTCCGGCGGCTGCCGCACGCCGAGTTCGTCAAGATTCACGACAGCGGGCACGTGGTGATGCTGGAACACGCCGACGAGGTCAACGCGGCGCTGGAACGGTTTCTGGAGAGCCTGTGACGGTCGTCGTGGAGCTGAAGACGGTCGACGACACCCACGAGTTCGGCCGCCGGCTGGCCGGGGTGCTGCGCGCCGGCGACCTGCTCCTGCTCAGTGGCCCGCTGGGGGCCGGCAAGACCGCGCTGACCCAGGGCATCGGCGCCGGCCTCGGGGTACGCGGCCAGATCACCTCGCCGACCTTCGTGATCGCCCGGGTGCACCGGCCCGATCCGGCCCGCGGCGGCCGGGTGACCCTGGTGCACGCCGACGCGTACCGGCTGGGGGAGTCGGCCGATCCGCGCGCCGAGATCGACGACCTCGACCTGGACGCGTCGGTGGACGAGGCGGTGACCGTGGTCGAGTGGGGCGAGGGGATGGTCGAGCAACTGGTCGACGCCCACCTGCGGGTGCGGATCGACCGGCGGGACGACGACACCCGGGTGGTGACGTTGGAACCGGTGGGTGGCGACTGGGCCGAGCGCCTCGCCACCCTCGACTGACGGCTGTCGTACCCGCTGCCTACAGTGCCCGGGACCGACCCGACCGGTGAAAGGTTGCCGATGCCCGACGACGCTCCCGCCCTCGACCTGCTGGCGCTGCTCCCCGACGCGTGGCGCGCCGCGCTCACCCCGCACCTCGACCCGGCCCGCACGGCGGCGCTGGCCGAGTTCGTCGCCGGTGAGTACGCGAGCCAGACGGTCTTCCCGCCGGTCGAGGACCTCTTCTCGGCGTACCGGCTGTGCGGGCCGCAGGAGTGCCGGGTGCTGATCCTCGGGCAGGACCCGTACCACAAGATCGGGCAGGCGCACGGGCTGAGCTTCAGCGTCCGGGACGGGGTGACCGTGCCGCCGTCGCTGCGCAACGTCTTCAAGGAGCTGGGCGAGGACCTGGGCCTGTCGAAGCCGCGCAGCGGAAACCTCAACGGCTGGGCGGCGCAGGGCGTGCTGCTGCTCAACTCGGTGCTCACCGTCCGGCAGGCGACCCCAGGCTCGCACGCGAACAAGGGCTGGGAGGAGTTCACCGACGCCACCATCCGGGCCCTCGATGCCCTCGACCAGCGGGTGGTCTTCCTGCTCTGGGGCGGGTACGCCCGCAAGAAGGCCGCCCTGGTCACCAACCCGCAGCACGTGGTGCTGGAGGCCGGCCACCCGAGCCCGATGAACCCGCGCGGCTTCCTCGGCAGCCGCCCGTTCAGCGCGGCGAACAAGGCGCTCGCCGACGTCGGCCTGCCCACCATCGAGTGGGAGCGCTCAGCCGGCTGACCCGGCGCCATCGTCGGGCCGAGCGGCCTGCCGGGGATGCGGCGGCCCGCCGTCCCGGTCGGCGGCCTGTCGCTGGCGGTGGCGGCGCAGCAGGTCGGCGGCGCGCGGATCGGTCAGCTCCACCTGGAGCAGCGGCACGACCCGGTAGCCGCGGTCGCCGTGCCGCACCTCGATGGACTCGGGCAGTTCGTCGCACATCTGCGCGCGGATCTCGCCGTACCGGGTTCGCCAGCGGTGCTCACCGGGCTCCTCCGGTTCCAGATGGAGGCCGCCGAACTCCTCCCACCGGGCGTTCCAGCGTTGCCCGTACGCCGCTCTCAGCCAGGCGGTGAACCGCGTCGAGTCGCGCCACCGCACCGCGATATCCACCGCGTCGACCGGCACCGGAGCGCCCTGGAGCAGGGCGGCGTGCTCCCGGCGAGCAGGTGAGGCAGGTCGCCGAGCCGTTCGATGACTCGATCCAGCCCCAGATCCTCGATCCGCTCGGTCAACGGCCGGCTGGCCAGCTCGGTCATCCTGGCGTCGAGATGGCTCTCCAGCGGTTCGACGCCGACGGCGAGTTGGAGGCCGAGCGCCGCGAAGAGGCGCTCGACCAGCGGGATGCTGGGCATTCGGTTGCCCCGCTCCACACGGGCCACCGCGCTCTGGCTCAGCCCGGCCAGGTCGGCCAGCTCGTGCTGGGTCAGGAACCGGGCGCCTCGCTCACGACGGAGGGCGGCGGCGATCTGGCTGGCGACGCGACTGTCGGACACCACCGGATGATGACCTAACGCAGAGAGCGATATGCCTCTCCGTCATATTTATGCCTCACAGTCATATCGCTTCACAGAGTGATCCCAGACGCAGGGGTCACACCCGGTGGCCGGCGGCCGGTGGCCACCGGGTGTGACCCCTGCGTCTGGGA
>NZ_QGGF01000208.1 GCF_003857015.1 Micromonospora globispora | reverse complement strand
GGACCACGGCGGCCGGCTCAAAGACGGCCGGCGAGGTGACGGGCGCCGGAGCCTGCCGTACGGGTGGGGCGGTCGGCTCGACCGGCCGGGCCGGCGCGGCGGCTTCCTCGACCGGCGCAGTCGGGGCCGGGGTGTCGCCGGTCGGGGTGGGGCCGGTGGTGAGGACGAGCTTGGACAGGCCGATGAAAGCGAGGGCCGGGACGGCGGACAGCAGCCACCCGGACAGGCTCGGCTTGGCCACGGCCAACTGCGCGGCGAGGGACAGGGCGACGGCGGCGGCGAGCAGGAACATCGGGTAGCCGATTGGCCCGCCCGTGCGGCGACGGCGGCGGATGGTCAGCAGCGCAGCGGTGGGGATCAGTTCGGAGATGACGGCGTTGGCCCAGCCGAACCATTCCCCGGTGCCGGGCGGGCTGTTGTCGAGGGTCCAGTCCTTGACGTGGGTGAATGACGCCGCGCCCGCGAAGCCGGCGACTAGCAGGAGGATGACGACGAGGACCAGGCCCTCAACACGTTCGGTACGGGTGGCGGTCGGGTGAGGCTTCATGCGGCACCTTCCAGGACTTCACCGTCGATCACGCGGAGCCGGCCGTAGGTCGCGGCCATGTCGCGGATCTCGTCATCACTGAGGTAGGAGAAGCGGACCCGCATCGGGGTCGGGTCACCGTCGATGACCACGAACCCGACGCCGGGCAGGGACTGTGGGATGCGGTCGCACAGCGCGCCCCGGTCCCGCATCCCGTCGCCAAGCACCAAGTCGACCTGCGCGGCCTCGGCTAGCCGGAGGCCGATGCGGGTGGGGAAGAGGTCGCGGAACGGGAGGACTTCCTTGCGGGGGTCCTGGATGGCGGCGACGACGTGCACGCCGACGGCGCGGCCCTGGGACAGCAGGATGGACAGCGCGGCCTTGATCCGGTCCTTGAGTTGGCGGTCGGTGAGGTAGGCGGTCAGGTTCGCCAGCTCATCGATGACCAGGACGATCAGCGGCTCATCCGGCGTCGGCGTGTGCTGCCGGGTCCGGCCGCGCAGCTTCCCTGCCCGGTCGCGGGCGACGGCGGCGGCTTCCTCGATCAGCTCTGCCATGGCCGCGTAGTCCTTGCAGGCGAACCGGGTGAACATCGGCGCGCCGATGTTCACCCGGCTCCATGCCGCCCTTGGGGTCCAGGCCCCAGATCTGCACCAGGCCGGAGGTGACCCCGGCGGCGAGGGAGCGGACCACGGACCAGATGACCGAACCCTTGCCCGCCCCGGTGGCGCCCACCACGAGCACCTGGGTGCCGAACAGGCGCAGCGGGTAGCCGTCGCCGTCTTCCTGCCGACCCACGTGCAGGGCCGTGAACTCGGGCACCGCCGGCACCGGCAACGGCCGAACCAGCTTGGCGAGGGGGTCACCGCGGAACAGGGCCAGCAGTACCAGATCCGCACGCGGACCCGGCGACGCCTTGACCTGACGGACGCCGAAGGTGTGGGCGAGGCGCTCGGAGACCTTGGCGAAGTCGTCGGGGATCTGGCCGGTGACCATCCGCACCGTCACGACGTCCACCCCAGCCCCACACCGAACCCGGCGCAGGATGGGCAGGACGGTGTGGCCGTCGAAGGACACGGCGAGCTTGGCGGTGACCATCGCGGCATGCCACTTGCGGCGGTAGACCATCCGCCGGTAGCAGGACAGGACCGGCCACCACCCGAACCGCAGGAACGACGCCCGGTGGCCGAAGTACCAGCCGGCCGACCCAGCGCTGACAGCGGCGACCAGGCCGACCGGACCCAGCCAGCCGAAGCGGAGGTACAGCCAGCCGAAGACGAGCGTCGGGGCGGTGACGTACCAGAAGCGCGCCAGGACGAAGGCCAGGCCGGCGAAGCCCTTCATGGTCCACCAGGTGAGGGCCAGCCACAGTGGGATGCGGATGAACGGGGTGCGGACGTTGATCGGGGCGGGGTCGATCCGGTCGCCCCGGATGATGTTGACCAGGGGCACGGCTCAGCCCTCCCCGATCGTCGCTGCGGCGGCAAACAGGTAGCCCTGCCCCGGAGAGCCAGGGTGACGGCGAACCACCCGCCGAACGACCGGGCGGGTCGGCACGAGCGCGGCCAGGTCGACCGGCCCCGTCTGCGGGGCGGGGACATGGCGGGTCATGGTCGGCAGCCACCGCCCCCGTCCGAGCACGGCGCGCAGGTCGGTGCGGTCGGAGACGTGCGGGGCGATCAGGTCCGGGTCCAGGTGGCGCAGCTTCACCACCGTCCGCGCGAGAGCAGCGGCGGCGGCGGCGATCTCGACCAGCGCCGCCACCCGGACGGCGTCGGCGGGAATGGTCGTGTAGACCTCGCGGGCGGCCCGGATACCGGGTCCGGCCAGGCGCATCACCGTGCGGCGGTGCGTGCGGCGGATCGGGCCGGGACGCGGGTTCCCGGCGATCCGGGCAGCGTTCGATACCGTGGGCATCAGCCCAACTCCTTCCAGGGAGAACGGCTATTGCGCGGGGCGGGGGGTCGTCCTTGGCGGGGTGAAGTCCCGCCCCGCGCGTCCAGATCTGGTCAGGCCGCCTGCTTCACGGCGGCGGCGGACATGGCACCGGCGCGGATCGACCACGCCTGACGCGCCCGGCACTTACCCGAGCCCTTGCACCGCTGCGAATCCACGTACGGCGTCAGCGTCACGGCGGAGAACTCCACCGCCGGCGGATAGCCCGGCACCGCCGACGCCGGCGGGACCGGCTGCTGCGGCGCGGCGATCTTCACCTTGACCTCCTTCGACCCGCCGAACTTCCCGGCCTCCGGGTCCAGGTCCAGAACCTTGACCACCCACAGCCGCTCGCCCGTGTCCTTGTCACGCGCCTGGTCATCGCCCTGACCGCGCTTGTCGAAGTCCGTCACCGGCTCCACACCCAGGCACAGCGCCCCGTGCGGGAAGACGTAATCGAACGGGACCGGAACCTTGATCGTGTTCGGGACTGCCATACCCGTGCCTCCTCGCTCTCACGGCCGGCGACCTGCCGCCCGTATGCCGTTATGCACATCTGCATAACGGCCAATGAGGACAGTATGCACGCGTGCATATCACAGGGCAAGCGCTTCTATCGATGCGAAGAGGACGGTCAGCGAGAGCGGCGCAGAGGCACGAAGGCCAGCGAGGCGACGGCCAGCAGGGCGGCGGCGATCACGAAGGGAGCGCCGAGCCCACCGGCGTCGGCAACCACGCCGCCTAGAACAGAGCCCACGGCGGCAGAGCCGATGCCGAAGAGGCGAGTCGAGGACACCACGCGGCCGAGCAGTTCGTCGGGGGTGTGCAGCTGGCGGGTAGAACCGCCGACGACGCTGCCAGTTGTCGACGCGATACCGACGAACACGAGGGCAGCAGCCGTGACCCACGGATTAGCAGCCAGGAGCACGCTGACCCATGCAGCGGCTTGTACTCCGAGTGTGACGGCGTAGGCGGACCGGGCCGACAGCTTGGAAGCGATGCGGGGAGCGAGCCAGCCGCCCGCGATTCCGCCGAGGGCGCCGCTCGCGATGAGCAGGCCGAAGCCGACCGTGCCGAGGTTGAGGACGTCCTGGGCGTAGAGGACCAACGTCGCGAAGGCGATGTTGTATCCGAGGTTGTAGGAAGCCATGCCGAGCGTCACGGTGCGCAGCTCGGGATGGCGCACGAGGTGAGCCATCCCGTCTCTGATGGCGCGGACCATCGGCCCGTGCTCGATGGGCGGCTTTGCCGGGGGTGCAGGTAGCCGGCTCACGAGGGCGGCCGAGAGCAGGAATGAGCCGGCGTCGAGGCCGAACGGCAGCACCGGAGCGGCGGCAAAGGCGGCAGCCCCGGCCGGTGGACCTGCCAATGAACGACCGAAGGTATCGATCGCCCACAGTCGGCCATTGGCGCGCGAGAGCCGTTCCTTGTCACGGCCCACGATCGTCGGGATCACGGCCTGGGCCGCCGGGTCGAAGAAGCAGGATCCGACGCCGACGAGGAAGACCGCCACGGAGAGGGCGGCGATCGTGGCGTTGTCGCTCACGACCAGGAGGACAAAGGCCAGAAGGACGGCGGCCCGGCCAAGGTCGGAGGCGACCATGACGGTGCGCCTGTTCCAGCGGTCGACCAGCGCACCAGCCGGCAGTCCGACGAGAAGCCAGGCGGCGTAGCCGGCCGCCGACACCGACGCCACCGCCAACGGGTCGCGGGACAGCGCCGCCGCCATCAACGGCGCAGCGGCCAACAGCATGCCGTCCCCGGTGACCGAGACACCCGTTGAACCCAGCAGCAGGCCAAGACCTCGCCCAGGCGACGTCTCCACCGGGCGCTCGGTCACCGCGGACATGCTTACCTCTCTCAGCGCATCAGCTCATCGAGCGTGAACTCACCGAGCTCAGCACCTTCCAGGAACGCGCTCCACTCCCGCTCGGTGAAGGTCAGCATCGGACCGGCGCCCGCCTGCTTGGTGTCCCGGACACCGATCACGCCGTCGACGTAGGCGACCTCGACACACCCGCCGCTGTCGCTGGCGGAACTCTTGCGCCACTTCGCCTTGCTGAAGTCAGGACTCATCACGGCCTCCGTCCATCGATCGAGGGTCTTCTAGATCCTCGATGTAACGGGTCAGTGACGCAAGGTGCTCTAGCGAGTCCTCAGGGGATAGGGCATCCGTGGCGAGGGCATCGAAGAGGCTTGAGTAGGTCTCTACGTCCCCAGGAGCCGAGAGGTACAGGTCTGCGGTCTGGGACTCCACGAACACGACGCGAGGGCTGGACTCAGCGCGGAAGTCGTACAACGTGAAGGGCACCACCGCGGATGCCGTCCGATCCACGCCGAGCGGGATGATGCGGATGCTCACCTTGGGCAGCTCAGCCCGAAGGCGCAGGTACTCGAGCTGTGAGAGGATCGCCTCCCGGCTGCCGGGCCAGGCAAGGAAGGCTCGGGCATCCAGAAGCGCAGCATAGGCGGGGCCATCATCTTCTCGCAGTAGCGCTTGTCTGGCCATGCGACGGGAAACGATTGCCTCTGGGTTGGGCCAACCACCGCTGCGCGTGTAGGCGAGCGCGTATTCCGGCGACTGCAGCTGGCCTGGCACCATCAAGGGGTAGTACTGCCGGATCGACCGCACGCGCGTCTCGACCGCCGCCACTTCCCCTTGACGGCGGGTTACGCCTCCGGCGCGAACCAGCCATGCGCCGCCGACGCCCTCATCCTCGGCAGAGACGGCGAGTAGCTCCGCGCGGACCTCCTCGGAAACACCGTAGTAATGAAGCAAGGTTGCCAGGTCACGAGTACTCACGGCGATGCGAGCGTTCTCGATCCGAGAGACCTTCGACTGTGACCAGCCGAGAGCTACCGCCACCTCTTCCCCCGGCACGCCCAGGTCCTCCCGCATCCGCCTCAGCTCTGCGGCAACGCGAGCCCTGTGGGCTGAGCCGACCATGCGGACCTCCATGCAGCAGTGCATACCGGGTTCAGTCTAAGCCGAGGTCCTTGCGGCACCGCAGTCCGCCACGGACCGGATCCGGGCACCCGAAACGGTGCAAGTCTTTCCTACCGTCGCGGCAATCAGTCGCAGCCGCCGCTGGCTAAGCCATTCGACAGCAGATCTTCGCAAAGTTCCTGAGGGTACCCAGCAGGCCCCAGTGTGTGCGAAACTACTCTGCCGGGGGCGCGCTCGGGGGGAGGGCAGACATGCCGCTTTGGCGACCGTCGGGATTTGATCTTACGCCAGCAACACTCCTTAAGGTCAGCGCATCAGACGTAGACAGTGATCGGATCTGCCCGCAACACGCGTATGTCAAGACACACGTCGACTCGCAGATCATCGGGGCGCACGGCTGGTCAAAGACCTACGACCCCGAGGACATACCGCTTAAGCAGTTCTTGGCTGCCCTCGACAGGTTCCACGCCGAACGGAGGAGTGGGGCTTCATTCGCCTCTGCGCAGTCCGCCGCAGCCGCAGCCATCCGGCCGCCCCATCCTGGGCTGCGCGCCTACCTGAGCAGAGCTCTTGATAACTACTTGGACTTCTTTGAGTCGAGGGAAGAGGCTCACGCCACCCCGCTCCACTACCTGGGACACAACCTCACCCGACGGACAACCCAGCGAGGTGCTCTCTTTTTCTGGGGGGCGCCAACCTACCGAAGTAGTGCAGGCGATGTCGAGGTGCACCGACTTCGAATTAAGAAGGCACGGCCCGACATCACTGGGTGGGCGCTTCTTGCCGCGTATGTCGTTTCCCAGCTCGGCGGTCGGCCAGCAAATTCGGTAACGGTGATGGATGTCAGTCTCTATCACTCCTCACTCATCCGACACAACGAAGCCATGCTTCTGGAGCGCGTGTCGCCTGCAGAGGCGGAGGACCTGTTTCAGGCGTCTGCCCGGCCTCGGGCGCTGGAACTCATTGAAGGCGGAGACCCGACACCCGGCCGGGACTGCGCGAGTTGCAAAGCCGCTGGCGTGTGTAATGCGTTGATCCCGATGGACGGCGTTCTGGGTCAGGTGGAGAAGGGGCCGTACACCAGATCAGTTTCAGCCACAGACCTTCGGATCTATGAAAGATGCCCGGCCCGCTGGTACATGCAGCAGAAGCTGCACCTACCGGCCGACGAGGAGGCCGAGTCTCACGGCGCCGATGCGGATCGCGGGAGGGCGGTTCACCTGTGGCTGAAGATCGCGCATTCGCGCGGCCTCCGATGTGGCGAGGCAGACTTGCCGGATGTAAGAGAACCCCACCACGTGGCGGCCAGCGAGCTGGACGACGACAGCTATAGAGCAGCATTGCCTTTCCTGCGTCAGCATCTGGAACACTGTCCTATGTCGCAAAGTGTTCGGATACTGTCGGCTGACGAACGTCACTACGGTTGGGACGTCACAGCAGACACCGTTGTCGTATCGAAGCCAGACTTGCTTTACATGCGGGACGGCAACTTGGTGGTGCGAGAGACGAAGACCACCAACCTCGGCTTGCCGGAGAACGAAGCGTCGGCTAGGGACAGTTTTGATGAGATCGTTTACTGGCTCCTCTCACTACTAGACCGAGGCTGGCGTCAGCGTTATGGCGTTGAGTCCGCGACAGTTGAGCTAGAAGTTCTCGGTCATTCCGGTTCTGCCCTGTATTCGTATTCGACAACTGACTCAACCCTAATGCTTATTGCCGATACCCGCGTCATGCATAGAGTTGCAGGCTGGCACTACGATACAGAATGGGCAACCAAGCCAAGCGAGCATTGTAGAACTTGCCCGATGGCGTTGTGGTGCCCTGATCGGGAGCGCTATCTCGACACGCCGCCGGACGGCTCGACGCACTTCGAAGAGATGGGGGCCGCGCTCTGATGCCCAGCAACCAGCGCCCGAGCCCGAGCATCTTCAAACACAAGCGCGTGAATTCAGTCCCCCCTGCATCTGGTGTTTCCCGCCAGCCAGTACACGCTTTTCGGGGAAACTCAGTACCGCGAGGCAACAGAAAACTCTCCGCCCTTGTCGACTCTGGCATCTTCTTCTCTCTGGGTTCAGCAGTGAACATAAATGCCGTAGCCCTTTTCCATAATCTCTATGGTAGTCGAGCTGCAACGACGGATGCGGTTCGAGACGAGGTGCGCACGATTGCACGGAAGGGAAAGCCGGATAACCCTGGCATTCAGCCGGCAGCTACCCTTGCTCGCAACTACTTCATAAACTCCGGGCGGGTAGCGATACACGTCGTTCAGGCTTCTCAGTCGTTCGCGGCAAGCCTTCAGCTAATTCTCGCCCAGCTCAGAAACTATGAGGCGGCGCGGTCGGCGCTTTCGGGACTCCGAGCAGCGAGTTCGCTGCAAAAGCACGCTGGCGAGGCCACGCTAATCGCGCTAGCGCTAACCCAAAGCAACGTGGTGATACTCACGAACGACAGCGGTGCCAGCTTCGTTGCCGGTGCGCAGCAACCTAGCATCCCGTCCTTGCATTTTGCTGATGTGCTGAAAGAGCTCGTTTGTGACAGCCGAGGTGGCGTTACTGCTACTGCCGCTGCTGCCGCCTTCGCCCTTGCTTGCGCCGTCTCCGATATCACGTCGAGCGCGAAACCCGCCGATGCTAAGGCGTTCTTGACGTGCGCATTTGATGATGTCGGCAAGACATGTGGCGCCTGCGACGTGAGCTAAATGCCGCTGTTCGCGTGCCAGCCCTGTGCACGCAGGTCCACTCTTACTGCCTCTTCAGGCTGCCCTAGCACTGAAGCGACGACTCCAACGGGAACTAGCTCCTGCTGATACAAGTTAAGGGCTGCTTCGAGAAGCCAGACTGATGCACTTGGCTCGCTCTGCTCATCGACCAGGTCCTGCCACACCTGGCCAAGTCCTGATGACTCCATCTGATCCGCAACGAGGCGCTGCCGAAGGTTGTCCGCAGCCTCAGCCGATATCAGCTGCCCACTTTGCAAAATGCGCAAGGCGGCTTGGCGGCTGATTCCAAAATGCAGCATGAACTCGCACAGCGCTCGGACGGAATCACCTCTGCTGGCTCGCAAATTCGATAGCCATACCCGCCGGGCCTCCGGGGCGGGTGCCAAAAAGTGGCGTGCGAAAAACTCCGCCCTCGACTCCTCGTCTTGGGTGCTGTCCTCAATGCCGTCGTCGTTTACAGATACGAGGCCCGAGTCGCGATACAACACATGGCACAGCTCATGCGCCAACGTATAACGCTGCCGAACCCAAAAGTCTTGAACGCGAATAATGATCGCGCAGTCCCAGTTGCCGAGCGATTCATCATGAACCGTGATTCCGTGAATTCCCTCGGGCAGGTCAGAACTCAGCTCCACAGGTATGCCTAGGGACTCCACAAGGGCAACCAAGTCCCCGACCGGCCCACTTCTTTGTACCAGGCCGAGTCGATCGAGCATCGCACGAACCTGTTGAGCGGTATTCCTACCCGCATGAGGGGCAAAGGCGTCTCGGGAGATAACAGCGCGGGCGGCGGCCAAGTGGGATGCCTTCGCTGCAGCATCAGCACCCAGCCATGAGCAGATCAGGCGCGAGGCTTCAATCAACTGAACCCCGCGACGCTGCGCTTGCCCCGTGATGGCGGAGGGGTTTGCAAGAGTGCCAGCACGTAAGGCGACGCCTGTGCTGCGAGCCGGATCGACGGTTCCTGCCAAGACCGAAATCGGAATCGAGGTGACAGCAGAAAGAATTAGGTAGCCATACGCAGACGGAGCGGCGGAGCCGCTTAGGGCGTCAGCTAGCCACTCTGGTTCGTCTCCTAGCTCAGCGGAAACACGAGCCCGCACCTCATCGGGTGTGTATCGCGCAGCGCCAAGTGCAGCGAGCAGTGAGTCGTACCATGCAGAACGGCTCACGGAACTCATGGCTGACACCTCCTTAGCTGTCGACCCAGCGTACGGGCTACACAGGATGGTCCGCAGACCGTCTTCGCGATCTGCTACATAGCGCCGCAAGGCAGGGCCGGCAGGTTGCGTGGTCTTGGCCAACCGGTCGTCCTAGCTACCGTCAAGGGTAGTACGTGTGTACGACAAAATCGATGGCTGGGCATGGGTCGGCGCGACACTGCCCATGTGCCGCCGTTGCCGAATTGGCCTCTTATCGATCAAGGCGGCCCGCAAGCGGGCCGCGCCGGCCCGGCCCCGGCCTGCTGGCGACCTCCGGCCGGCATCGGCCGGGCCGACCGGCCACGCTGAAGGACGACAAGACCCTGAAGACCTCGGGGCTCCGCCCCGAACCCCGGCCCTCCTCAGAGATCAGTCGGGAGCGGATCACCTCGGCGGGCACCACAAGGGCTACCAGCCTCTCCGGACGGGGCCAAGGTCGTTCGTCCGGTAGGGCGCTCCACCTTGTCCCCGTCCGGAGAGGCTGGACGGTCTACAACTGCCCGACGAGGAGATCCGCCAACAACCGGCCCATCAGGACTGCCTCGGGTTCCGCTTCAGGAAGCGGCGGATGCTGTTCCGGTCTTGCTGGGCTGCGAAACGCACCTGTTCGAAGACCTCCTCCTTAGTGAGACCGAGGAAGGCGGTACCGGAGTCGCGGCCGATCTCGGGCACCACTGGCTGCGGCACCGAGTCGGGGATGTGCTCCCACGCAACGACGAGGTGCGGCGGACTCGTGTCACGAACGAGCATGTCCAACTCGTCGTCAGTCATGTCGGCCATGGCTTCCAGGTCGCTCCGGTGCTGCCGATCAAGCTGGGTCGGATCGAACCAGGCAATCCAGAGGGGATACGCCTGCGGGGTGAAGGACACCTGCTCGTCCGCGCTGTTCACTATGCCTCCGTGATGGCCAGCCAACTAGCCCCGCCTCTCCGACGAGACTCCGACGAGCCTGCCAGACCCCGAGGACTTACAGCGACCCGCGAAGCGGCGTGAGTCCGCAGGAGGGTCTGCGACTGCCCGACGAGGAGATCCTCTCCGCCAGCCGCGGCTATCCCTCGTACAAGTACTGGCCGTGCAGCGCCCGGACGACCTTCTCAGCAAGCAGCGGAGGTACTGAGTTCCCGATCTGGGCCTGCACTGAGTTCCGGCTGCCGACGAATTCGAAGCTGTCCGGGAAGGTGAACAGCCGGCGCAGCTCTGGGACCCGAAGGCGACGGTTCTCCCAGTGGAACGGGCCGATATACGGTCCGGGCTGTGCCTGGATCGTGGGGGACGGTCGATCGGGGGAGAGCTTCAGCAGGAAGGACCAGTACTTGCTGCGCCACCTGAACAGGGGCGATGGATGCCCTCGGTTCTCCGTGTAGAAGAGGTAGTTGTCGCCAGGGGGAATGTCGGGGAGCAGGTGGCCGTACTTGCCGCCGACAATCTCGCTTGGCTCGGGTTCAGTGACCAGTCCGTCGAGCGCTTGACCGGCGGTCACGTACGGATGAGTGAGTCTCCCTGACTCCTTGCCCTCCCAGAGACCCCCGTGGCTTGGGTAGGGGTGTGCGGGCAGAGGCTCGCCCTTGGGAGCGCCCAGGATGAACAACCGGGGGCGAGACTGGGGGACCCCGTAGTCAGCGGAATGCAGAACCTGCCACACGCAGTCGTACCCGGCCTCGTCGATCTCCCTGAGCAATCTCTCAAAGGCCGGGCGGCTCGCCTTGTTGTTGTATGTGAGCGCGTACACGTTCTCGAGGACGAACCGGTGTGGACGCGCTTCGCGAAGGACTCGCGTGTACTCCTGTAGCAGGGAGGCTGTCGGGTCGAGCCCATCCCGCTTCCAGTCGAGCCAGAAGCCGGACTTGGAGAAGGGGGTACAGGGCGGGCCGCCGATCAGCAGGTCCGGGCGCTCGGTGGCGGCCAGGCCAGCTGCGGCGAGGATCTGCTCCGTCGGCACCATCAAGATGTCGTCGTTGATGACCGGCCCGCGTAGGTGGGAGAAGTTCTTCTCCATGGTCGCTACGGCGTCTCGGTCCCACTCCACGGCCGCCCGCACCTCGTAGCCGGCACGCTCAGTGCCCAGGTCGAGACCCCCCGCCCCTGAGAAGAGGGAGATCGCTATGCCCCTGGTCGCCACGTCCCGATCATGCCAGACGGAGCGGTGGGAGCAACCTACCGAGTTCGGTGCGCCACTGCGACTGTTAGAGGAGGCGCTGCTGCTGTGCCGCCTTGTACTGCTCAAGCTCCCTCATCTTCGCTGCCAGCGCCCGCTCGTACTGCTTCTGGACCTGAGGCGAAACCTTGAAGTGGTAGGCCCGCCAATACTTGTAGAAGGCTTCCGGGGTAGCGAAGGCTCCTTTGCCTTGGCGGAGATCCTCGATCTTCTCGACCGCGCCGATGTACTCCCGGGTGGTGGAAGATCGCTCCTTGCTGGCGATGCGCCACGGCTCCTGGACGATCAGCTCCAGGTCGTCAACGCGGTGCGTCGAGTCCGGGTTCAGGGTGTAGATCAGAATCAGGTCGAGGTGGCCCGCGTACTCGTTGAACGGTCGGAAGCAGCCTGGCCAGTGCAAGTCTGGATGCCGGAAGTAGGTGTTCCCGGTGTACAAGGTGATGCGGCTCTGAGTCTTCTCGTCCTCGTGGCCGCGCTCACGCGTCTTCTTAGCGTTCTCGCGCCGGGCCGCCTTCACGTCGATAGCGAACACACCGCCTCCGAAGGCGGGGCCCCCGATCTCAAGATCCGGGTAGCCTCGCTCAGAGCCCCGCTGGACCTCCGCTCCGTCGATGCCGTCAAGACGCGCGAGCAGGAAGTCAACCACTGAGACCTCTAGAACGTTGGCCAGCGCCGCGGACTCCTTCGGAAGAGGCAGCAGGTGTCCCCTTGCCCCAAGAGCAGCCTCTAGCTCTGCCGGCCCGGTCGCGAGTAGGGGCCACATGGCCGAGGTGCTGTCCCGCCTGAACACCCCTCCCAGGTCGTAGCGGTACTCAGCACACTGCGTACGTAGCCACTCGATCAAGCTGATTGCCCCCATAAGAGGAAAAGAGTGCCAGACGGCGCACCTATTGGGCAGCGTCGTGATCGACGTGGATCTCACCCGCTTGGGGGTTGCGCCACTGCTACCCGCAGACCTCTCCGTGCGATCCCCGTGCGACAAGGGTCGGCCATCGGCGGGATTCCGGGGTCAATGAGGGTCAGACCGGACAGCGGAGCTTCCGGGGCGAAAAGCAGAGCGCCGACCGGCGTTTCCGCTGATCGGCGCTCCTGTAGCCCGGCGAAAGGCTATGTGGCCAGGGGCGGGGTCGAACCGCCGACCTTCCGATTTTCAGTCGGACGCTCGTACCAACTGAGCTACCTGGCCGTGCTGCTCGGCTCATGCTACCCGGAGGGCGGGGTCTTCGCCGGGAGGGTTACACGCTCCGATACGCAGAACGCCGCGCATGATGAGCGCGGCGTCAGCGCTTGCGGTCCTGACGGGACTTGAACCCGCGACCTCCGCCTTGACAGGGCGGCGAGCACTCCGACTGCTCCACAGGACCTAGCTCTGTTGCATCCGACCGTAGTCGGACCGTGCCCCCAACGGGATTCGAACCCGTGCTACCGCCTTGAAAGGGCGGCGTCCTGGGCCGCTAGACGATGAGGGCGGCCCCGCCATCATTGCATACTCGCAACTTCAAGCGGACTTGCTCCCATCCGGCCCCGCCGGAGGCTTGGAAAGCATACGTGATGGTCGGCCGGCGATCCAAACCGGTATGGCGCGGGGCACAGCGGAGAGCAAAACCACAGCTCACAGCGGTGTCACCGGAGCCGGGAGATGCCGTACCGGCGCTTCAGCTCGGGGATCAGCCGCTGGCAGGCGGCAAGGGTGGCCCGCCGATCGCCGCCCCCGTCGTGCATCAGCACGGTCGCTCCGGGCCGGACCGCCGACTCCACCCGCTGGATGATCGTCTTCGCCGGAGGGTGGTCCCAGTCCTGCGGGTCGACGCTCCAATGCAGGGAGCGCATGCCGAGCTGGCGGGCCACCGCCACGACCTCCGGCGTCCACCGCCCGCCGGGCTGGCGGTAGTAGGGGATCCGGGCGTTGGGGACCGCCGCGTGGATCGCCCTGTCGGTGCGGACCAGGTCGGCCCGGATCTCCGCCACCGGCCGCCGGCCGAGGTCCATGTCGTGCCGCCAGCTGTGGTTGCAGAGCTGGTGACCCTCCCTGACGATCCGGACCACCAGCGCCGGGTAGCGCCGGGCCTGCCGGCCGACCAGGCAGAACGTCGCGGTGACCCGGGCCGCCCGGAGCTGGTCGAGGATCCGGGGCGTCCACCGCGGGTCCGGCCCGTCGTCGAAGGTCAGCGCCACCGCACGCTCGCCGGTGGTGCGGCGCAGGCCGGCCGGGAGCGTGGTGGGCAGCGGTCGCAGCCGCGGCTTGGGCGGAGCGCTCCCGGTCGGCCGTGGCGAGGCGGTTGGTTTCGGCACCGGCGGCGCCGAGGCCGCCGGGGGCGGGCCACCAGCCTGGGACAAGTTGCGGGCGTGGTCACCGCAACCGGCGAGGAGGAGGACCAGGCCGAGACCGAACGCCAGCACGGCGGGTGGACGCATCGTCGCTCCCGAAGGGGGGGTCGGGGTACGCGGACCCACCGACGGTAGTGGACGTGCGGCTGAATCGGGAGGGCCGGTCAGCCCGTCGTCGACTGGTCCAGCGAGTCGCGTACGGCCAACGCCAGCGAGACCGCCTCGGTCAGGTCGACCGGGCGGACCACGCCGGCGGGCAGCGTGTCGGCGCGCCAGCCGGGACCGGCGGCGAGCACCAGCAGCGGTCGCCGGGGCGCGCCGAGCAGGGCGGAGAGCTGCCCCGGGTCGGCGGTGGCCCGGGTGTGCGACCAGACCACGACGGCGGCCGGTCCGGTCCGGTTCACCGCATCCAGGAGCGCCTCGACGGGTACCCGGGCGCCGAGCATTAGGTAGCTCATCCGGACCTCGGCCAGGGCGGCCGACAGCGCCTCCAGCGGCATGCTGTGCTGCTCCTCGTCGGCGCAGGAGAGCAGGATCCGGGGTGACCCGGTGACCGGGTGGGAATGGGCGACCGTGGCGAACGCATCGGAGACGCACCGGGACACCAGGTGTTCCACCTCGATCAGCGCGCCGGTGGCGGCGTGCCGCTCCCCGATCCCGGCGAGCACCGGGCGGAGCAGTCCGTCCCAGGTGGCGATCACCCCGTCGGCGGCGAGGGCGTGCGTGATGGTCTCGCCGATGGCCACCGAGTCCAACCGCATGGCGGCCCGGGCCAGTCCGCGCGCGACGGGCCCGGCCCGGCCGACGGGGATGGTCAGCCCGCCGCCGTCTCGGGCGGTGCCGGGGCGGGGGCCGACGACGTCGGGGCTGATGTCCGCCGGTGCCTGCCGGGCCCAGCGGGCCGCGTCGGCCGGGGTCACCCCCTCGGCGGTGAGCCGCCGCATGATCTCCAGGCGCGCGAGGTCGGCCGGCGTGTACCGCCGGTGCTGCCCCGGTACGTGCTCGCTGGGACCGAGGCCGTAGCGCTGGTGCCAGGTGCGGAGCGTGGTGACCGCGACCCCCAGTCGGCGCGCGACGGCCCCCGCGCTCAGTGCCTCATCGGCCACCCGACCGCTCCGACGCTTCATCCGCCGGAATGCCGGACGGGATCGCGGCCGCGCCGGGGGTGCCCGACGTGGGACGCAGCAGCCGGTTCACCACCCCGCCCAGCCAGGGTGCGTACGCCCGCGGATCGACGTCGAGGTCGGCCTCCAACTGGGTCGGGTCGACCCAGCGCAGCTCGGCCACCTCGTCCGGATCCGGGACGGTACGCAGGTCGGCGGGGACGTCGGCGCGCAGGACGTGGTCGTACTCGAACTCGACGCGGCCGGTGGCCGGGTCCTCGGCGTAGTAGACGTACACGCCGACCTCGGTGAGGGCGACCGGCGCGGTGCCCAGCTCCTCGGTCAGACGGCGGTTGGCGGCCTCCACCAGCGATTCGCCGGGGGCCGGGTGGCCGCAGCAGGAGTTGGCCCAGCGCAGCGGAAACCGGGTCTTCGCGGCGGCCCGCCGCTGGAGCAGCACCCGGCCCGCCGGGTCGATGAGCAGTACGGAGAAGGCGCGGTGCAGCCGACCGGGTGGCTGGTGCGCGGAAGCCACGGTGGCCTCGCCGAGGGCGTGGCCGCTGTCGTCGACCAGCTCGACCAGGTGCGCTTCCCGGGCCGTCACTGCTTCGCTCCGGTGATGCGACCGGCGGCGAGCTTGCCGGAGATGAGGACCATCGGCACGCCCACTCCGGGCTGGGTGCCGGAGCCGACGAAGACCACGTTGGACAGCGTGCGGTGCAGGTTGGACGGCCGGAACGGGCCGGTCTGGAAGAGGCTGTGCGCGGAGGCGAACGGCGTACCGGCCGCCATCCCCTGCTCCGCCCACTCGGCCGGGGTCACCGTGCGCAGCACCTCCACGCCGTCGCCGAAGCCGACGTAGCCCCGTTCCTCGAGGGTCTCGATGAGCTGGTCGGCGTACCGGCGGGTGAGGTCGCCGCGCCAGTCGAACGGGGCCCGGTCGAGGTTCGGCACCGGGGCGAGGACGTAGTAGGTGTGCCGTCCCGCCGGGGCGACCGCCGGGTCGGTCCGGCTCGGGTTCGTGACCAGCAGCGACGGGTCGGTCATCAGCTCGCCGCGCCGGATCACCTCGTCGAACGTGCCCTTCCACTGTCGTCCGAAGTGGATGTTGTGGTGGGCGATCTTGTCATAGCCCTGCCGGGAACCGACGTGCAGCACCACGCAGGAGGGCGAGTAGGTGAGCTTCCGTTGGTGAGCCGGCGGCAGCAGGTCGCGGTAGGCGACCGGCAGGTCCGGGTTCAGCACCACCACGTCGGCCGGGACGAGTTCGCCGTCGGCGGTGACCACGCCGGTGGCGCGGCCGTTGGCGGTCTCCACCCGGGTCACCGTGGTGCCGTACCGGATCTGCACGCCGTGCTTCTCGGCGGCGCCGGCCATCGCCCGGGAGACCGCGTGGAGGCCGCCGCGCGGGAAGGAGACGCCGGCCACCGAGTCGAGGTACGCGATGACCGCGTAGATGGCCAGCGCGTCGTGCGGCGCGAGGCCGGCGTACATCGCCTGGAAGGAGAAGATCCGCTGGGTACGCGGGTCGCGGAAGAACTGGTTGATCTTCGTCTGGAGCCGCCGGAACGCTCCGCCCCTGACCAGCTTCAGCAGGTTGCCGGTGAGCAGGTCGGTCGGCGCGTCGAGGTTGCGCTCGATGAAGTCGGCCCGTTCCAGCTTCCAGAGCCGGCGGGCGTAGTCGACGAAGCGCAGGTAGCCGTCGGCCTCGCGGGGCCCGCACACCCGGGAGATCTCGGCCGCCATCCGGGTGGTGTCGGTGATGACGTCCAGCGTCGAGCCGTCCGGGTAGTAGGCGCGGTACGCCGGGTCGAGCGGGGTGAGGTCCAGCCAGTCGCGCAGCTCCTCGCCGACCGCACCGAGCGCCTCGGCGATCAGGTCGGGCATGGTGAGCACGGTCGGGCCGGTGTCGAACTCGTACCCGTCGACGCTGAGCCGGCCGGCGCGCCCGCCGGGCACCGGTTCGCGTTCCAGGACGGTCACCTGCCGGTCGCTGCCGGCCAGGTGCAGCGCGCAGGCCAGCCCGCCGAGGCCGGCGCCGACGACCACCACCCGGTCGGTACGTCCGTTCACGGTCCGCACGTGACCACCTCCCTCACAAAGTTGCCCATCATGCCCGCCGGCTGGTGGCGGCGGTGGCGAGACCCGTCAGCGCGGTGCGCGCGGTCTCGTCGATCGACGCGGTGTCGAGCGCGTTCAGCGCCTCGGCCACCTGGTCGGAGATCATCCGTTCGACCCGGGCCACGGCGCCGGTGTCGGCGACCAACTCGGCGAGCCGGCCCACCTCCCGCGCCCCGGTGACCGTGCCGGCCCGCTCCAGGGCCCGGCGCTGGCTCGGGGTGGCGAGCTGCCGGGCCAGCATCAGCAGCGTGGTCGGCTTGCCGGTGCGCAGGTCGTCGCCGGCGGGCTTGCCGGTGGTCGCCGGGTCGCCGTAGACGCCGAGCAGGTCGTCGCAGAGCTGGAACGCCTCGCCGACGGCCAGGCCGTACCGGGTGTACGCGGCGATCAGCGGCGCGTCGGCGGCGACGCCGGCCAGACAGGCACCGAAGAGCAGTGGCCGCTGGACGGTGTAGCTGGCGGTCTTGTAGCGGGCCACCCGCAATGCCCGGTCCACCGACCAGTTCGCCGCGTCGTGCTCGCCGAGCACGTCCAGGTACTGCCCGGCGACCGTCTCGATGCGCATCTGGTCGTAGCAGCGCCGGACGGCGAGCAGTCGGGACGGCGGCACGGTGGCGTGCGCCAGCAGCCGGTCGGCCCAGACCATGCAGAGGTCGCCGATGAGCACGGCGACGGTCTCGCCGAACCGGTCCGGGTCGCCGGTGTATCCTGCCGCCCGGTGCCGGGCCGCGGCGGCCCGGTGCGCGGTCGGCAGTCCGCGGCGGGTGTCGGAGGCGTCCATCACGTCGTCGTGCACCAGCGCGAACGTGTGCAGCAGTTCCAGGGCGGCGAGCGCCGGCAGCACAGTGGCCAGCGGCTCGCCGCCGCCGACCACCCCGCGCCATCCCCAGTACGCGAAGGTGGGCCGGACCCGTTTGCCGCCGGCCAGCACGCAGTCGCGGGCCGTGGCGGCGAACCCGCCCATTGCCGCGTCGGTCTCGGTGAGCGAGTCCACCTCGGCGGCCAGGAACGCCACCAGGGTGTCGTCCACCCCCTTGACCAGGTCCTCGGTGAACGCGGCCAGTACGCCGCGGACCGGATCGTCCGCCGCTGCCGGCTGTGCCGGGGCGCTGCGGAGCGTGTTACCCGCAGCTGCGTCGTTGGCCATGTCGGCGAGCGTACCCTAGGGTTACGAGTTGCGTCGATCGCTGCGTCGAATCGTTGGAGGAGGGCCGGTGGACACCGATCTCACCGCTGCCTATGAGCGCTGCCAGGAGCTGCACAAACGGCACGGGCGTACCTACTATCTCGCTACTCGTCTGCTGCCCGCGTGGCAACGACGACACGTTCACGCCCTCTACGGATTCACCCGCTACGCGGACGAGATCGTCGACCGGACCGAGGAGCTGCCGCCCGCGGAGCGGGCCGCCCGGCTGGACGAATGGTCGGCCCGGTTCCTCGCCGGGCTGCACGGTGCGCCGATCGACGACCCGTTGCTCCCCGCCGTCCTGCACACCATCGCGATCTTCGACCTGGACCGCAGCGACTTCGCGTCGTTCCTGCGCAGCATGGCGATGGACGTGACAGTCATGTCGTACCCGACCTACGACGACCTGCTCGACTACATGGAGGGCTCGGCCGCGGTCATCGGCACCATGATGCTGCCGATCCTGGGCAGCTCGGACGCGGCGGCCGCCCGGGAACCGGCCCGGCAGCTCGGCTTCGCGTTCCAGCTCACCAACTTCATCCGGGACGTCGCCGAGGACCTGGACCGCGGCCGCACGTACCTGCCGGACGAGGACCTGGCGAAGTTCGACCTCACCCGGGGGGACCTGCTGGCGGCGAAGGCGAACGGCCGCGCCACGCCGCGGGTCCGGGAGCTGATCGAGTACGAGGTGACCCGCGCTCAGGCCCATTACGCCGCCGCCGCACCGGGAATCCCCCTGCTCGCGCCCGCCTCGCAGGCGTGCATGCGGACGGCGTACGCGCTCTACGGCGGGATCCTCGACGAGGTGGCCGCTCAGGACTACGACGTCTTCGTGCGGCGGGCCGTCGTACCGCAGCGGCGGCGGATGGCGGTGGCCGCGCGGGCGCTGCTCACCCCGGCCGGTACGCCGGTCGTCGTGCCGGGGCCGGCGGTGCATCCCGTCCCCGTGCCGGTGTCGTGACGGGCCGGGTCGCGATCGTCCTCCTCACCCGCGACCTGCGGGTGCACGACCACCCGGCGCTCGCCACCGCCTGCGCGGCGTTCGACCCGGTGGTACCGCTGTACGTGCTCGATCCGACCCTGGCGGAGTTGTCGCCGAACCGGACGCGGTTCCTGCACCAGAGCCTCGCCGACCTGCGCGAGGCGTTGCGGGCCCGCGGCGGCGACCTGGTGGTCCGGCAGGGCGATCCGGTGGCCGAGACGATCCGGCTGGCCGGCGAGGTGGGTGCCGAGGGTGTCGGGCTCTCCGCCGACGTGAGCCGGTACGCGCAGCGGCGGTTGCGCGCGGAGTGCGAACGGCACCGGCTCTCCCTGCGGCTCTTCCCGGTCTCACCGTCGTCGAGCCGGGGGCGCTGCGCCCGGCCGACGGGGGAATCACCGGACGCCGCGCCCGGCGGGGAGCGCGTCGCCCGGCGCCGGCTGAGCGAATGGCTGCCCACCCTGGACCGGTACGACGACAGCCACGACGACAGCCACGACGACATGGCCGGCGACCGGACCTCGCGGCTCAGCCCGTACCTGCGGTTCGGCTGCCTGTCACCGCTAACGGTGGCGAACCGGGCCGGCGACCGGGCCGGCCTCGGTCGAGGGCAGGGCGGTGCACCAGCCGTGTCGCCTGCCGGGTGCCGTGCGGCGCGGACTCGACTACCGGGCCCCGTTGGAGGTCCCCGGCGCCGACCCGGTCTGGCTCCGCTGACGCCTTCGCGGCCGCAGCGGGGCGGCACCGGGGCCGCACCGGGGACCTCCAAACGGGGCCGCACCGGAGCGACGCGACCGGCCGGGACCCTCCCGCCGAGCCCGCCGAGCCCCGCGGCCCGGGTGTGACCGCGCCGATTCGTCGGGCCGGGCACGCACCGTCATCGCCCGCGGACCTACACCTGGTGTCGTTGGCTCCTTTGCTCTGCTTAAGCGGACGCAACAGCCACCCACAGTGAAGGGGTGGCGTTGGCGAAAGGTCCCGGTGGCGGGACAAAGCCCTGGCCGGGGCCGGTGTTGCGTGGGCTGCAGCAGAGCAAAGTGAGGAAGGGGCGTCCGGTGCTTGCAGGGTGCGGTTGCACTGCGTGATGGTCCTCAACCGTCACCGTCCGTGACCTGACTCTCGCATCGCCGGGGCTGCCGGGCTCACAGGCAGGAGTGCAGCGCCTCGACCAGCTCGTCCACCCGGTCGTGCTCGGCGAGGCGGGCGGTCGCGTAGGCGAAGGTGTAGCCCCGCTCCGGGTCGGCCCAGGCGCTGCTGCCACCGATCCCGCCCATGCCCCAGCTGCCGTCCGGCTCCCACTGCATGCCCAACGTCCAGTACGCCCGCCGGTCGAGGACCAGGTCCGGGCCGTCGTACTGGACCCGGGTCGCCTCGGCGACCAGGTCGGCGCTGAACAGGCGTACCCCGTCGAGGGTGCCGTCGGCCAGCAGGCCGGCGTAGAGGCGGGCCAGCCCGGACGCGGTGGCGTGCAGGTTCACCGCCGGCACCTCCGCGCCCCGCCAGAGCGGGCTGTTCAGCACCGCCAGGCCCAGGCCACCGGCCGGATTGCCCAGCGCCCGGGCGCGCAGCGAGCCCGGCTCACCGAGCATCCGGGTCGGCCAGTTCTGATCGCCGTACGACAGGTCGGCGCAGCGGCGCTGGTCCGCCTCGCCGAGCCCGAAGCCCAGGTCGAGCCGCCACGGTCCGGCGATCTCCTCGGCCAGGAACCGCCCCACCGACCGGCCGTCGACCCGGCGGACCAGCTCGCCGACCAGATGCCCGTACGTCCAGGCGTGTTCACCCGCGACGGAGCCCGGCTCCCACTCCGGGTCGGCCGCGGCCAGGTCGGCGCAGAGCAGCTCCCAGTCGGCGATCGCCTCGGCCGGCCGTGGCACCGGAAACGCCGGCAGCCCGGCGGTGTGGCTGAGCACCTGCCGGACGGTTGCCGGGGTGCGGAACCCCGGCCAGTGCGCGGCCACCGCGTCGTCCAGGCCGACCCGCCCCCGGTCGACCAGCATCAGCAGGCAGAGCGCGGCCACCGGCTTGCCGACCGAGTAGACGTTGACCAGGGTGTCCGGCCGCCACCCCGGGCCGCCGATCAGATCGACCACCGGCTCGCCGTCGTACCAGATGCTCAGGCCGGCGCCGGTCTCCCGGCCGACGGCGAAGAGGTCGTGGAAGCAGTCCCGGACCGGGGCGAAGCGCGCCTGCATCCGGCCACCGTAGGCCGTCGGAATCATTACCGGCGCGGGAATTCCCGCCCGACGCGGTGGCCCACCGCCCCGTGGTGGGGAATGCTGGCGGAATGGCGGAGCCGGAGCTGGTGGACGTTGTCGTGGTCGGGCTCGGGGTCGGCGGCGAGGAGGTGGCCGGGCGGCTCGCCGAGGCCGGCCTCACCGTCGTCGGGATCGAGCGGGACCTGGTCGGCGGGGAGTGCCCGTACTGGGGCTGCGTGCCGAGCAAGATGATGATCCGGGCGGCGAACGCGATCGCCGAGGCCCGCCGGGTCAACGAGCTGGCCGGCGCGGCCCAGGTGCAGCCGGACTGGGCCCCGGTGGCGAAGCGGATCCGGGAGGAGGCCACCGACACGTGGGACGACACGGTGGCGGTGGAACGCTTCACCGGCAAGGGCGGCCGGTTCGTCCGGGGCAGCGGTCGGCTCGACGGCCCCGGCCGGGTACGCGTCGGCGACCAGGTGTTCCAGGCGCGTTACGGGATCGTGCTCGGCAGCGGCACCCGTCCCTCGGCTCCGCCGATCGACGGGCTGGCCGACTCCCCGTACTGGACGAACCACCAGGCGATCGAGGTCGAGGAGTTGCCCGGGTCGCTGCTGGTGCTCGGCGGCGGGGCGATCGGGCTGGAGCTGGCGCAGGTCTTCGCCCGGTTCGGCGTCCAGGTCACCGTGGTCGAGGCCGCGGACCGGGTGCTCGCCATCGAGGAACCGGAGGCGTCCGAGGTGGCCGCGGCCGCGCTGCGCGCCGACGGGGTGACCATCGCGACCGGGGTGAGGGCCAACCGGGTCAGCCACGACGGGCGCAGCTTCACCGTGCACGCCGACGGCACCGAGTTCACTGGCGACCGGCTGCTGGTGGTGACGGGGCGGAAGGCGCACCTGGACGAGCTGGGCCTGGACACCGTCGGCGTCGACGCGTCCCAGCGCTACCTGCCGGTGGACGAGCGGATGCACGTCCGGGACGGCATCTGGGCCGTCGGCGACCTGACCGGCGAGGGCGCGTTCACCCACATCGCGATGTACCAGGCAGGGATCGTCGTCGCCGACGTGCTCGACCACATGCGCCGGACGAAGGGTGGCCCGGACGCGAGCGGCACCGCCAGCGTCCTCGGCGGTGCGGCCGGTGTGGTCAGCGCCGTCGGCGGCTCGATGAGCGCCGGCGGGTCGACCGGCGTGCCGGGCAGCGTTCCCCGCGCCGACTACCGGGCGCTGCCCCGGGTCACCTTCACCGATCCGGAGGTCGGCGCGGTCGGCCTCACCGAGCAGCAGGCCCGCGAGCGCGGCATCAACGTCCAGGTCGGCTACACCGACCTGACCTCGTCCGCCCGCGGGTGGATCCACAAGGCCGGGAACGCGGGCTTCATCAAGCTCATCGCCGACGCCGACCAGGGCGTGCTGATCGGCGCCACCTCGGTCGGCCCGGCCGGCGGCGAGGTGCTGTCCGCGCTGGTGGTGGCGGTGCACGCGGCGGTCCCGCTCAGCCAGCTCCGGCACATGATCTACGCGTACCCGACCTTCCACCGGGCCATCGAGGACGCGCTGCGGGCGTTGAAGTAGGGCTCAGTCGGGCTGCTCGCCGTGGCGGCCCGCCCCGGCGGTGAACCGGGCCGCCCCTCGAATCGCGTCCGTCACCAGTGACTCCATGCCGAACGCCAGCTCGGTGGCCATCGCCTCCGGCTCCGGAAGGCCGGCGTTCGCCAGCAGCGCGGCGCGGTCGTTGCGCAGGCAGGTCTGCGGGTGGCGGGCGATCTCGGCGGCCAGCCGCTCGGCCTCTGCCCTGGCCGTACCCGGGGCGACCAGCCGGTTGACCAGGCCCATCGCGTACGCCTCGTCGGCGGGGACCGGCCGGCCGGTGAGGATCAGGTCCATCGCCCGGCTCTCCCCGATCAGCCGGGGCAGCCGTACCGTGCCGCCGTCGATCAGCGGGACGCCCCAGCGCCGGCAGAAGACCCCGAGCACCGCGTCGGACTCGGCGATTCGCAGGTCGCACCAGAGCGCCAGCTCTAGGCCGCCGGCCACGGCGTACCCGGAGACGGCGGCGAGCACCGGCTTGGACAGGCGCATCCGGGTCGGGCCCATCGGGCCGTCGCCCTCCGGCTCGACCCGGTTGCCGCTCGGCGTACCGATGGCTTTGAGGTCCGCGCCCGCGCAGAACGTCCCGCCGGCGCCCCAGAGCACCGCGACGGCCGCGTCGGAGTCGTCCTCGAAGGCGCGGAACGCGTCCGCGAGCGCCCGGGCGGTCGGCCCGTCGACCGCGTTGCGGGCCTCCGGTCGGTCCAGGATCACCGTGGTCACCGGCCCGGCCTGCTCCACGCGTACGCCCATCGGGACAGCATGCCCTCCGGCACCGCCGGCACGCCAGGACCCGTCGCGGTACGGCCGGCGGGTGCACCGTTCGGGTGATCCGGACGTCCGGCGGCGGAATTGTCGTCGCCGCCCCGTTTGCGACCGCTCCTGCCGGGAAGTCGGACCGGGTGCGAGCACTCTTGACGAAACTCGAACAGGCCTCGGCGCTGGACCGGGTGGGTGACCGGTTGCAGCGGATCGTCCAGGCCACCCTGCGTCCGCAGCGGGTCCGCGACCTGCTGCACGGTGTCTGGCTGGGGCACCCGCTGCACCCGGCCATGGTGCAGGTGCCGGTCGGCGCCTGGATCTCCGCCGCCGTGGTGGACCTGCTTCCCGGCCAGCGCCGGGCGGCCACCACGCTGATCGGCGTCGGTACCTTCAGCGCCCTCCCGGCGGCCGTCGCCGGCCTGAACGACTGGGCCGCCCTCTCCCGCGACCAGCGCCGGATCGGCCTGGTCCACGCCGCCTCCAACGTGGTCGGCCTGGCCCTCTACAGCGGTTCGTTGGCCGCCCGGATGAACGGGCGGCACGGGCTGGGCCGGGCGCTGGGCTTCCTCGGGCTGTCCGCGGCGAGCACCGGGGCGTACCTGGGTGGGCACCTCGCGTACAAGCAGGGGGCGCAGGTCACCCAGAGCGTCTCCGAGCTGCACCTGATCAGCGACGGCTGGCACCCGCTGGGGGACTTCGCCGCGCTGCCGCAGCGGCAGTTGGTGACCCGCGAGGTGGACGACGTCTCGGTGATCCTCTACCGGCACGGCGACGACGTGACCGTGATGCTGGAACGCTGCCCGCACCAGAGCGGTCCGCTGGGCCAGGGCGAGGTGCAGCAGATCGACGGCCACGACTGCGTGGTGTGCCCGTGGCACGGCAGCACGTTCCGGTTGAACGGCGGCGAGGTCGTGCACGGCCCGTCCGGCAATGACCAGCAGGTGCTGCCCAGCCGGGTGGTCAACGGCGTCCTCGAGGCCCGCCTGCCCTGACATCTCGCCAGGTACGGGCGGCCGGCCTGCGCGGGCCGCCCGTACCTGCTGTGCGGCCTGGCCCGGCTGACGCCCGCCTGCCGGCCGGGCGCAGCGTCAGCGG
>NZ_QGGF01000762.1 GCF_003857015.1 Micromonospora globispora | reverse complement strand
ATCCGGCGGGACACGGTGCACTGCACCCGCGCCCGGCGATGCCGGCGGCGGGACGCCGACGCACTCCCCCGGTCTGGCTGGTCGTCGGCGTCGCGGCCGTGGTGCTGGCCGGCGTGGTGGGCGCGGCCGCGTGGTCGGCCACCCAACGGGCCGCCGCGATCGACACCCACAAGCAGCCCACCAGTGGCGCCTGGACGGGCAAGAGCGTCACCGGCGCGGTCGGCGTACCGCTGCGCGAGGCCGCCTTCGAGTTCACCGTCTACCGGGTCGCCTGCGGGGCCGGCGCCCAGCCCACCGGGACGGCGAACGGGCGGCAGTGCCAGGCCACCGTCGGGGTGCGGAACCTCACGCCGGAGGAACAGACCTGGCACGGGCAGCTGCAGCGGGCGTACCTGGCCGACGGCAACTGGGTCAGTGCCGACGAGTCGGCCACCCGGCTGGCCAATCTCGGGCGGGACATCTTCGCCCAACCGGTCGCCGCGGGCAGCCGGGTGGTGCTGCCGCTGGTCTTCACCATGAACGGGACGCAGCCACCGAAGCAGTTGGAACTGCGCAGCGGGGTCTTCTCCGCCGGGGTGCGGGTGGACGTGCCGTCCTGACCGGCGGTCGGGCGGCGGTCGTACCCTGGGTGCCGTGACCGCCGCCCTCGCCCCCGCCCTCGACGTGGCCGACTGGCAGGCCCGGCGGCGGGCGCACGAGGAGCGGGTGGACGCCTGGCTGACGCCGCACCTGGCCCGCCGCCGCAGCGGGGTGAAGCACCCGGTGGAGGACTTCCTCTTCACCTACTACTCGCACCGCCCGGCCCAGCTGCGCCGCTGGCACCCCGGCGCCGGGGTGGTGCTGCGCGACGCGGACCCGGCCGAGTTCGGCCGGGACTACCGCGCCACCACCGCCGGGCTCACCGTCGACACCGATGCGGTACGCGCCCGGCGGGCCGAGCCGATCGACTGGATCCGCCGCCTGCTCAAGGCGACCGCCGGCCGGCCGGCGCAGTTCGGCTGCTTCGGGATGCACGAGTGGGCGATGGTCTACCGGCAGACCCAGGAAGAGGTACGCCACAACGCCTGGCCGCTGCGGCTGAGCCCGGCCGACACCGCCGCCGTGGTCGAGGAGCGGGGCGTACGGTGCAGCCACTTCGACGCGTACCGGTTCTTCACCGCACCGGCCCGCCCGCTGAACGTGCTCACCCCGAGCCGGGAAGCGCAGCACGCCCTGGAACAGCCGGGCTGCCTGCACGCCAACATGGACATTTACAAGTGGGCGTACAAGCTTTGCCCGCTGGTCCCCTCGGAGCTGGTCGCGGACTGCTTCGCACTGGCCCGGGAGATCCGCGCGCTGGACATGCGAGCCAGCCCGTACGACCTGGCCGACCTCGGGTACCCGCCGGTGCAGGTGGAGACCCCCGAGGGCCGGGCCGAGTACGCCGCCGCGCAGCGCAGCTTCGCCGAGCGGGCCGCCCCGCTGCGGGCCCGACTGCTCGCCGCCATCGACGGGTGACCGCTCACGGGCGGCCGCGGTGCGCCGCCCACTCGGCGGCCAGAATGGACATGACGGTGGCGTCCACCCACTCGTCGCCGTCGCGCAGCACCTGCCGCAGCACCCCCTCGGCGACGAAGCCCACCTTCTCGTAGACCCGGCGGGCGCGCGGGTTGAACGCGAACACCTCCAGCGAGATCCGGTGCAGGCCGAGCCGTTCGAAGCCGTATCCGACGACCAGCCGGACCGCCTCGGTGCCGAGCCCCCGGTCCCGGCCGGCGGGGCCGATCAGGGTGCGGAAGGTGCAGCTGCGGTTGTGCCGGTCCCACTCGTAGAGGACCACCTCGCCGACGCAGGCCCCGCTCGCCCGGTCCACCACGGCCAGGTCCAGCCGGTCGGTCTGCGCGTTGCGGCTGCCGTACCAGGCGCGCAGCCGCTCGACGTCGAAGCGGTTGTCCGGCGGGCTGCCGGTCAACCGGACGACCTCCGGATCGGCCAGCGTCACCTCGAACGCGGCCACGTCCTCGTCGACGAAGGGCCTGAGCACCACCCGTTCGCCGGTGAGGGTGGGCTTGACGGAGAAGTCGACGGTCTGCTGATCGACGGACATCCGGCGATTGTGGGCGGCGCCGTGGCCGCCCTCAAACCGTTTTCCGGAGCCGCTCGTCGAGTTCGATCTGATCGGCCAGGAACCAGAGCTGGCGGCCCCGGTTGCACTCCCGGACGAAGTCCCGCAGGGCGCCGCTGGCCGCCAGGTGACGGGAGATGTCACCGATCACCGCCAGCCGCAACCGGTAGTTGACGAACTTCTGCGCGATCTCCCCGGCGACTCCGGTGCTCAGTGTGAAGAACTCGTCGGTCAGCCGCTCGACCGGCAGCACCACCAGTTCCGCACCGGCGCCCAGCGCCTCGCCGATCAGGTCGAGGGCACCCGCCCCGTCGCGCACGGGCGCGCCCTCGGCGGAGCAGACGAGGACGGGGGTTCCGTGCGGAGTGTCGATGGTCACGACCGTCGACGATAGGCCGGACGCCGGCCGCCCGCGCGCGATTATCCGGTCAGTCCCCGTCGACGCGGCGCTCGCGCTTGCGCTGGGACTGCCGCTTCTTCTCGGCCAGCCGGCGTTCCTTGGCGCCCCTCGAGGGCCGGGTCGGGCGGCGGGCCTTCGGTGGTGGGGCGACCGCCTCCCGCAGCAGGGCGGTCATCCGTTCCCGGGCCGCCTCCCGGTTGGCCAGCTGTGCCCGGTGCTCGCTGGCGGCGATGGTCAGCACGCCGTCGACCAGTCGGTTGGCGAGCCGCTCCAACGCCCGGGCGCGCAGCGTCTCGGGGACGCTGGGCGAGGCGGCCAGGTCGAAGCTGAGCTCGACCCGCGAGTCGGCGGTGTTGACGCCCTGCCCACCGGGGCCGGAGGAACGGGAGAAGCGTTCCCGCAGCTCGGCGCTCGGGACCACCAGCCGGTCGGTCACCCGCAGTCCATCCACACCCTGAGGCTAGTGCGGTGTCCACCAACGTTCACCGGGTGTCCGGTGGTTGTGGTGGATCCTCGCCGTGTGGGCGAGCGACTCCCCACCTGGGGGTAGGGCGGGCCTCCGCGGGCCAACTGATCCTCGCGCCGCCCACCCCGGGCGGCGGGGGTCACGTCGGGACTGGCCGGCACCGGGGAGGTGT
>NZ_QGGF01000561.1 GCF_003857015.1 Micromonospora globispora | reverse complement strand
GCGCCGGGGCGGGGGTCGCCGTACATGAGGGCGTGGAAGGCGGGGTTGGCCACCCCGAACTCGACCAGGGTGTCCCAGCCCCGGCGCAGGTCGTCCACCGGGTCCGCGGCGGGCTTTCGGGCCGCCTGGGCGTGCAGGTACGCGGCGAAGCCGTAGCTGGCCGCCGCGTCGAGCAACCCGCGCAGGTCGCCGAACTGCCGGTAGATGGTCGGCGCCTGGACGCCGGCGGCCCGGCTGACCGCCCGCGTGGTGACCGCGTCCCGGCCGCCCTCGGCGAGCAGCGCGGCCGCGGCGCGGACGATCCGGTCCCGGGGCGACGTCTCGATCATGAGATCGACGTTACGGCGTTGCCGTTAGCGGCGCTACGCGAAGCGCTATCACCTTCGCGTTAGCGCCGGAAACCCCACCTCACGAGGGAAACGCCAGGTCGAGCACGGCGCCGAGACCGTTGGCCCGACCGGCGTCGGCGCACGGCAGCACCAGCACGGCGCAGCCCGCCGCCACCGCGCCCGCGTCCGCCGGCGTGTCGCCCACCATCAGCGTCCGCTCCGGGTCCACGCCGAGCATTCCGCAGGCCCGCAGGAAGATGCCCGGGTCGGGCTTGCAGCGCCCCACCTCGTAGGAGAGCGCGTACGCGTCCACCAGGTCGTGGAAGCCCCAGGCGGTGAGGAGCGGCCGGATGTCGAAGCCGATGTTGCTGACCACGGCCACCTTCACCCCGGCCTGCCGCAGCGTCTTGAGGGTCGCCTCGGTGTCCGGGTACGGCACCCAGCCCTCGGGGACCAGCAACCGCTCGTAGAGCGCCTCGGCGAACCCCTCGATGCCCGCGTCCACCGTCTCGGCCAGCCCGGTGTACGCACCCCGGTGGGCGTGCGGGTACAGATCCCGGTCGGCCCACAGCTCGGCCAGCCGGGGCGGCACCCGCGCCGGCAACGGCCCGCCGGCCCGCCCGGCGGTCAGCAGCCGGTCGGCCAGGGCGGTGGCGCGCATCCGGTCCAGCTCCACCCCGCACGCCGCGGCGGCGTGCAGCACCCAGTCGCGGGGCTCCTCCACTTGGGCGAGGGTGCCGTGGAAGTCGAAGAGCACCGCCTCCACGGGCCGACGGGACGTGCTCGCGCGGACGGCGTCGTCGGCGCCGCTCGAGGCATGGGGCGGTTCGGCATGATCCGGCACGTCGTGCACCCTACCGACCGCCGCCGACCGGGCTGCCGGACGGCCTTGGCCGGTGGTCGTCGGTCGTACCGATTAATCTTGGGGGCATGTCGAGCCCCGCCGAGCGGTACGCCGCGGCGCGCCGCCGGGCCGCGCAGGCCGCCGCCTTCCCGGCCCTGGACGAGTTCGCCCGTGACCTCGGGTTCGACCTCGACGACTTCCAACGGGAGGCGTGTCAGGCGCTGGAACGGGGAAGCGGGGTGCTGGTCTGCGCCCCCACCGGCGCGGGCAAGACCGTGGTCGGCGAGTTCGCCGTGCACCTGGCCCTGCGCGGCCGGCCCGGGCAGCCGGAGGCGGCCGAGGGCCCGACCACCCGGCGCAAGTGCTTCTACACCACGCCGATCAAGGCGCTGTCCAACCAGAAGTACCACGACCTGGTGGACCGCTACGGCGCCGAGCAGGTCGGCCTGCTCACCGGCGACAACGCGATCAACGGCGACGCGCCCGTGGTGGTGATGACCACCGAGGTGCTGCGCAACATGCTCTACGCCGGCTCCAGCACCCTCGAGGGCCTGGCGTACGTGGTGATGGACGAGGTGCACTACCTCGCCGACCGGTTCCGCGGCGGGGTGTGGGAAGAGGTGATCATCCACCTGCCCGCCTCGGTCACCCTGGTCTCGCTGTCGGCGACCGTCTCCAACGCCGAGGAGTTCGCGGACTGGCTGGTCACCGTGCGCGGCGAGACCTCCGTGGTGGTCAGCGAGCACCGCCCGGTGCCGCTCTGGCAGCACATGCTGGTCGGCAAGCGGATGTTCGACCTGTTCCACGACGCCGACGCGGCCCGCAAGCACGACGTGCACCCCGAGCTGCTGCGCTACACCCGGGACACGATGCGCCGGCTCGAACTCGGCGAGGGGCGCAGCGCCACCCCCGGCGGCGGCCGCCGCGGCCCCCGCTGGCGCGGCCCGATGCGCCCGGACATCGTCGACCGGCTCGACCGGGAGGGGCTGCTTCCGGCGATCCTGTTCATCTTCAGCCGGGCCGGCTGCGACGCGGCCGTGCAGCAGTGCCTCGCCGCCGGGCTGCGGCTCACCAGCCCGGAGGAACGCGCCGAGATCCGCCAGGTGGTCGAGTCCCGGATCACCGCCATCCCCGGCGAGGACCTGTCGGTGCTGGGCTACTGGGAATGGCTCGACGGTCTGGAGCGGGGGCTGGCCGCCCACCACGCCGGCATGCTGCCCGCGTTCAAGGAGGTCGTCGAGGAGCTGTTCGTCCGCGGCCTGGTCAAGGCGGTCTTCGCCACCGAGACCCTGGCGCTGGGGATCAACATGCCGGCCCGCTGCGTCGTCCTCGAACGGCTCGTCAAGTTCAACGGCGAGGCCCACGTCGACCTCACGCCGGGGGAGTACACCCAGCTCACCGGGCGCGCGGGCCGGCGCGGCATCGACGTCGAGGGGCACGCCGTCGTGGTCTGGTCCCCGGAGACCGATCCGCGGCACGTGGCCGGCCTGGCCTCCACCCGTACGTATCCGCTGCGGTCCAGCTTCCGGCCGTCGTACAACATGGCCGTCAACCTGGTCGGCACGGTCGGGGCCGAGCCGGCGCGGGCGCTGCTGGAGTCGTCGTTCGCGCAGTTCCAGGCGGACCGGTCGGTGGTCGGCCTGGCCCGGCAGGTGCAGCGCAACACCGAGACCATCGAGGCGTACGGCGTCGAGGCGACCTGCCACCACGGGGACTTCGACGAGTACTTCGCGCTGCGGGTGGCGATCGCCGACCGGGAGCGCGCCATCGCCCGGCAGGGGCAGTCCCAGCGCAAGGCCGCCGCGGTGGCGTCGCTGGAGCGGCTGCGGGTCGGCGACGTGATCCGGGTGCCCTCCGGGCGCCGGGCCGGCCTGGCGGTCGTGCTCGACCCGGCCACCGGCGGCTTCGGTGAGCCGCGCCCGCTGGTGCTGACCCAGGACCGCTGGGCCGGCCGGGTCAGCCCCGGCGACTTCACCACCCCGGCCGAGGTG
>NZ_QGGF01000560.1 GCF_003857015.1 Micromonospora globispora | reverse complement strand
CCCCGGAGATCCCATGGCAACAGTGACCACTCCCACCCGAGCGCCCGGCGGCGCCTCGGCGATGCCCGACACGCCCGGCTGGGCGCGCTGGGCCAACGACCACCGCAAGTGGCTCTTCGCGACGCCGGCGATGGTCTTCGTCGCGGTGCTGATCGTCTTTCCGCTGGCCTGGACCGGCTACCTCAGCCTCACCGACGCCGAGGGCTCCGTCCGCGCCGAGAGCGAGTTCGTCGGCTTCCGCAACTACATCGACGTGCTGACCGACACCGACCGGTTCTGGCCGGCCGTCGGGCGGACCGCCACCTTCACCCTCGTCGCGCTCCTCTTCGAGGTCGTCCTCGGGATGGCGATCGCGCTGCTGCTGTGGCGCCCGTTCCGGGGCGAGAAGTGGGTCCGGGTGGCGATCCTGATGCCGCTGGTCGCCACCCCGGTCGCGGTCGGCATGATGTGGCGGCTCATCTTCGACCCGAACATCGGCCTGGCCAACCAGATGCTCGGCTGGATCGGCATCGGACCCCAGCCGTGGCTCGCCGGCCAGCACTCCGCGCTGCCCACCACCATCTTCATCGACGTCTGGCAGTGGACGCCGATGGTGGTGCTGATCCTGCTCGCCGGCCTCACCTCGCTCTCCGACGAGCCGCAGGAGGCCGCCATGATCGACGGCGCCAGCACCTGGCAGCGCTTCCGGCACGTCACCCTGCCACTGCTGATGCCGACCGTGATCGTGGCGATCCTGCTCCGCGGCATCGACGCGCTGAAGACCTTCGACATCCTCTACGCCACCAAGGGGCGCGGCGGCGGTTCCTTCCACGAGGTGGAGACCCTCAACGTGTATGCCTACGGCCTCAGCTTCGACTACAACGAGTACGGCGTCTCCTCCACCGTGCTCATCCTGTTCTTCCTGATCATCATCGGGTCGATGTGGGCCCTGACCGCCCGGCGCAAGGAGGCCAAGCGATGAAGCCTCGTACCCCGTACAAAGTGTTCCGGGTGGTCGCGCTCGTCGTGGTGGTGCTGTCGCTGATCGCGCCGCTGCTCTGGATGATCGCCGCGTCGTTCAAGACCAACGTCGACATCTACGACACGGGCAAGGCCCTGGTCTTCTCGCCCACCGTGGAGAACTACGCGAACGTCCTCAAGCAGGCGCACTACGTGCAGTTCATCGGCAACAGCCTCTGGGTGGCGTTCGCCGCCACCGTGCTGTCGCTGATCCTCGGTGTACCGGCGGCCTACTCGATGAGCCGGTTCAACATGAGGAAGTCGGCGCTGGTGGTGCTGATGGCCCGGGTCATCCCCGGCGTCTCGCTGCTGGTGCCCTGGTACTACGTCTTCTCGAACCTGAAGATGGTCGGCGGCTTCGGGGTGCTGATCCTCAGCCACATGTTCGTGTCGCTGCCGCTGATCGTCTACATCATGATGGGCTTCTTCGACGGCCTGCCGGAGGAGCTGGAAGAGGCGGCGCTGGTCGACGGGCTGACCCACATCGGCGCGTTCCGCCGGATCACCCTGCCGCTGTCCGTGCCGGGCATCGCGACCGCGGGCATCCTGTCCTTCATCTTCTCCTGGAACAACTTCATGTTCGCCCTGGTGCTCTCCGGCGCGAACACCAAGACGCTGCCGGTGGCGATCTTCGACTTCGTCGGCTACGCCAGCATCGACTGGGGCGGCCTGATGGCGGCGGCCACCGTGGTCACCCTGCCGATCATGCTGATCGCTCTGTTCGTGCAGAAGTACGTGGTCTCCGGACTCACCGCCGGCGCGACGAAGGGCTGAGCAGATCATGACGACCATCGAGCGGATCGAGACCTTCCTCGTCGCACCCCGCTGGCTCTTCGTCCGCGTCGAGACCGCCTCCGGCATCGTCGGCTGGGGCGAGGCCACCTGCGAGGGGCGCTCGGAGACCGTCCGGACCGCCGTCGAGCAGCTCGCCGAGCTGCTGATCGGCCAGGACGCGCTGCGGATCGAGGACCACTGGCAGGTGATGACCAAGGGCTCCTTCTACCGGGGTGGGCCCATCCTGGCCAGCGCCGTCTCCGGGCTCGACCAGGCGCTCTGGGACGTCGCCGGCAAGCACTTCGGGGCCCCCGTGCACCAGCTGCTCGGCGGCCCGGTCCGGGACCGGATCCGGGTCTACGGCTGGGTCGGCGGCGACGAGCCGAACGAGGTCCGCGACCACATCGCCGCCCAGGTCGAGGCCGGGCTGACCGCGGTCAAGATGAACGCCTCCGGGAAGATGAGCCCGGTCGCCTCGGTCGCCGAGCTCGACGGGGTGGTGGCCCGGGTGGCCGCCGCCCGCGAGGTGCTCGGCGACGACCGGGACGTGGCGGTCGACTTCCACGGCCGGTTCACCCTCGCCACCGCCAAGCGCGTCGCGCCGCTGCTGGAGCCGTTCCGGCCGTTCTTCCTGGAGGAGCCGGTCGTACCGGAGAACTCGCACCTCATCGGCGACTTCGTCCGGTCGACCACCACCCCGGTCTCGACGGGGGAGCGGCTCTACAGCCGGCAGGAGTTCCTGCCCGTCCTCCAGGCCGGCATCGCGGTCGCCCAGCCAGACCTCTCGCACGCCGGCGGCATCACCGAGGTACGCAAGATCGCCGCGCTGGCCGAGGTGTACGACGTGCAGCTCGCCCCGCACTGCCCGCTCGGGCCGATCGCCCTGGCGGCCTGCCTGCAGGTCGGCTTCGCCACGCCGAACTACCTGATCCAGGAGCAGAGCATCGGCATCCACTACAACCTCGGCGCCGAGGTGCTCGACTACTGCCTCGACAAGACCCCGCTCACCTTCGTGGACGGGTACGTCGAGCGGCTCACCGCGCCCGGCCTGGGCATCGAGATCGACGAGCAGGCGGTACGCGCCGCCGACAAGCGCGGCCACGCCTGGCGCAGCCCGATGTGGCGGCACCGGGACGGCTCCTACGCGGAATGGTGACCATGACCTTCGACCTCACCGCCGAACTCGCCGCCGCCCGCCTGCTGGCGGTCATCCGCGGCACCGACACCGCCGCCGCCATCGCCACCGGCACCGCCCTGCTCGCCGAGGGCGTACGGGTGGTGGAGGTGGCCCTGACCACGGTCAAGATGAACGCCTCCGGGAAGATGAGCCCGGTCGCCTCGGTCGCCGAGCTCGACGGGGTGGTGGCCCGGGTGGCCGCCGCCCGCGAGGTGCTCGGCGACGACCGGG
>NZ_QGGF01000559.1 GCF_003857015.1 Micromonospora globispora | reverse complement strand
ACCTGACCCTGTCCGCCCCGCCCCCGACCAGTCGCTCGTGAGGAGAGGCATGAACGTTCTGCTGTGGCACGTGCACGGCTCCTGGACCACGTCGTTTGTGCACGGCAAGCACCGGTACCTGGTCCCGGTCACCCCCGACCGCGGCCCGTACGGGCTCGGGCGGGCGCGGACGTACCCGTGGCCGGAGAACGCCGTCGAGGTCACCCCGGAGGAACTCCGCCGGGCCGAGGTGGACCTGGTGATCCTCCAACGCCCCGAGGAGCTGGAGCTGGCCGAGGAGTGGCTCGGTCGTCGACCCGGCCGCGACCTGCCGGCCATCTACGTCGAACACAACACCCCGAAGGGCGATGTGCCCAACACCCGGCACCCGATGGCCGACCGGGACGACCTGCTGATCGTCCACGTCACCCACTTCAACGAACTGTTCTGGGACAACGGCGGCACTCGCACGGCGGTCATCGAGCACGGCATCGTGCCGCCCCGGGTGGAGTGGACCGGGGAACTCGACCGGCTGGCCGTGGTCACCAACGAACCGGTCCGCCGCTGGCGGGTCACCGGGACCGACCTGATGCCCCGGTTCGCCGCCGTCGCCCCGCTGGACGTCTTCGGCATGGGGGTGGCCGGGCTGCCGGAGGCGCTCACCAACGCCGGCGCCACCCTCGCCCACCCGGTCACCGGCCACGACGACCTGCCGCAGGGCCGGATGCACGAGGAGGTGGCGCGGCGGCGGGCGTACCTGCACCTGTGCCGGTGGACCTCGCTCGGGCTGAGCCTCATCGAGGCGATGACGATGGGCATGCCGGTCGTCGCGCTCGCCACCACCGAGGCGGTGGACGCCGTACCGCCCGACGCCGGGGTGCTCTCCACCCGGGTGGACACGCTGGTCGAGGCGGCCCGCTGGCTCACCGAGGACCGCGACGCGGCGTACCGGCTGGGGGCGCGAGCGCGTGAGGTGTCGAAGGAACGCTTCGGGCTCGACCGGTTCCTCGCTGACTGGGACCGGCTGATGGAGGAGGAGACATGCGCATCGCAATGATTTCGGAGCACGCCAGCCCGCTCGCCGTCCTCGGCGAGGAGGACGCCGGCGGGCAGAACACCCACGTGGCGGAACTCGCGGCCGCGCTGGCCGGCGAGGGGCACGACGTCCGCGTCTACACCCGCCGCGACTCCGCCGCCCTGCCCGACTCGGTGTCCGCCCCGGACGGCTACCAGGTCTGCCACGTACCGGCCGGCCCGGCGCAGCGGGTGCCGAAGGACGACCTGCTGCCGTACATGGGCGAGTTCGGCCGCTGGCTGGCCGACCAGTGGCGCCAGGGGGGCTGGACGCCGGACGTGGCGCACGCCCACTTCTGGATGAGCGGGCTGGCGACCGTGCACGCCGGCCGCCGTACCGGGGTGCCGACGGTGCTGACGTACCACGCGCTGGGCACGGTGAAGCGGCGTCACCAGGGCGCCAAGGACACGAGTCCACCAGGGCGGGTCGGCTACGAGCGGGCGCTGGGACGGACCGTCGACCGGGTCATCGTGCAGTGCGAGGACGAGGTCGCCGAGCTGGTCCGGATGGGCGTGCCCCGGTCCCGGATGGCGCTGGTCCCCTCCGGCGTCAACCAGCAGGTGTTCCGCCCGGACGGCCCGGTCGCCCCGCGCGACCCGGCCCGGCCGCGGATCATCACGGTCGGCCGGATGGTGGAACGCAAGGGCTTCCTCGAGGTCGTCCGGGCGATGCCGGCCGTGCCGGACGCCGAGTGCGTGGTGGTCGGCGGGCCGCCGGCCGACCTGCTCCCCGCCGACTCCTTCGCCCGCCGGCTGACCGCGCTCGCCGAGTCGTGCGGGGTGGCCGACCGGGTCAGGCTGGTCGGCGGGGTGCCGCGCGAGGAGATGGGCTCCTGGTACCGCTCGGCGGACGTGCTGGTCGCCGCGCCCTGGTACGAGCCGTTCGGGCTCACCCCGCTGGAGGGGATGGCCTGCGGCGTGCCGGTGATCGGGACCAACGTGGGCGGCATCGCGGACACCGTCGTCGACGGGCTCACCGGCGACCTGGTGCCGCCGCGCGACCCGCGCGCGCTGGGCACCGCGATCCGCCGGCTGCTCGCGGACAAGGTGCGCCGGTTCGCGTACGCCACGGCGGCGCTGGACCGGATCCGCAGCCGCTACTCGTGGAAGCGCTGCGCCGAGCAGCTCAGCGCGGTCTACGCCGCGGTGAGCACGGTCGCCCGTCCGGCCCCGGCGGTGGCCTGATGACCGACCGGCTCTCCACTCTCGACGCGCACCTGTCCGGGCTGGCGGCCGCGCTGCTGCCGTACCGGCGGGAGGCCGAACGGCTCGCCGGCTGGGGCACGGAGCTGGCCTGGACGCTGGCCCGGGGCGGGCGGCTGCTGGTCGCGGGCAACGGCGGCAGCGCCGCCGAAGCCCAGCACCTCACCGCCGAACTCGTCGGCAAACTCCGCGACGACCGCGAACCACTCTCCGCCATCGCCCTGCACGCCGAAACCTCCGCCCTCACCGCCATCGGCAACGACTACGGCTACGACGAGGTCTTCGCCCGCCAGGTCCGCGCCCACGGCCGCCCCGACGACATCCTCCTCCTCATGTCCACCAGCGGCACCAGCACCAACCTCCTCACCGCCGCCCAGGCCGGACACGACACCGGCCTGCGCTGCTGGGCCTTCACCGGCCCGACCCCCAACCCCCTTGCCGACCTGTGCCATGACGTGCTGGCGGTGCCGTCGCCGGACAGCCAGGTGGTGCAAGAGCTCCAGCTGGTCGCCACCCACGTGCTGTGCGAGTACGTCGAGCGGGGACTGCCCGCGTCCGCCGGCCGGACGCCGCAGGGCGTACCGGCCGGCAACGCCCGCTCCGGCCCGGTGCGTACCGGAGTCGAGGTGGTGCTGGGGGAGGGCGGCCGGGAAGTCGAGGCCCGATGAGGAGGTCGAACGTGACGGGACCCGTGGTGGTGATCGGTGACACCCTGCTGGACCGGGACGTCGAGGGGGTGGTGACCCGGCTCTGCCCGGACTCCCCGGTGCCGGTCCTCGACGAGACCACGTACGTCGACCGGCCGGGCGGCGCCGGGCTGGCGGCGATCTTCGCCGCCGCACAGGGCGCGGAGGTGGCGTTGGTGACCGCGCTCGCCGACGATGCCGGCGGCGCCCGGCTCAGCTCGCTGCTCGCCGCCGCCGGCGTGCAGCTGTACGCGCTGCCGCTG
>NZ_QGGF01000556.1 GCF_003857015.1 Micromonospora globispora | reverse complement strand
GCGGCTGCGGCACGCGTTGCGGGAGTACTTCCCCGCCGCGTTGGCCGCCTTCGAGGACCTCGACGCCGCCGACACCCTGGAACTGCTCGCGAAGGCACCCGACCCGGCGAGCGCGGCGAAGCTGAGCCTGGCGCAGATCAGCGCGGCCCTCAAACGGGCCCGCCGCCGCGACATCGCTGCCAAGGCCACGGCGATCCAGGCCGTTCTGCGCGCCGAGCACCTCGGCCAGCCGGCCGTGGTCACTGCCGCCTACGCCGCGTCCGTGCGCGCTCTGGTCGCGCTGCTGGTCACCCTCAACGAGCAGGTCAAGGCCCTGCAAGGGCAGGTCGAGGCCCATTTTGGCCGGCACCCGGACGCTGAGACCATCCTGTCCCAGCCTGGACTGGGTGCCGTCCTCGGCGCCCGGATGCTCGCAGAGTTCGGCGACGACCACGGCCGCTACGCCTCGGCCAAGGCCCGCAAGAACTACGCCGCTACCAGCCCGATCACCCGCGCATCGGGCAAGAAGAAGACCGTCGCCGCCCGGTTCGTGCACAACGACCGGCTCATCGACGCCCTGATGACCCAGGCGTTCTCCGCGTTGAAAGCCTCGCCGGGCGCCCGCGCCTACTACGACCGGCAACGCGCCCGCGGCGCCAGCTACAACGCCGCACTGCGCCAGCTCGCCAACCGGCTCGTCGGCATCCTGCACGGATGCCTCAAAACCGGCACCCCATACAACGAGGCGACCGCCTGGTCCCACCACCTCGGCGAGGCTGCTGCTTGACATTCAAGCTCCTGGGATGTCTTTCAGGCGATGTGCGAACGGATGGAAACCGACACGGCGGAGAGCCAGCCGAAGATGACGGCCGAGCCGACGGCCAGCCGGATGCTGATGCTGTCCTGATCCGGCCAGGCCATCACGACCACGGTCGCCACGGCGCAGAGCACCGAGAACGCCGCCCAGCCGCGCTGCCGTGAATGCAGGAAGCGCCGGGCGAAGACCAGGCAGGCGATGGTCACCGACCCGAACGCCAGCATCGCCCCGACGCCGTGCCCGACGGCGTGCCAGCTCAGCGTCTCCGGCGCCCCCTCGGGGGCACCGGCCGGCCAGCCCATGCTCGGATCGGAGACCAGCACCCCGGCCACCACCAGCCCGATCCCGAAGACCGCCACCAGCGCCGGCCCCCACGTACCGGCCGGAGTGCCGCCCAGGGCCCGCCGCATCCCGGCGGCGCCGGCGAGGGACAGCAGCCCCGAGACGACGAAGTTGGCGATCTGGATCCAGCCCAGCTCGCCCAGGGCGAGCAGGCTGAGTGGCTGTCGGCTCAGGTCGAACCCATCCCGGGTGAGCACCTGCGCCGCCGCCACCACCCCGAACACCGGTCCGGCGGCGATTGCGCCGGCCAGCAGGGTCCGCGTCGGCACGGTCCGGGTCACCCCGGCCCGCGGCATTGTCGTACTGGTCATCTCGATCCCCTCGTCGTGATCGGCTCTCACTGACGCGTCGATCGGGTCGACCCGGATCCGACATGACGGCTCAAGATTTTTTCAGCGGGGCGCAGGCGGCTGCCCGGTCGAGCAGCAACGTCCGCTCCCGGGCATTGCCGGTGAGCGACGCCGCCCGCTCGAACTCGGCGCGGGCCTCGTCGTGGTGGCCGAGCTTGGCGAGCAGGTCGCCGAGCACGCTGGGCAGCAGGTGGTACTGCGCGAGCGCCGGCTCGTCGGCCAGGGCCCGGGCCAGTTCCAGACCGGCGGCCGGGCCGTCGGCGAAGGAGACCGCCACGGCCCGGTTGAGCTCCACCACCGGCGACGGCACGACCCGGGCCAGCTCCGCGTAGCGGGCGGCGATCCGCGCCCAGTCGGTCTCCTCGGGTGTACGCGCCCGCGCGTGGCACGCGGCGATCTCCGCCTGGAGGGCGTACGGGCCGGGGTCCCCGCCGAGCGCCCGCGCCCGGTCGAGGGCGGCCAGCCCGCGGCGGATGAGCAACTGGTCCCAGCGGCTGCGGTCCTGGTCGTTGAGGAGGATCGGCTCGCCGTGCGGGCCGGTGCGGGCGGCGGTGCGGGACGCCTGGATCTCCAGCAGCGCGGCGAGGCCGTGCACCTCCGCCTCCTCGGGCATCAGCCCCTGAAGGACCCGGGCCAGGCGCAGCGCCTCCGCGCAGAGCGCCGGGCGCATCCAGTCGTCGCCGGCGGTGGCCGAGTAGCCCTCGTTGAAGATCAGGTAGATGACCTCCAGCACGGAGGCGAGCCGTTCGGCGCGCTCCGCCGGCGCGGGGACCTCGAAGGGGACGTGCGCGGCGGCGAGGGTCTGCTTGGCGCGGGTGATCCGCTGGGCGATCGCCGGCTCGGAGGCCAGAAAGGCACGGGCGATCTCGCCGGTGGTCAGGCCGCCGAGCAGCCGCAGGGTGAGCGCGGCCCGGGCGTGCGGCGCGAGGATCGGGTGGCAGGCGACGAAGATCAGCCGCAGCAGGTCGTCTTCGATCGGCTCGTCCAGGGCGGCGTCGAAGTCCGGGCTGAACTCCTCGTCGCCGAGGTCACGGCCGAGTTCGGCGAGCTTGCGGTCCTGGGTCTGCCGGCGGCGCAGCGCGTCGACCGCCCGCCGCTTGGCGACGGTCATCAGCCAGGCGCCGGGGTTGGCCGGTACGCCGTCGCGCGGCCACTGCTCCAGCGCGGCGACCAGCGCGTCCTGCGCCAACTCCTCGGCCTGGCCGATGTCGCGCAGCATCGCGGTCAGGCCGGCGATCACCCGGCCGGACTCCATCTGCCACACCGCCTCGACGGTGCGGTGCACCTCGGGCTCCCCCATGGCCACCCATCAGAGCAGGTCGTACCGCTTCGGGACAAGGACAGGTCCGGCGGTCACCGCAGGGGTGGGACGGCCGTGCAGCGCCACCCCGTAGACCGGTTCCTTCCGACCCGACCGGTCCGGGCAGGAGCCGTACGGGCCGCCGACCATGCCGACGGTGCCGTCCCCGCACCGCATCAGGTAACCCTCGCCCGCCCAGAACCCGTCGACGCAGACGAAGTAGCGGCACACGTCCAGCGCCGGCTGCTGGACCAGCGAGCCGCCGCAGTAGGTGTAGCCGAACGGGTTCTCCGGCGCGCCGCACCGGTCCACCTGCGTCGCGGTCGGCGTCGGGGTGGGCCGGACCGTCGGCGACGGGATCGGCGGGGGCGTCCGGCTCGGCGTCGGGCTCGGCCCGGGGGCCCGGCCGGCCGGGCTG
>NZ_QGGF01000056.1 GCF_003857015.1 Micromonospora globispora | reverse complement strand
GCCCCATCCGCCGCGCTGCCGGCGGCGCCGCCACCGTCCGCGCAGCCCGGTCCGCTTCCGCCGACCGCGGGCGGTTCACCGTCACACTCATCGCTGCCCCGTCACCGTCGCCTGCGACTCCGCCACCGGCAGCCGCACCGACCCGGTCGTCGTCAACGGCGGCACCGTCGCGCCGCGCCCACCCCCGGACCAGGACACCGACCAGGTCACCGTCGCGGTCAGCGTGAACGCGTTGCCCGGCGCGCCCGCCGAGCTGACCCGGTAGGTGTGACCGCACGACGACGCGGCCTTCGGCTCGCCCCCGGGATGCCACGGGATTCCCGGCCCCTCGCACACCACATCGCCGGTGCCGTCACCCGGGCGCCACACCACCCGCACCGGCGTCGCCGTCGCCGTCACCGACATCCCCGGCACCGACGCCGTCGCCGAACGCCTCCCCCACGTCGAGGGATCCACCCACCACCACACCGGGAGTTGCGCCAGCACACCCGCCGCGGCGCTGGGGTTCCTCCGGATCGCGGGGGCCGGCAGCCGCAGCCGCGACACCGCCACCCGCGCCAGCGCCTCCGGGTCGGCCACCTGCCCATCGGCCAGCCACACCACCTGCTGCGAGCCGACACCGTCCTGCCCACACGTCTGCTCGTACCAGGCACCCGGCCCCGCACCCGCCGGCGGCACCTGCTGCTGCGGCAACCTCCTGTAAGTGCAGGGCGATTCGCTGCCCCCGCCGGATCCGTCCCCTGACCCGCCGTTGCCGTCGCCGCCGGACTCTCCGCCGCCCGGCGAGCCTGGCGTGCCTGCCGTGACCTGGCATTCGGGGGCTGCGGGCGTCTGGTCGCAGGTGACGCCGCCCATGCCGCCGTCGGCCATGGCACCGGTGGCAGGAACGATCAGGGCAGCGGCGAGGGCAGAGACGATGGTTCGTAGAAGGTTGTGCCTCAGCATGTCCCCACTCCCTGTACTCCGAAGCTGGTCACCCTCCAGCCCCCCGCGCCGAGGTCGGTCACTGTGGCCCGAGTAGCTCGGCGTCCACCAGGCGTGTCGTTGATCGGCTGGCCGGAGGCGGTGTAGACGAGGAACTTGGTGTCGTCGACGCAGTCGGTGAGCGTCACCGTCTGCGGCGTTGCTGTCAGTGAGACGTCGGCGACCTGCGGGTTCGAGATGTATTCACCCTTGAGGAACTGCCCCTTGCGCCGGTAGGCCGTCAGGCCGTTCCGCAGGTACTGCAAGGCGTTCCCACTGGCGAACTTCGGCAGGTCGGGCTCGCCTGGGTTGGCCGTGAGGCCGGCCTTCGCGTAGGCCTGCCACATGCCCCGGTACGCAGCAAGTGCCGCCTGCTCCGCGGCGTCTCGGGCATCCGGAGCCGGTGCCGACACCGATGGAGCCGCGCTCTGGTTCGCCTTGGGGGAATCGGTGCTACGGCACGCTCCCACCAAGCCCAGTAGCACAACGACGGCAGCGGTGATGCGAAGCCGTCGAGGCCAGGGCGCAGGGAGCGGTCTGGGGACAGACATCGTCCTTTGGTCACCGTCCGTCACGTTCGCGTTCGACCGGACGCGTGCCCGCCGCACCATTACACCCCCGCAGAAGTCGCACCAATCACGGTCTGAAACACGTCTACACCCCCCACCCGCGGTTACCGCAAGGTGCTTACCGGCCAGTGACTACCGGTTGGTAACCACCACCTGGCGACTAGCGATGCACCTGTATGGGTAAAAACCGGACGCCGAGTGTCGGGTTCGCGCACTATGCCCGCAGGGATCGAGAATCCTAGAACCGTGTAAACCATCGCCGGGCAGACGGATATGAGGAGCGATGACGAGGGCCGAGACCCTCACGGTCTCACGGCCAGATTGGCCCGCAGATCGAACCCGATAACGGCGCTCGTTACTCTGTGCGCGTCGGAGGGTGCTGCCCTCAAGGAGCTTCATCAGGCGGTGCGGTGTCCGGCCGGCAGCGAGTTAGGACAGGACCTGCAGTGGCTGGCAGCTGTCGGACTGGTGCGTCGCGAGCCAGCATCGGGCAGCTGGGATGTCAGCGACCCCGCCGCGATCTATCGCTCTCCGAGCCGGGCACGCCCTGGCCAAGTCACTAGCGGAACTCGCTGAAGGGTGCGACAACCTGCGCAGTTGCCAAGAGCACCCCAACTATCTGACGCATCCCCGCCCCAGGGACGGCAGTCAATCTCACAGCCGAACGTGGTTCACGGATTGCATTCGTGTGCTTACACTCGCCGAGTTGGTCGACCGTGGCGGGGAGGGAAGGCGGGTGCGGCGTTTTGAAACTGTCTACGACGCGGTCAGGCTGTGCGGGCACCGGTGGAGCCTGGAAATCCTGACCGTCCTGGATCACCACCGGCAGATGCGATTCACCGATCTGCAGCAGACAATTCGACCGACACCCAGTTCGAAGTCCCTCATCGAAGCGCTGCGCCGCCTGCAGGACCACGGCCTGGTCGACCGTTCCACACTCGCCGACGCCAGCCCCTACCAGCTCAGTGCCGCAGGGCAGCACCTCCTGCCACTCCTGCTGACCTTCATGGACCAGCTTCAGAAGTGGACAGACACCTACCGCGAGGGCACTGGCCAGCGCGTCGACCGCGGCACCGACGCGCGATAGCCCTCGCACGCGCACGGGCGCCGGCAGACTCATGACGAGCATTGCAGCGGCCGTTCTCGCCGTGAGTGCTCCGGCGGGCGTGGCCGCAGGAACGTCGCTCCCATCATTGGTGCGACGCCTCACGATTCCGGTCTGGCCAGCGCCGGATCCTCATGCCATCCATGTCCCGGAGACGGTGCAGGGCAAACTCTGCCAAGCCATGTCGCCCCCGGGTCGTCGAATCCGACTGGCGTTCGGGGTGGGACTCGGCCTTGCCCGGCGGTTATGGCGTGGCGGCTCACGGCCGATCGATCGGGCAACGGGTTCATTCTGGCCGTCTGGCTGGTGGTCCTGTGCGCACCGCCCGCGCTTCTCCATGCCGGTCCGCACCTCCGGCGCGGCGAGCCGGGCCACAGGCGTTGATCTCCGCCACATCGGTGCGCCCGTCCGACATGTCGGTCTGGTGGTTGCTTCGGTCGCCGCATGCCTGATTGGTGGTGATCCCGGTCACCTCCGCCGCCCGGCCATTGGCGGTCGCGCATGGCGGGCGGCAGGGTCGGGGGTCGGCGTCGTCGCGCCAGCTCAGTCGTCCCAGCAGGTCAGGAGCGTTCGTTGCCCGCCCACCGGCGTCCCCGCC
>NZ_QGGF01000623.1 GCF_003857015.1 Micromonospora globispora | reverse complement strand
GTACAGCGACGCGGTGTACGAGACGGAGGAGACCGAGGAGGAGCGCGAGGCCGAGCACCGGCGCTGAGCCGCCCGGCCGTCCGGGGCTCCGGCCGCCGGACGGCCCGCCGGTCAGCCGCTGTCCGCGGAATCCTCCTGGTAGATGTCCGGTACGCCGTCGCCGTCGGCGTCGCGGCTCTCCCGTTCGGCGATCCGGCGATGGACCGTGTTGCGGCGCAGCAGCACCGCCGAGGCGAGCACGGCCGAGATCAGCGAGCCGAGCAGGACGGCGACCTTCACCTTCCCGTCGGCCGGGCTGCCCGCGCCGAACGCCAACTCCCCGATGAGCAGCGACACGGTGAACCCGATGCCGCCCAGCAGCGCCACCCCGAACAGGTCGGCCCAGGTGATCTCGCCGTCGAGTTCGGCCCGGGTGAACCGGGCGAGCAGGTAGGTCGAGCCGAACACGCCGACCGTCTTGCCGAGCACCAGGCCGGCCACCACCCCGATCACCACCGGGTCGGTGAGGACGCCGGCCAGGTCGGTCCCGACCAGCGACACGCCCGCGGCGAAGAACGCGAAGACCGGCACGGCGAAGCCGGCCGAGATCGGCCGCCAACGGTGTTCCAGGCGCTCGGCCAGGCCGGGTCCGCCGCCCCGGGCCGGCCGCACCGGCACGGTGAAGCCGAGGAGCACCCCCGCCACCGTGGCATGCACCCCGGAGGCGTGCACCAGGGCCCAGGTGACCACGGCGAGCGGGATGAGCGCCCACCACCAGGTCCGTCGCCGTTGGACGAGCAGGGCGAAGAATCCGATCGGCAGCAGCGCGCCGAGCAGCGGCAGCGGGTGGAACTCGGCGGTGTAGAAGACCGCGATGATGATGATCGCGAAGAGGTCATCGACCACCGCGAGGGTGAGCAGGAACGCCCGTAGTCCCTGCGGCAGGTGGGAGCTGACCACCGCCAGCACCGCCAGCGCGAAGGCGATGTCCGTCGCGGTCGGGATGGCCCAGCCGCGCAGCCCCGCCCCGCCGGCCGCGGCGTTCACCGCGACGTAGCAGAGGGCCGGCAGCACCATCCCGCCCATGGCGGCCACCACCGGCAGCGCGGCGCGCCGCGGATCACGCAGGTCGCCGGCGAGGAACTCCCGCTTGAGTTCCAGACCGACGACGAAGAAGAAGATCGCCAGCAGTCCGTCGGCGGCCCACGCGGCCAGGCTCAGATCCAGGTGCAGGCCGGACCCGCCGGGCCACGGCACCCAGTGACCGAGTTCGGCGTACGCCGTCCGCCAGGGGGAGTTGGCCCAGAGCAGGGCGACGACGGCGCCGAGCAGCAGCAGCCCACCACCGACCGTCTCGGTACGCAGCACGTCGGCCAGGAAGCGCGCCTCGGGCCAGGAACGGCGGGAGAGGAGCGGGTGCGGCCGGCGGGGCTGGTCCGGGTGCGGGGTGCGGTCGGTCATGCGGGGTCCACCTCGGCGTCAGGGGTCGGCAGGGCCATCGCCGACCAGACTTCCCGGCACACCTGGATCGACCCTATCCGGGCGGGCTGGTCCCGGCGACCGGAGTGGAGGTGAAGCACTTCCGGTGCAGATCGCCGAATCCCGGCGGACCCCCGGTCGGGTGCGGTAGTGGTGGATTACGCCCTATGGCGCCCTATATGTCGTCTACATTCCTTTAGTCGCTTCCACCCAGTCCTCGCGACGGTTGGTCGTGTCTTCGACACCAGAGGGGGATCCTGTGCAGTTTCACTGGCTGGCCGACCCGGCGGGCGGGAGGCCCGATCACCGTGCGTAAGAACCTGCGCCTGATCCGCCGGCACTGGTGGATCGTCCTGCTCACCCTCGTCGCCGGCGTCGGCATCGCGATGGCCGTCACGGTCCGCACGCCGCCCCGGTACCAGGCCTCGGTGACCTTCTTCGTGACCACGCCGACCCCCGGCGTCACCGACGCGTACCGGGGCAACCTCTTCCTTCAGCAGCGCGTCAAGTCGTACGCCGACCTGCTCGGCAGCGACCGGCTGGCGCAGTCCGTGGTGGCCGAGAACCCCCTCGGCCTCACCGCCGGCCAGCTCCAACGGCGGATCAGCACCTCCACCGAGGAGGGGAGCGTCCTGCTGAAGGCGGAGATCACCGACACCGACCGGAACCGGGCGCTGAAGCTGACCCAGACGCTGGCGACCCGCTTCGTCGACCTCGTGCAGAAGGTCGAGACCCCAACCGACGGCAAGCCCGCACCGATCAAGCTGGAGGTGGTAAGCGGCCCGCGGGTCAGCTCCACGCCCGTCTCGCCCCGCCCCGAACGGAACCTGCCGCTCGGCGGGCTGATCGGCCTGCTGGTCGGCGCGGCGCTGGCCGTACTTCGCGGGGCGGCCGACGTCCGGATGCGGGACGCCGCCGCGCTGCAACGGGTCACCGGCAGCCCGCTGCTCGCCGAGATCCCCTTCGAGAGCGATGCGAAGTCCGCGCCGCTGATCGTCGGCGAGGCGGCGAACTCGGCGCGAGCCGAAGCGGTGCGCAAGCTCCGGACCAACCTGCGGTTCGTCGACGTGCACGAGCCGGCCCGGGTCATCGCGGTGACCAGCGCCCTGCAGGGGGAGGGCAAGACCACGCTGGCCTGCAACACGGCGATCGCCCTGGCCGAGGCCGGCTGGCGCGTCCTGCTGATCGACGCGGACCTGCGCCGGCCCAAGGTCGCCGACTACCTGGGGCTCGACGGCGGCGTCGGCCTCACCGACGTGCTGGTCGGCGACGTGGAGGTCGGTGACGTGGTCCAGCGCTGGGGCGACAAGTCGCTGCTGGTGCTCCCCAGCGGCGCCGCACCGCCCAACCCCAGCGAACTGCTCGGCTCCAAGGCGATGGCGGACCTGCTGCTGGCCCTGCGCGAGTCCGCGGACATCGTGGTCGTCGACACCGCGCCGCTGCTCGCCGTCACCGACGGGGTGGTCGTCGCCGTGCAGGCCGACGGCGCGCTGCTGGTCGCCCAGCAGGGGCGGATCTCGCGCGGCCAGGTCGCCGCGGCGGCCCGTTCGCTGCACTCGGTCTCCGTCCGCATCCTCGGCTGCGTGCTGAACATGGCCAGGGTGGGCAAGGCGGACAAGCACCATTACGCCGCGTACCGGGTGGTGACGCCGCCCGGGGCGCCGCGGCCGAAGCGCGCCGGCGCCGGGAAGCGGGTCAACGACCGTACCCAGCAACTAAGCCGGCCGGCCCGATGAGCGCCAGCACAGGTCTCATCGACCGTTCGATCTCCTCGGCGCTGCGCCGAGG
>NZ_QGGF01000555.1 GCF_003857015.1 Micromonospora globispora | reverse complement strand
CGTCCTCGATGTCGGCGAGCTTGAGCCAGCGGTGCAGACACGACTCGGAGATCCCGAAGTCCTTCGCGATCTGCGCGATGGGCGCCTCACCCTTGCGGGCGACCGCGACGACGTCACGGCGGAACTCGGGCGGGAACGCTTTCGGCATGGCAGACATCCTTCCAGCGAGGAACGCATCCTCACAGGTCAGGAGTCAACCGAACCGGGGGCAGTCCCGGTTGCCGCTTGGGCGGGGACGACGCCGTTGCCGAGGACGCGCAGCGCGGCGGTGCGGGGCAGTCCGAGTGTTGGGTTGGTGACCCAGTGTTCGGGTAGGCCCATGAGCCATTCCACGAACGGCGGCGCGAGGACGGGTTTGCCGCGCTGCCCGGGTTGGGTGGGTGCGGGGACGGGCCGGCCGATCAGTATTTCCCAGCTGGCGATCGCGGGGGCGTAGATCCCCCAGGTGGTCTCGTCGAGTGTGCCGAGGCTTCCGCTGGTGAGCTGGGCGACGGTGGTGCGCAGGTCCGCGCCGCCGTCGCCGTGGCGGCCGGGGCCGTGCCCGTCGGAGGCCCGGGGCGTCGGTAGGCGATGTGGTACGCAGCGCACGGCCGCTGACGGCAGCGTGAGGTCCCCGTGCGAGCCCCGTTGCCCTGGGCAGCCTTTCTGCCCGTCGGTGGCACGCGGGGTGGGCAGCAGTACTTGTGACAGGGGCGGCCGGAAGCCTGTGCCGGCGCGACGGCCTGAGGTGCCGGTGTCGCTGGCGCGTGGGGTCGGTAGAAGGTAATGCCGGGTGCCGTGGGGTTCGATGACGTCGGGCAGTCCGTGCTGGTGGCCGGGCCCCTTCCCGTCACGGGCGCAGGGTGTGGGCAGCGTCCGCAGCCTCTCCCCCGCTTCGGGTGGCGAGCAGGAACAGCCGGTCGCGTCGGTGGGCGGCGCCGATGTCGGATGCGCGTAGGCATAGCCAGCTCGTGTCGTACCCGAGCGCGGCCAGGTCGGCGTGCACGACGTCGAGTCCGCGCCGCCGGAGGGCGGCCACGTTCTCCACGAACACAACCGGGGGCCGAAGACAGCGAATGGCTTGGGTGATGTGGTGCCAGAGGCTGGAGTGGGGGCCGGTGATGCCGGCGCGTTTGCCGGCGTTGGAAATGTCCTGGCAGGGGAACCCGGCGGTGAGGACGTCGACGAGCGGCACGTGGGGCCAGTTGATGGTGCGGATGTCGCCGAGGTTGGGCACGTGCGGCCAGTGGTGTGCGCAGACGGTGCGGGCGTGTCGGTCGGTTTCGGCGTACCAGGCGAGCCGGCCGCCGAGCACCAGTTCGACGGCCATGTCGAGGCCGCCGTATCCCGTGCACAGCGATCCGATTCGGGTCCCCAGGCGGTGGTCACTCACGCCACCCCCCGTGCACGACGATGGTGATGGCCTGGCTGTCAGTCATCGGACGCCCCCGAGCGGGTCGGAATGTGCGACCTTGGTGAAGATCAGGACGTCTTCGTGCGTGATCAGGTGCAGTGGCGTGCCGGCGGCGCGGGCCTTGCGGACGGCTTGGAGTTGGAAGAACGACGGGCGGGCGACGAGGCGCCCGTCGCGGACTGCGGCGAGGAGGGCGACGCACCGCTCGGTCGGCGTCAGGCCGGCGCGGACGCCGGCGGCGATGACGGCGGAGGGCAGGTCGACGAGTTGGCCGTTCTTGCGCCACGGCCTTGCGGTGACCACGACGGTGCCGCCGGGGCGGAGCAGGATCGCGCAGCCGGTAAGGATCTGTTCGAAGCCGTCGGTGAGGCCGGTGAGGTCGCGGTAGGCGAGGTTGCCGCGGTCGGTGCCGTCGTTGTAGGCGTTGTCGAACTTCGCCACCCCGTCCGCGCCGGGCCGGACGAGGCCGTGCACCGTCGGCCCGTACGGCGGTGAGGTGACCACGAGGGCGACCTGGCCGGCGAGGGCGGCGGGCAGTAGGGACCGCAGCCGGGGGGCGTCCCCGCGGATTACCGAGGCCCGGCCGGTGGCGCCCTGCTGATGGGCGTGGGTGATGTTGGCGTCGGCGATGTCCGACCACCGCGACTCGTACTCCACACCGATGGCGTCACGGCCGGCGTGGATGGCCTCGACGAGGGTGGTGCCGATCCCGCACATCGGATCCAGCACGAGGTCCCCGGGCTGGGTGTAGGCGTGCACGGCGTGCGCGGCGATTGCCGGCAGCATCCGGGCGGGGTGCTTGACCGATTCGGCCACGTACCGGCCGCGGCGCTGTACCGGGCCGGTGCGCTGGGCGGTCGCCCACACCGACAGACTTTCCAGCCCGCCCGGCGCAGGGTGGCGTCCGTCGTCGTCGCGGTGGCGGCCCTCATCGCGGTGCCGGCCGCAGCCGCTGTCAGGCCGGGCCGTCTCGTCCGGTCCGTGCGTGCGGTGTTCAGCCATGGTCACCGCCCTCCCGCCGCCGCTGCCGTGGTGCGGCGGCCGGTGGTGCTGCCTGGGTGAACACGAGCACGTCGGCGTGCACTCGTAGGTGCGCCACCGCCCACTGCTGTTCGCCGGCCTGGCGGGCGAGGGTGAGCAGTTCCTCGTCGGTGACGTGGTAGACGAACGTGTCACCTGAGGTGTCGGCGGCGACGGCGACGATGTGCTGCAGGTAGCCCAGGCCGACCGCTGCGGCGGCGGTGGCCACCGGGGTGAAGTCCTCCGGGCCGACCGTGCTGGCGGGGACGGTGACGACGAGGACGAGGCAGCTGCCGGGGCGCAGCAGCCGGACGCATGCGGTCAGCAGCCACGCCAGCCGGATCCGGTTGGTCGCATCGTCGGCGTCGAGGGGCCAGCAGGCCACGACCAGGCTGGTGGCCTGCTGCAGCGACACGCTGTCGGCCACCGGGACAGCCGGATCGGTTGACGGGGGCAGGTCGGGGTCGGTGAGGTCGTCACCGAACCACGCGCCCACGTCCGGCAGGTCGCCGTCATCGAATCCGGCGGGTTTGTCGTCGTGGGCCGGCGGGGTGGCGGGTCCGATGATCAGGCTGGACACGTCGGTGAACCAGCCGGGATGGTGCCGGCGCCCGCCGGCCGAGCACACGGCGGTCAGGGCGTGGTCACGGGTCAGGTCGACGACCGCCTCGCCGGGCCGGCTGTAGGCGGCCACCAGCCGGTAGGCCAGTCGGGCACCGATGCTGCGGTCGGCGTCGGCGTCGCCGCGGGCGGTGCGCCACACGGTGACCGGGACCGGCGGGTCGCCGGCGACCAGGTCGATCAGAGTCGGGTCGACACCCGGCGGGTCGACGGGGTGGACAGGGTCGTG
>NZ_QGGF01000044.1 GCF_003857015.1 Micromonospora globispora | reverse complement strand
CGGTGAGCAGCAGGAACGCCCACAGCCCGGTGGCCACCTCGATGGCCACGTACACCGCGAAGGCGGCCGCGCCGAGCCAGACCGCCGGCAGCCGCAGGGTCTCCGCGATCCGGGCCGTCCGCGCGTTCCGGTCCGGGGTCGAGGTCTCCGCCGGTCCGCCGGGCACCATCGCCGGTGCGACCGGGTCGGGCGGTACGGCCAGACCGGCGGCGCGCCGGTCACGCCAGGCCCGCACGGTGAGTGCGAACGCCGTGGCGAGCGCGAGCTGCGCCGTGGCCACGATGCCGTACCCCCAGCGCCAGGCCAGTCCCGCGCTGAGCGCGCCGGTCATGATCAGCGGGCCGATCGCGACGCCGAGACCGAAGAAGGCGTGCATCCAGTTCATGTGCCGCGGGCCGAACGCCCCGGCGGCGTACGCGTTGAGCCCCGAGTCGATCGCGCCGGAGCCGAGCCCGAGCAGCAGCGCGCAGCCGGTCATCAGGGCGAGCGCGGGGGTCAGCGCGTACCCGGTGAGGGCCAGGCTGGCCAGCAGCGTGCTGCCGGCCAGCAACCACCCGACGCCGAGCCGGGCCAGCGTGAAGCCGGCCAGCACGCTGGAGGTGAGGTAGCCGATGGTCCCCGCCGTGAGCACCACGCCCACCGCCTCGGTCGGTACGCCGAGGTCGGCCCGGATCGACGGCCAGCCGACCCCGATCAGCCCGTCGGGCAGCCCGAGGCTGACGAAGGCGAGGTAGGCCAGCAGGAGCAGGGAGGCCCGGGGCGGGGTGGGGGCGGTGGACACGACCGACCATCCTGCCCTACCAGACGGCGAACTCGGACGGTGAGAAACGCCTCACCCGAAACGATAAAAAGTGAGGTCCGGACGGGTCGAGAAAACGGACAGCCCATTCAGAATCGGCCGAACGGGTGACGGCAAGGTGGGGGTGTCGCGTAAGACTTTCGGAATGCAACAGGGCTCCGGGATCCTCACCCCACGTCAGCGTCGCCTCGCCTGGCTCGGCTTCCTGCTCGCCGCCATCCAGGCACCGGTCGCCGCGAAACTCGTCGCCGACGACTCCTGGCTGTTCAGCCTCTGCGTCGCGCTGATGGTGGCGACCGTGATCATCGCCGATGACGCCACCCGCCGCCGGCCGGCGGGCGCCCGCTCCTCCGACTAGTCCTCCGTGCCGGGGCGCGCCTCGTGCCCCGGCCGCGCCGGGGTGCGGCGGCGCTCCTTCATCTCCGCCTCGTAGAGGTGCCGCCGGCCGCCGACCAGCTCGTCGCGGGCCTGCCGGTCCAGCTCCCGGAAGAGCGCGTAGTACCCGTCGTCGAAGTCCTCGACGATCTGGAACGTCCAGCGTCCGGCGATCACGTTGCGACCGAGCAGGTCGGTCCCGATCCGGTCAGCGATCGGGTCGTGCCCGGCGGCCAGGAACAGGTCGATCGCCTCGTCCAGCATCAGGTCGGCGTGGCCGATGAGCTGGTGCAGCGAGTAGAGGTGCCCGCGGGCGCGTTCGACCGTCTCCAAGGCCTCGCTGAGCTTGCCCAGCGCCGCGACCGTGTCGTCCGTCACGCCGGCCGGCCGCCGGTGCCGCTCGTCGGGCCCGTCCTCGTGCTGTCCCATTCCGTTCCTCCACGGGTCGCCTGCGCCGGTTCGCGCCGTTTCCCTTCTGCCCGGTCCCGTCCGGGTCAATCCCCGGGTAGGAGCCCGGACGACGCGAGGACGACCCGATACTCGTCCGGTCGGCTGAGGTCGACCCGGTCACGGCTTGGTTAGCCTCGGTCCCCATGCGTGTGCCGTACAACCGGGTCACCGTCCGCTCCGCCGTGGGCTCGGCGGAGCGGACGGTGACCGGCAACGGCTCGGGCACCGGGGGGCCGAGCCGGCGGGCCCGCCAGAGCACCACGAGCAGGCCCGCCAGGGCGAGCTGGACGAGCAGCGCCCAGAACCAGACCGGGAAGGCGGCCCAGAGCGGGTTCTGGGGCGGCGTCTCGCCCTCCGCCTCGTCGTCCGTGGAGCGGTTGTCGCCGCCCTGCTGTGCTGGGCCACCGCTCTCCGGGTCGTCGTCGTTCTGCCAATCATTCGAGCCGTAGTCGGAGCCGGAGCCGGAGCCGGGGGTCGGGGACCAGGCCGGTTCGCCGTCGGGGCCGGTGCCGTAGGTCGGTGCGGGTGCCGGGCCGTCCAGGTCCAGCCAGATCACCGGGCGCGGGCCGCTGAGCAGGCCGGTGGCGAGGGCCAGGTTGCCCAGCTCGCCGATCCGGTCGTTGCGGAACGGGTCGCTGGCCCCGATCGCCACCAGTTCGGTCTGCCCCGGCGCCCGGATCAGCCCGCCGGCGTAGCAACGGCTGAGGACGGATGCCTGGCCGGGCGAGGTCGCGTACCGCTGCCGGTCGGCGGCGGCCGTGCCCGCGACGTCGGCTTCGGGCAGCGGGCAGCGGTGCCCGTCGGCGTCCGGTGCGGTGGCCCGGGTGGCCCAGCGACGTTCGGTCGGCACCACCGGTGCCCCCAGACCCTCCAGCACCCGCCGGGACGGGTCGACGAGCACCAGGCGGCTGCCGGCGGGCAGCTCCGCCAGGGCGCCGACGGTGTCCGGGTGGACCAGCTCCGGGGCCGGGACGAAGAGGGTGGCCGGGCCGGACCCGGTGGCGGCCAGCGCCCGGAGGGTGTCGGTCTCCCGCCGTACGGGCACACCCTTCCCGCGCAGCGCCTCGGCCAGCCGGCTGCCCCCGTCGTCGTCGGTGGCGATCGGGGAGAGGAAGCCCCGGTCGCCCGGGTCCGGCTGGTCGACCGCGTGAGCCACCAGGGTGACCACGATCAGCACGAGGGCGACCCCGAACGGGATCAACACCCGGTGCCGGCGGCGGGGTCGACGGGATGGCGCCTGGATCGGGCTCTTCGCCTCGACGGTGCTGGTCACGGTCGGTCACCCGCCTCGGGGTCGCCGGCCAGCTCCCGCTGCAGGTCGGCGACGAGCTCGCGCATCCGCCGGTCGTGCTCCGGGCGAGCCGGGCGCTGGGCGTACCAGAGGTCGGAGAAGATCGTCCCGGCGGCGTGCAGGGGCGGGTGCACCGGGGGTCGGGTACGGGCCGCCGCCGCGGTCAGCTCGGCGACGGTCATCCCGGGGCGGTGCTCGATCACCCGGCGGGCGACCAGTTCGCGGATCATGTCGCGCAGCCGCTCCCGGACGGCCTCGGCGTACCGGCCCTCGGCGGCGAGCCGGTCGGCGAGGGAGGCGTACGCGGTGGCGGGCGGCTCCGACTACGGCTCGAATGATTGGCAGAACGACG
>NZ_QGGF01000190.1 GCF_003857015.1 Micromonospora globispora | reverse complement strand
CGGCCGCCGCGCGCAGCGTCTCGTCGTCCGGCCGGCTCGCGGCGGCCGGCGGCGCGCCGCCGACCACCAGGGTGATCTCACCCCGCGGCTCGCCCTCGGCGGCCCACTCGGCCAGTTCGCCCAGCGGCCGGCGGAGCACCTCCTCGTACGTCTTCGTCAGTTCCCGGCACAGCGCGGCGGGCCGGTCCGGGCCGAAGGCGGCGGCGAGGTCGGCCAGTGCCGGGGCGATCCGGTGCGGCGCCTCGAACAGCACCAGGGTGCGTTCCTCGGCCGCGAGGGCGCGCAGGCGGGACCGGCGGGCGCCGGGCGATCGGGGCAGGAAGCCCTCGAAGCAGAACCGGTCGGAGGGCAGTCCGGAGAGGGCCAGCGCGGTGGTCACCGCGCTCGGGCCGGGGGCGGCGGTGACCGGGACACCGGCGTCGAGCGCGGCCCGGACCAGCCGGTAGCCGGGGTCCGAGACGCTCGGCATGCCGCCGTCGGTGACCAGGGCGACCACATACCCGGCGGAGAGCACGTCGGCCAGTTCCGGGGTACGCCGCTCCTCGTTGCCCTCGAAGTAGGAGACGATCCGGCCGGGCACGGTGACGTCGAGGTCCCGGGCGAGGCGGGTGAGCCGGCGGGTGTCCTCGGCGGCGACCACGTCGGCGGTGGTGAGCACCTCGCGGAACCGGGCCGAGGCGTCGGCGGCGTTGCCCAGCGGCGCACCGAGCAGGATCAGCCGCCCGACCTCGGACATATCACCCACGGGATCTGCTCCTTCATCGACGGCGGTACCGGTATCGGAGACGACGGGCGCCACCGGGCACCTTCGCAGCCTACGATCGCCGGGTGACGAGTGCGTCGACAGCACAGAGCGCGGGCGCGGGCCGGGCCGGGTCGGACCGGACGACGAGCGGCCACCCCACCGCCGACCAGGTCTCCGACAGCGTGGCGACGGGCGGAGGCGGTGTCCCCGTCATCGTCCGGCGGCGGCTCGCCACCGTCGATGCGCGGTTGGACGGGGGCCACGCCTGGCTCGCCACCATGGTCGTCGTCGCGATCGCGGCGATCCTGCGGTTCGTCGGCCTGAGCGGCCCCAAGGGCAAGATCTTCGACGAGACGTACTACGCCAAGGACGCGTACGGGCTGATCGACCGGGGCGTCGAGTGGAACTACAAGGACAACGGCCCGTCGTACGTGGTCCACCCGCCGCTGGGCAAGTGGCTCATCGGGCTCGGCGAGTGGGCCTTCGGGTACCAGGACGCCGAGTCGAAGATCTCCGTTCCGGGCCACCTGATGACCACCGCCCCGGAGTTCGGCTGGCGGTTCGCCGCAGCCGTCGCCGGCACGCTGTCGGTACTGCTGCTGGTCCGGATCGGTCGGCGGATGTTCCGCTCCACCACGTTGGGCTGCACGGCGGGGCTGCTGCTCGCCCTGGACGGCTTCCACCTGGTGCTCTCCCGCAGCGCCATCCTCGACATCTTCCTGCTGCTGTTCGTGCTGTCCGCGTTCGGGGCGCTGGTGCTGGATCGGGACGCCCGGCGGCGACGCTGGGCCAGGGCGCTGGACGCCGGGCTGGACCCGTCCCGGCCCGGACGGGCCGGCCGGCCGGCGTCGACCTGGCGGGACTGGCCGTGGTGGCGGCTGCTCGCCGGCGTGCTGCTCGGCTGCGCCTGCGCGGTGAAGTGGAGCGGCCTGTACTTCGTGCCGGCGTTCGCGCTGCTGGTGATCTTGTGGGAGGTGGGCGTCCGCCGCTCGGCGGGCGTCCGCCACCCGTGGCGGGACGCGATCCTCGACGAGCTGCCCTGGCTGCTCCTGGCCGGGGTGCTGATGGTCGGCACCTATCTGGCCACCTGGTCCGGCTGGCTGCTCAGCGACGACGGCTACTACCGCCTGGCCAGCCGCTACCCGAACGCCCCGCTCAGCGACACCCCGTTCATCGGGGCACTGAACAACCTGTGGGAGTACCACAAGGCGGCGTACGGCTTCCACACCCACCTGGACGAGCCGCACAAGTACCAGTCCTGGCCGTGGCAATGGCTGCTGCTCGGCCGACCGGTCGCCTTCTACTGGTCGGGCGACGGCAACTGCGGCGCCGCGCAGTGCGCGTCCGAGGTGCTGCTGCTGGGCACCCCGCTGCTCTGGTGGTCGTTCCTGCCCGCCCTGGCGGCGCTGGCCTGGCTCGGGCTGGCCCGGCGGGACTGGCGGGCCGGGGCGATCCTGCTCTCCGTGGCCGCCGGCCTGCTGCCCTGGTTCTGGTTCGCCCTGGACGGCCGGACCATGTTCTCCTTCTACGCCGCGCCGGCGCTGCCGTTCCTGGTCCTGGCCGTGGTGTACGTGCTCGGCGCGATCATCTCGCCGGCCCCCGCACCGGTCGGCGCCACCGCCGCCGGGCCCGCTAGCGAGCAGGACGCCTCGGACCGCCGGCTGGTGGGCGGGATCATCGCGGGCGCGTACGTGCTGCTGGTGGCCCTCTGCTTCGGGTACTTCTACCCGATCTTCGTGGGGCGGTTGATGCCGTACGCGGACTGGTCCGCCCGGATGTGGCTGGACGGCCGCTGGATCTGAGCCGGCGGTCGGGGCCCGGACACAAAGATGCGCGCCCCGATCGCCTGCCACGGGGGAAGCGGGCGATTGGGGCGCGCACGAAAAGCTTAACCACGCCCGGACCACCCGCACAACGGGTGGTCTTCCGTCAGGTTTCCGTCCTATACGCCCATGCGTCGATCATTTCCGTCGGACGGCTAACAGACGGTCATCCGATGCGGACATTACGAATGCATTACGGCTCGGTGCCGCCACCGTCTTCTCGTTCGCCCTCGATGGCGACGGCGTCGGCGATCGGTCACTTTACCTCCAAAGCGGCCGGTACCGGGCATGCTCGGGCCCAGACGGGGGGCGGCTCTGTCCCTCTTTCGGGTCGGTTGTCGCAGAAGCTATCCCGCTCGGGGCTCTGAGCGGTTTCGTCCATACAGTCCGGATATGCGGATAGTGAAATATCCGTGTGGGTAGCGTCGGGTGACTCGGACATAACGCCCCAATCGCCTCCATAGCCTCGGTCGCGTGGCCGTTCACCTTCCCTTCGAGGGGCCCCGGGTCGACACGCCGCCCCCCGGCCCCGTACCCGCTGCCTTTCGACCCGCCAGGCCCGTCTTCGTCGACCTCACCGGCGTCCGCCGTCGGCGGGTACAACGCGTCGGGCTCGTGGTGGCGGCCGCGTCCCTGACCTACCTGCCGATGGTCGCAAGCGCCCTGCTGCCCGGCCCCGCGGTGCCGGCGCAGGCCCACCC
>NZ_QGGF01000377.1 GCF_003857015.1 Micromonospora globispora | reverse complement strand
TCCGGGGGCAGTTCGTCGACCAGCCGGGCGAGCGCCCGGGCCACCGTGTCGAACCGGCCGCCGAGCGCCAGCGTGGCCGTGGTGGCGACCACGGTGCGCTCGGTGTAGAGGTGGGTGGCGAGGGTGCCGGCGACCGAGAGCGGGGCGACCACCAGGGCCCGCCGGGTGCCGTTCTCCGGCTTCTCCACCCAGGCCACGTCGTGGTCGGCCTCCTCCAGCAGCCGCTGCGCGGTGGTGGAGAGCTCGTCGAGCACCGCCTTGGCCTGCTGCTTGCGGACCGGGTCGGGGTCGTCGGCCTTGACGTCGCCGATCGCCTCCAGCGCCGCCCGGGTCGCCGTGTCCAGCAGCGTGCACGCCTCCCGCAGCGGGGCCGGCAGGCCGGCGGTGAGCCGCCCGGCGGGTGCCTCGGCGAGCCCGACGGCCAGGGCATCGCCGGCCTCGGTGAGCTGCTCGGCGATCTCCGGGCGCAGCAGCGGCCGGGCCCGGCGGGCGGACCGGTCGATCAGCTCCGGCACCAGTTCGGCCTGGGCGGCCGAGGAGACCCGGTCGGCCAGCTCGTGCGCCTCGTCCACGACCAGCAGCTTGTGCGGCGGGACGATCTGGCGGCCCGCGAGCATGTCCACCGCCAGCAGGCTGTGGTTGGTCACCACGATGTCGGCCTCCCGGGCGCGGGCCCGGGACGCCTCGGCGAAGCACTCCGCGCCGAACGGGCAGCGGCTCGCCCCGACGCACTCCCGGGCCGGCATGGACACCAGCCGCCACGCCTGGTCGTCCACGCCCGGGTCCAGCTCGTCCCGGTCGCCGGTGTCGGTCTCCATCGCCCAGTCGCGCAGCCGCTGGATCTGCCGGCCGAGCCGGCCGGCCTCGCCCAGCCATTTCGTCCCGCCGCCCGGCCGGGACGCCGGCGCGTCGAAGAGCGTGTCCTCCGGCTCCTCCTCGGTGGAGTTGTCCAGTCGGGCCAGGCAGAGGTAGTGGTGCCGGCCCTTCAGCACGGCGAACGTGGGCCGACGGCCGAGCAGCGGCTCGACCGCGTCGGCGAGCCGGGGCAGGTCATGGTCGACCAGTTGGGACTGCAACGCCAGGGTGGCCGTGGAGACCACCACCGGGCCGTCCACGGTGAGCGCCGGAGCGAGGTACGCCAGCGACTTGCCGGTGCCCGTGCCGGCCTGGACCAGCAGGTGCTCGCGGGAGGCGATGCTGGCGGAGATGGCCTCCCCCATCTGCTGCTGCCCGGGACGGGCGGCGCCACCGGGCACCGCGCCGACCGCCGCGGCGAGCAGGTCGGCCCCGCTCGGCCGGTTGCCCCGGCTCTTCCGGGACGCGGCGGGACCGGTGGCGGTGCGGGGCGGAGTCACCGTGCGACGGTACCCGCCGCCGCCGACACCGGCCGCGCCGATCCGCCGCGTGGCGTGGTGGCGGAATTTCCGACGTGTCGCGTCCGGTTACCTCCTGATCGCGAGGCGTGGCCGGAATCGGTTAGGGTGCCACTCATGCCGAGCGACGTGGTCCGCGTGATCTACCGCAAGTACGACGGCAGCGCCCACCGCGACTACCCGGCCCGCCGGCTGACCGAGGACGACCTCGGCGTCTGGCTCGGCGTACCGGCCGGCACCGAGTCGGTCTACCACGGCCGGCCCTCGGTCGAGCGGATCCCGTTCGTCCTGCTGGTGCCGCACCACAACTGGTGGACGGGGATGTTCAACCCACCGCCGCGGACCAGCGAGGTCTACTGCGACATCACCACCCCGGCCCGCTGGGAGGGCGACGAGACGGTCCACCTGATCGACCTCGACCTGGACGTGGTGCGCCGCCGGGCAACCGGCCTGGTCGAGCTGCGGGACGAGGACGAGTTCGCCGAGCACCGGGAGCGCTTCGGCTACCCGGACGACCTGGTGGTGGAGGCGGAGGCGGCGGCCGGCTGGCTCTTCGGCGCGCTGGCGGACGGCACCGAGCCGTTCGCCACGTCGTACCGGAAGTGGCTGGCCCTGGTGGTCTGAGCGGGGCTCACCAGCGCGGCGGCCAGACGTCGTCCGGCCCGAACTCGGGCAGCCCGGTCAGCTTCTCCGGGTTGAGCTGGTGGAACACGCCGGTGACCCGCCCCTCGTGCACGGCGTACGCGCTGACCATGCGCAGCGTCCGGCCGTCCCGGTACGCCGTCTCCAGTTGCCAGCCGAGGGTGCCGTCGACCAGCACCGGCCGGGCCCGCAGTGGGCCGCCGTGCCGGCCGGCCTGACTGTAGATGCCGAGGATGAACCGGGCCACCAGTTCGGCGCCCACCACCGGCCGGCGGCCGGCCGGGAAGTGCCCGCCGCTGTCGCCGATCAGCACCACGTCCGGGGCGAGCACGCGCACCAGCCGGTCGAGCTCGCCGGACTCCACCGCGGCGGCGAACGCGGCGAGCACCTGCTGCTGCTCGGCCAGGTCGGCGGTGTGCCGGGGGACGTCCGGGCCGGTGACCGCGCGACGGGCCCGGGAGGCGAGCTGCCGGGCGGCGGCCGGTGTGGTGCCGAGCGCCTCCGCGATGGTGGCGAACGGCACGGCGAAGACGTCGTGCAGGACGAACGCCACCCGCTGCTCGGGCGCGAGCCGCTCCAGCACCACCAGCAGCGCGGTGCCGAGCTGGTCCGTGCGGACCGCCCGCTCGGCCGGGTCCGGCGCGTAGCCGTCCGTGGCCGGTACGGCGGTGACCACGGGCTCGGGCAGCCACTGGCCGGGGTAGGTCTCCCGGCGGACCCGGGCCGAGCGGAGCACGTCCAGGCAGATCCGGGAACAGGTGGTGGTCAGCCAGGCCCGCAACTCCCGGATCTGCGCCCGGGCCGCCGGGTCGGCGAGCGCGGTCGCGTAGCGCAGCCAGGTCTCCTGTACCGCGTCCTCGGCCTCGCTCCGGCTGCCCAGCATCCGGTGAGCCACCGCCATCAGGTGCCCGCGCTCCGCCTCAAACTCCGCCGCGAGATCCGCCACTTGGACCACTCCCTCCCCGTCGGGCACATTGTCCCCCTCCACTGGACGGCCCACCGCCCCGGAACGTGACAGCCCGGGCGCTCGGGAGGCGGACGCGCGTGTGGTGGGTGATGATCCGGGGATGAGCGGAGTCGATGAATCGGGGATCGTGGCGCCCGAGGGCGGACGGATGCGCGATCTGCTCCGGGTGGCGCCGGACGGCGGGACGGTCGACCTGGCCGCGATCGACCCCAGGTCGACGCCGGGCCTGCCGACGGCCGCCGGAAGCGGGAAACGGCGCAAGGCGTGGGCCCACGAGCAGGTCGAGCTGCTCGGCACGGAACTCGGCCGGCAGCAGGAGATGCTGTACGCCTCGGCGAAGGCCGCGGCCGGTCCGGAGGCCCCGACGAGCGCTCCGACGGCCGCCGACGCCCACCTCGACGGGGACCGGCCGCGCCGGCTGCTGCTGGTGCTCCAGGCGATGGACTGCGGCGGCAAGGACGGCACCATCAAGCGGGTGGCCGGCGCGATGAACCCGCTTGGCCTGCACATCCGCTCGTTCGGTCCGCCCACCGGGGAGGAGCGGCGGCACGACTTCCTGTGGCGGATCCGCCGCGCCCTGCCGCCTCCCGGGTATGTCGGGATCTTCAACCGCTCGCACTACGAGGACGTGCTGATCGCCCGGGTCGCGTCGCTGGTCGACGAGACCACCTGGCGGGCCCGGTACGACCAGATCAACGCGTTCGAACGGGAACTGGCCGAGGGTGCGGTGACGGTGGTGAAGGTGATGCTGCACATCTCGTACGGGGAGCAGGGCGAGCGGCTGATGGAGCGGCTCTCCGACCCGCGCAAGCACTGGAAGTACAACCCGAGCGACCTGGAGTCCCGGGCCCGGTGGGACGACTACCAGGCCGCGTACGCCGAGGCCCTGGGGCGGTGCGACACGGACGCCGCGCCCTGGTTCGTGGTGCCGGCGGACCGAAAGTGGTACCGGGACTGGGCGGTGGCCCACCTGCTGCGGGAGACGTTCGCGGGACTTGATCTCGGGTATCCGCCTGCCGGTTTCGACGTGGAGCGGGAGCGCCAGCGCTTGCGAGGCGGGGATGAGCGGGCGAAGGTGAACGGCAGGTGAACGACCGGTGAATCGGGCCTGACCAGGGGTGGGCCGCCTATTGGCCGGTTCCGCGGGGTACCTAGCATGCGCAGAGCAGACGCCCTCCGGGGCAACGGCCACCCTTCCACCGACACGACGAGGTCCGTGCTGTGAAGTTTTCCTTCCGTCCCACCGAGGGCGCCTTTTACGAGCTCTTCACCAGGGCCGCGCAGAACCTGGTGAAGGGCACCGAACTGCTCAACGAGCTGGCCCTGCCCGGCGTCGACGTGCAGTCGGTCAGCGAGCGGCTCACCGAGGTCGAGCACGACAGCGACCAGATCACGCACGACCTGTACAAGAAGATCAACTCCACCTTCATCACCCCGTTCGACCGGGAGGACATCTACCGTCTGGGCTCGCTGCTCGACGACGTGATGGACCACCTGGAAGCGGTCGGCGACCTGCTCTTCCTGTACGGGCTGACCGAGCTGCCGGCGCTGCCCCGCGAGCTGCACGAGATGGTCAACGTGCTCGACCAGCAGGCCAAGCTGACCGCCGAGGCGATGCCCCGGCTGCGGTCGATGAAGAACCTCGAGGACTACTGGATCGAGTGCAACCGCCTGGAGAACGAGGGTGACCGGATCAACCGGCAGCTGCTGGTCCGGCTCTTCTCCGGCGAGTACGACGCGCTCACGGTGCTGAAGATGAAGGAGGTGGCCGACGAGCTGGAGGCCGCCTGTGACGCCTTCGAGCACGTGGCCAACACCGTCGAGACCATCGCGGTCAAGGAGTCCTGATCCTGTGAGTCCCGAACTCATCGCCGTGCTGGCGGTGATCGCGGTGGCCCTGCTGTTCGACTACACCAACGGCTTCCACGACGCCGCCAACGCGATCGCGACCAGCGTCTCCACCCGGGCACTGACCCCCCGGATCGCCCTGCTGCTGGCCGCGGTCGGCAACTTCGTCGGCGCGCACTTCGGCGCCGGCGTGGCCAAGACCGTCGGTGACGGCCTGGTCACCCTGCCCACCGGGGTGGCCAGCCTGGGGGTGGTCTTCGCCGGGGTGCTCGGCGCGATCGCCTGGAACCTGATCACCTGGTACTTCGGCCTGCCGTCCTCCTCGTCACACGCCCTCTTCGGTGGCCTGGTCGGGGCGACGCTGCTCGCCACCGGCGGCGTAGTCCAGTGGGCCAACATCGGCGAGAAGGTCATCATCCCGATGGTGCTGTCGCCGGTCGTCGGTCTTGTCCTCGGCTACCTGGTGATGATGATCATCCTCTGGCTGTTCCGGAAGGGTCAGCCGGGCAAGCTCAACCGGGGCTTCCGCTGGGCGCAGACCGTCTCGGCGGCGGCCATGTCGATCGGCCACGGTATGCAGGACGCCGCCAAGACCATGGGCATCGTGGTCCTGGCCCTCTACACCGGTGGCTTCCAGAGCGACAAGACCCACATCCCCGGCTGGGTGTTCTGGACCTCGGCGACCATGCTGGCGCTGGGCACGTACGCCGGTGGATGGCGGATCATCCGGACCCTGGGCCGGAAGATCATCGACCTAGGCCCGCCGGAGGGCTTCGCCGCCGAGACGGTGGCCAGCGCGGTGCTCTACTTCAACGCCCTGGTGCTGAAGGCTCCGATCTCCACCACCCACACGATCACCTCGGCGATCATGGGTGTGGGTGCGACCAAGCGGATCTCCGCGGTCCGCTGGAACGTGGCCGGCAACATCGTGATCGCCTGGATCATCACGTTCCCGGCGGCCGCGGCGATCGCCTGCCTCGCCTACCTGCTGGTCCGGCCGCTGTTCTGACGCCGATCGTCCGTCGAGGGGCCTCCTGCCACGGCAGGAGGCCCCTCACGCGTAGTCGACGCCGATCCGCTCCCGGATCCCGTCCAGCAGCCCCATCACCTCGAGGGTGGCGGCGTGCGGCACCAGCGGACTCTCGGTCAGCCCGGCGGCCAGGCAGCGCTGCACCTCGGCGGCCTCGTACTGGTAGCCGCCGCCGGTGAGGTCGGCGGGGAGCGTCTCCGGCTCGACGCCGGCCCGGTGCAGCACCGCCGCGCCGGGGCGGTAGAACGGCTCGGGCAGGTCGATCCGGCCGGTGGTGCCGGTGATCGAGGCGGTGATCCCGGTGGCGCCGACCATCCCGCAGCTCAGCGTGGCCACCGCGCCCGAGTCCCAGCCGAGCGCGATGCCCGTGTTGGCGTCCACCCCCTCGGGGGTGAGACTGGCCCAGGCGTGCACGTGCTGCGGCACCCCGAGCAGCAGGTGGGCCAGGCTCACCGGGTAGACGCCGAGGTCGAGCAGGGCGCCGCCGCCCAGCGTGCGGGCCCGCATCCGGTGCTCCGGCGGGAACGGCCCGGCCGCCCCGAAGTCTGCCCGGACGCTGGTCAGCTCGCCGATCGCCCCGTCTTCGACCAGTTCAAGCACCCGCAGGATGAGCGGATTTGTCCGCATCCACATGGCCTCCATCAGGAAGATCCCGCGGGCCCGGGCGATCTCGATCAGCTCGGTGCTGGTGGCCAGGTCGAGCGTGAACGGCTTCTCCAGCAGCACGGCCCGGCCGGCGGCCAGGCAGGTCATGGCGGCCTCGTGGTGGGCCGCGTGCGGGGTGGCCACGTAGATCACGTCCAGGTCCGGGTCCGCGGCCAGCTCCGGCCAGGAGGCGTACGCCCGGGGGATGCCGTGCCGGGCGGCGAACAACTCGGCGCTCTCCGCCGTGCGTGAGCCGACCGCCACCAGGTCGGCGTCCGGCAGCAGCCGCAGGTCCTCGGCGAAGCGGCCGGCGATGTGCCCGGTGGCCAGGATTCCCCAACGCGTCATGCCGGCACGCTATCCCGCCCCGGCCGACCGCCGGCAGGATGATCCACCCGTCGGGAACTAGGCTCGCGGCATGACGATCGACGGCTTCACCGCACCCCCCGCCCTGGTGGAGCATGCCCGCCGGTTCCGCGCCGAGGGCGGCACCCCGGCGGCGCCCCGGGTCGCGGCCACCGTGCTGCTGCTCCGCCCCGCCGGCCCCGACTTCGAGGTGTACGTCATCCGCCGGGTCGCCGCGATGGCGTTCGGCGGCATGTACGCCTTCCCCGGCGGCCAGGTGGACCCCTCCGACTCGCAGGCGCACCTGGACTGGGCCGGCCCGGAGCCGGTCGAGTGGGCGGGGCGGCTCGGGCTGGCGCCGGAGGCCGCGCAGGCGGTGGTCTGCGCCGCCGCGCGGGAGGTGTTCGAGGAGGCCGGGGTGCTGCTGGCCGGGCCGGACCCGTCGACCGTGGTCGGCGACGTCAGCGGCGACGACTGGGAGGCCGCCCGGCAGGACCTGGAGGCGCACCGGACGGGCTTCGTGGACCTGCTCGCCGGGCGGCGGCTCACTCTCCGCTCCGATCTGCTGCTGCCGTGGAGCCGCTGGATCACCCCGGAGTTCGAGCCGCGCCGCTTCGACACGTACTTCTTCGTGGCCCTGCTGCCCGAGGGGCAGCGGACCCGGGACGTCTCCGGCGAGGCCGACCACACCATGTGGGTGCGCCCGGCGGACGCCCTCGCCGCGTGGGCCCAGCGGGCCAGCGGCGTCACCGGCATCCCGGCGGTGGCCATGCAGGCGTACGGCTATGCCGAGCTGGTGGTGGCCGAGACGCACCGGGGCTGCCAGCTCAGCTGGACCACGCTGGCCGCCATCGGGTACGTCGAGTCCCGGCACGGGTCGGCCAACGGCGCCACCCTCAAGTCGACCGGCCGGGCCGAGCCGGAGATCATCGGCGACCCGCTCGACGGGCAGGATGGCCGGTCCCGAATCCTCGACACCGACCGGGGGCAGCTCGACCGGGACACCGTCTACGACCGGGCGATCGGGCCGATGCAGTTCATCCCGAGCACCTGGCAGGCCGTCGGCGCGGACGCGGACAACGACGGCCGGAAGGACCCGCACGACATCGACGACGCCGCCCTCGCCGCCGGCAACTACCTCTGCGAGGGCGGCCGGAACATGACCATCCCGGGCGACTGGTGGGGAGCCATCCTCTCCTACAACGACGTACGTCGGTACGCGCAGGCCGTCTTCGACAAGGCGGACGAGTACGGACGGCTCAGCCGTACGTGAAGTGACGGCCCGCGTACATTTGGAGAACCTCAGCCCTTCCCCCGGACAGCCGTTGACGGCAAGCTAGACGGGTGATGGTGCGCGAGTGGGATCCCCGGACCGCGTCGTCCGCCGAGATCGCGTCGCTCCTGGACACGCTGAACGCGGTCCTGGCGGCCGACCTCCCGCAGGATCCGCCCTGGCGGGAGAGTTCACTGCGGGAGTACCTCTCCGAGGTGATGCCCGGCGAGCGGCGGATCTCCTGGGTGGCCCAGGCGGAGCCGGCCGCGAACGGCACCCCGGGCCAGATCCTGGGGCACGTCCACGTGCTGCTGCTCGGCGACATCGGCGTGCTGGAGGTGCTGGTGCACCCGGCCGTCCGGCGCACCGGGCTCGGCCGCACCCTGGTCAAGCTGGCCGCCCGCCGACTCCGGGACGAGGGCTTCCAGTCGATCGGCGTGGAGGTGGTCGGTGACACCCCGGCCGTCGCCTTCTACGAGTCGCTCGGCTTCAGCCGGGAGTACGTGGAGACCCGCAGCGTGCTCGACCTGAACACGGTGGACTGGCCGGCGCTGGCCGAGATGGCCACCGGCATCGGCGCGGGATACCACCTGGAGTTCTGCCCGGGTGGCCCGCCGGACGACCTGATCGACACGTACGCGCGAACCAAGGCGGAGGTGCGCGACGTCGACGACAGCGAGCTGCGCCCCAGCTCGTACGACCCGCAGCGGCTGCGGGACAGCCTGGACACGCTGCACCGGCGCGGCATGAAGCCGTACATCGTGCTCGCCCTGCACGAGCAGACCGGGGAGGTGGCCGGGCTGACCGAGGTGGTGGTGCCGGCCCAGCACCCGACCCGCGCCGACCAGTACGACACCATCGTGGTGCAGGACCACCGGGGTTACGGCATCGATCGAGCGATCAAGGCGCGGATGCTGCTGGAGCTGCGCGCCGCGGAGCCGGCCCTGAGCGAGGTGCAGACCTGGAACGCCCAGGCCAACGAGGCGATGCTCAAGGTCAACGCGGAGCTGGGCTACCGCCCCGACCGGGAGTGGTGCGAATACGGCGCGGACGTCGCCGAGCTGGTGCATCGACTGGACACCACCCACTGACCGGAAGTTCACCACACGGACTGCCGGGGGGATGGACGACAAACATCAACGACCCTTAACGTGCGTTAGTTCCTGTCCACCCATCGTGGAGGCTTCATGCGCCCGCGCCGCACCTTCGCCGCGCTTGCGACCGCCGCCGCCGTGTCTGCCACGGCCATCGGCGTCGCACCCACCGCGGCGAGCGCCGCGCCCACCGACCTGTTCATCTCCGAGTACGTCGAGGGCTCGTCCAACAACAAGGCGATCGAGCTCTACAACGGCACCGGCGCCCCGGTCGACCTGACCGCCGGCGGCTACCAGCTGCAGCTGTACTTCAACGGCAGCACCACGGCCACGACGATCGCCCTGAGCGGCACCGTCGCCGCCGGTGACACCTTCGTCTTCGCCTCGGCCTCGGCCGCGCCGGCGATCCTCGCCCAGGCCGACCAGACCACCGGCGCCAGCCTGTACAACGGCGACGACGCGATCGTGCTGCGCAAGGGCAGCACCGTGCTCGACTCGATCGGCCAGGTCGGTGTCGACCCGGGCACCGAGTGGGGTGCCGGCGCGACGAGCACCGCCGACAACACGCTGCGCCGGCTGCCGTCGGTCACCGCCGGGGACACCGACCCGTCCGACGCCTTCGACCCGGCCGTCCAGTGGGCCGGCTTCGCGACCGACACCTTCGACGGGCTCGGCGCGCACACCGTCGACGGCGGCGACGGCGGCCCGGTCGACCAGCCGGCCACCCTGACCTGCGGCGGCACGCTGGCCGTCGAGGCGGGCGGCACCGCGACCCGCGAGGTCACCGCCACCGACGCGGACGACACCATCACCGACCTGGCCGTCAGCTCGGTGACCCCGGCCCCGGCGTCCGGCTCGATCAGCCGTACCGCGTTCACCCCGGCCACCGGGGTCGGTGGCACCGCCACTGCCACGGTGACCGCCACCGGCCTGCCGGCCGGCGCGTACTCGGTCACCCTGACCGCCACCGACGCGGACGGCGGCACCGCGACCTGCACCCTCACCGTGCAGGCGACCGCTGTGCTGACCGTCGGCGAGGTGCAGGGCCGCACCGGTGACGACGAGAGCGGCGCCACCGACCGCTCGCCGCTCGCCCCGGCCAGCGGCAACGGCACCAGCTCCACCCTGTACGACGTCCGCGGCGTGATCGCCCAGAAGTCGCTGACCCGGACCTCGGCCGGCGCTGCCCAGTACGGCTTCTACCTCCAGAGCCGTAAGGGCACTGAGGACGGCGACCCGCTCAGCTCGGACGGCATCTTCGTCTTCATGGGCTCGTTCACCACGCTGATCGGCGGCTATGCGCCCACCGTCGGCGACGAGGTGGTGCTGCGGGGCCGGGTGTCGGAGTACTTCAACCAGACGCAGCTCTCCAGCGTCTCGTTGGTGCGCAAGCTGGACTCCGGGCTGAACGTGGACACGGCGGTGCAGGTGGACGACGCGCGGCCGCCGGCCGACGCGGCCGACGCCGACCGGTTCTGGGAGCGGCACGAGGGTGCCCGGCTGCGGGTCCGCGCCGGCAGCGGCGTCACCGCTCCCCGGCACGTCTACGCCTCCACCGCCGACTCGGAGATCTACGTGCTGGACCGCGAGGACCCGCTGATGCAGCGGACCGACCCGTACGCCCGCCGGACGTTCCGGGACGCGCACCCGCTGGACGACGTGCCGGGCCAGCTCTTCGACAACGGGAACCCGCAGCGGATCCTGATCGGCGCCGGCGGTGTGAAGGCCACCGAGGGCGACTCGACCGCGCTGCTGCCCCCGGCCCGGACGTTCGACACGCTGACCGAGGACGCCTACGGCGCCATCTCGTACGCGTTCAGCAAGTACACGGTCCAGGCGGAGCAGCTGACCCTGACCGGTGGCGCCGACCCGGCGGCGAACAACCCGCCGCAGCCGGCGGACCGCGACCAGGAGGTCGCGGTGGCCACCTACAACCTGGAGAACCTGTACGACTACCGGGACGACCCGTTCGACGGCTGTGACTTCGCCGGTAACACGGGCTGCGCCGGTGTCTCCCCGCCGTTCGACTACGTGCCGGCTGACGAGGCCGAGTACACCGCCCGGCTGGGCGTGGAGGCCCGGCAGATCGTCAACGCGCTGCACAGCCCGGATCTGGTGATGGTCCAGGAGGCCGAGGACCAGGACATCTGCACGGTCACCGACGGCAAGCTGGTCTGCGGCGACACCAACAACGCCGACGGCGCGCCGGACACCATCCAGGAGCTGGCGCTGGCGATTGCGGCCAACGGCGGCCCCGCCTACGCGGCCGCGTACGACCGCACGGGCGCGGACGCCCGGGGGATCACCTCGGCGTTCCTGTACCGCACCGACCGGCTGACGCTGGCCGAGGCGTCGGCGACCGACCCGCTGCTGGGCTCCGCCCCCACGGTGGAGTACCGCTCGGCGGGGCTGCCGTCCAACGCCGACGTGCAGAACCCGAAGACGCTCAACGCGGTGCTGCCGTCCGACGTGGACCGTTCCACCGGTGTGGACGGCGCGAACGTCTACACCCGGGCGCCGCAGGTCGGCAAGTTCATTGTGGCGGCGGCGCCCGGCTCGGCCGAGCACTACACGCTCTGGGCGCTGAGCAACCACTTCTCGTCCGGCCCGGACAGCCGGGTGGGGCAGCGCCGGGAGCAGGCCGCGTACGGCGCGGCGCTGGTCCAGGCCATCGAGGCGAGCGACCCGAACGCCCGGGTGATCTACGGCGGTGACCTGAACGTCTTCCCGCGTCCGGACGACCCGATCGCCACCGCGGCGAACCCGACCCCGTCGGACCAGCTCGGCCCGCTGTACCAGGCCGGGATGCACAACCTCTGGGACGACCTGGCCGCGGACGTGCCGGCGGCGGCGTACTCGTACACCTTCAGCGGGCAGGCGCAGACGCTGGACAACCTCTTCGTCAACGGCAAGCTCCACGGCGACCTGGTCCAGATCCGCTCGGCCCACATCAACGCGGACTACGCGCCGGACGCCGAGGGCATCGGCGACCGCGGCGCGAGTGACCACGACCCGCAGGTGGCGCGGTTCCGCTCCCGGGCCTCGCTGACGGTGGCCGACGCGTCGGTGGCCGAGGGCGACAAGGGCGACCGGACGCTGGCGTTCACGGTGAAGCTGTCCCGGCCGCTCTCCGAGCCGGCGACGATCTGCGCCGCCACGTACGGCACCACCGCCCAGGCCGGGGCCGACTACGACTCGTACGTCGGCTGCCAGACGCTGGCGGCGGGCCAGACGTCGATCGCCTTCCCGGTGACCGTACGCGGTGACCAGAAGGTCGAGGCGGACGAGCAGGTGAAGCTGCTCGTGACCGGCGTGCCGGGGCTGCGCCTGGCGGACCCGGTCGCGGTGGGCACCATCCTCAACGACGACTGACGGTTTTCCCGCGAGGCGGCCCGCCGTCCAGCCGACCGGCTGGACGGCGGGCCGTTTCAGTCCCAGATTCGCGGGTCCTTCGGTGGCGGCACGCCACGGTACTTCGCCACCCGGACCTCCCACTGGCTGCGCCGTCGGCGCTCTTCCCGGTCCACCGGGCAGCGATGGAAGGTCTCGGGCGGCCGGGCCAGGCCGTAGATGTCGGCCCACCACTCGCCGGGCTGTGGATCGAGGATCAGTTTCAGGTGTGACGGGTAGCGGCGCCCCGCGCCGTCCCGGGTGTCGTCCCAGTCCGCCATCGGCTGGATCACCCGGCCGTCCTGGTCGACCACGGCGAGGTAGAGGCCCGCGGCGCCCAGGAGCCGCTCGAGGACCTGCAGGCTGGGCGTCATCTCGCCGGTCTCAACCCGGCCCACGGTAGACGCCGCCACCCCGGCGAAGCGGGCCATCTGCCGCTGGCCGAGCCCGGCGATCCGGCGGGCCTGCCGGACCAGCCCGGCGATCGGGAAGGGGCCGATGGTCGGACCGGCCGGCGGTGGGTCGAGTGCGGAGGCCGTGCCCGAACCCTGCCCGTTGTTGCTCACCACCCGAAACCCCTGTGGACAGAGCTGTGGACAACGGTTGCCGGGTCGCTGGTCTTCGGGAGGTCCCGCCTCGTCACACCGTGTGCCGCGGCCCGACCGGCAGGACCTCGTTGACTCCCTTTGCTCTGCTGCAGCGACGGCAACACTGGGAGCGCTTCGGTGTTGCGTGGGCTGCAGCAGAGCAAAGGGGCTGACCCACGTAGGTGAGGGCCGCGCGCGACGCACCGTGGCCTCGGGCTGGTAGACGTTAGTCAAGGCAGCGCGCGACGCACCCTGCCGGTACGCCGGCCAGCGCCGCGGCGGCCTGGGCTGGCCCACGTAGGCCAGGGCAGCGCGCGACGTACCGTGGCCGACCCGGGCGGACCTACCCGACGCCGGGCAGGGCGGGACGGACCGCGGCCGACATGGCCCCGGTGGTGCCCGTCACCCGCTCAGTAGCGCTCGCGGAGGAGCTGGGCGGCCTCGACGGCCCAGTAGGTGAGGATGATCTGCGCGCCGGCGCGACGGATCGAGGTGAGCGTCTCCAGCATCACCCGCTGCCGGTCGATCCAGCCGTTCGCGGCGGCCGCCTCGACCATCGCGTACTCGCCGGAGACCTGGTAGGCGGCGACCGGGACATCCACCGCGGCCCGGACCGCCGACACCACGTCGAGATACGGCAGCGCCGGCTTCACCATCACCATGTCGGCGCCCTCGGCGACGTCCAGCTCGACCTCGCGCAGGGACTCCCGCAGGTTGGCCGGATCCTGCTGGTAGGTGCGCCGGTCGCCGTCCAGCGCCGACTCCACGGCGTCGCGGAACGGGCCGTAGAAGGCCGAGGCGTACTTCACCGCGTAGGCCAGCACGGCGACGTCCTGGTGGCCGGCGGCGTCCAGGGCCCGGCGGACCACGCCGACCTGGCCGTCCATCATCCCGGACGGCCCGACCATGTGAACCCCGGCGGCGGCCTGGGCCACCGCCATCTGGGCGTACGCCTCCAGGGTGGCGTCGTTGTCCACGCCGCCGTCCGGGGTGAGCAGGCCGCAGTGCCCGTGCGAGGTGAACTCGTCCAGGCAGAGGTCGCTCATCACCACGGTGGCGTCGCCGACCTCGCTCACCACGTCGTGGATGGCGAGGTTGAGGATGCCGTTCGGGTCGATGCCGCCGGTGCCGCACGCGTCCCGCTCGGCCGGTACGCCGAAGAGCATGATCCCGCCGACGCCGGCCTGGACCGCCTCGACGGCGGCCTTGCGCAGCGAGTCCCGGGAGTGCTGGAGCACCCCCGGGAGCGACGCGATCTGCCGTGGCTCGGTCAGCCCCTCCTTGACGAACATCGGCACGACCAGCTCGGCCGGGTCGAGGCGGGTCTCGGAGACCAGCCTTCGCACGGCGGCGTTGCGACGCAGCCGGCGGGGCCGGATCTCGGGATAGGGCATGACGAGCCTCCTAGGCGACTACCGGAACCTCAGCGCGGTCGGCCCCTGCACCTTCGAGCCACGGCGCTGCTTGGCCGGCATGGCGGCGAGCTTCTCCCGCAGCTCGACGGCGTAGGCGGCGAGCGCCTCCACCAGGTCGGGCACCGAGGCGTGCGCAGGCTGGACGTCGACCCGCAGGCCGAACTCCGTCGCGGTCTCCGCCGTCTTGGGCCCGATCACGGCAACAACGGTACGCGCGTGCGGCTTCCCGGCGATACCGACGAGATTGCGCACTGTCGACGACGACGTGAAGAGCACCGCGTCGAATCCGCCAGACTTGATCGCGTCCCGGATCTCGGCGGGCGGCGGGGCGGCCCGGACCGTCCGGTACGCGGTCACGTCGTCGACCTCCCAGCCGCGCTCGGTCAGCCCGGCGGCGAGGGTCTCGGTGGCGATGTCGGCGCGCGGCAGCAGCACCCGGCCTACCGGGTCGAGGATCTCGTCGTGCGGCGAGAACTCGGCCAGCAGGCCCTCGGAGGACTGCTCGCCCGACGGGACCAGCTCCGGCTGGATGCCGAACGCACGGACCGCGTCGGCGGTCGCCTCGCCGATGCAGGCGATCTTGACGCCGCCGAAGTGGCGGGCGTCCAGGCCGTGCTCGGCGAACTTCTCCCAGACCGCCCGGACCGCGTTCACCGAGGTGAAGATCACCCAGGCGTACCGGCCGTCGACCAGGCCCTTGACCGCCCGCTCCATCTGGGCGGGGGTACGCGGCGGCTCGACCGCGATGGTCGGCACCTCGCACGGGATGGCCCCGTACGCCCGCAGCCGGGCGCTCATCGCGCCGGCCTGCTCCTTGGTCCGGGGAACAAGCACCTTCCAGCCGTACAGCGGCCGGTTCTCCCACCAGCTCAGCTTGTCCCGCTGGGTGACCCCGTCACCGACGGTCAGCACCACCCGCCCGGTGAAGCCGAGCGCCGCCGCGACGAAGGAGTCGACGGTCGACGTGGTGGTGTACTGCGTGTCGCCGGTGCCGTCGCCGGTCACGCCCACCGCGGTGGCGCCGTCCACCCCGGCGGCCAGCAGGCCGTCCCGGATCGCGGCCAGGTCACCGGCGTCCACGGCCAGGGCCAGCGAGCCCCGGGCGACGGCGGCGGCCAGCGCGTCGAAGTCCAGCGTGGTGACGTCCTCGACGTCGGCGGCGGTCCGGACCCCCGGCAGCGGCACACCGGCGTACGTGGCCACCCCCTCGGCCTGGCCGACGCCCGGGACCACCTCGAAGTGCGCGGCGGTACGCGCCACCGCCTGCACCTCCTTGACCACCGAGTCGTGGCCGAACGGGTCACCGGCGACCAGGTGCACCGCGTTCAGCCCGGAGCGGGCCGCGGAGATCAGCACCTTCGCCACGTCCCCCGGTACGCCCTCGGCGGGGCTGAACTGGGCGTCGGACTTGGCCTGGGCACGGACGGCGTCGAGCAGCGACTCGGGGACTCCCCGGTCGTACACCACCTGGTCGGCGTCGACCAGGGCGTCGTGCGCCCGGCGGGTCAGCAGGCCCGGGTCGCCGGGACCGGCCCCGACGAACGCGATGCGGCCTACGGGCTTACGGGTGCGGGTCATTCTGTGCTCCCAAATTGCTGGGTCCCCGGGCCGGCGTGTCCTTCTTGGCCGAGGATCGAGTCGGCGCCGAGTTCGAGGAGTTCGGCGGCGAGAGCCTTGCCGATCTCCGCCGCGTCGGCGGGCGTTCCGGTGCGGGACAGCCGGAGGTCACGGGTACCGTCCGGGCTGATCACCGCCCCGCGCAGGTAGATCTCGTCGCCGGCGTCACCCTCGGCGAGTTCGCCGTAGGCGGCGACGGGTGCGGTGCACCCGGCCTCCAGGGTGGCCAGCAGTGCCCGTTCCGCGGTGACCGCGGCCCGGGACGGTGCGTGGTCGAGCACCGCGAGCAGCTCGACCAGGTCCGGGTCGTCGATCCGGCACTCCACCGCCAGCGCACCCTGGGCGGGTGCGGGCAGCATCAGCATCGGGTCGAGCGTCTCGGTGATCACGTCGGCCCGACCGAGCCGGGCCAGCCCGGCCCGGGCCAGGACCACCGCGTCGAGGTCGGCGTCCGGGCCGAGCACCCGCCCGAGGCGGGTGTCCACGTTGCCACGGATCGGGGTGACCTCCAGCTGCATCCCGAGCGCGTGCAGCTGGGCGATGCGGCGCAGCGCTCCGGTGCCCACCTTGGCGCCGGGCGCCAGCTCGGCGAGGGTACGGCCGTTCGTGGCCACCAGTGCGTCCCGCGGGTCCTGGCGGGCCGGCACCGCCGCGATGTGCAGCCCGGGGGCGTCCGCCGTGGGCAGATCCTTGTAGGAGTGCACAGCGAAGTCGATCTGGCGGGCGACCAGCGCGTCCCGCAGCGCGGAGACGAACACGCCGACCCCGAGCCGGTGCACCGGAGCGGAGGAACGGTCGCCGGCGGTCACCACCTCGACCAGCTCGACCTCCCGGCCGGTGGCCGCGGTCAGGGCCTCGGCGATCTGCCCGGACTGGGCCATCGCCAGGGCACTGCCCCGGGTGCCGAGGCGCAGGGGCGCGGTCATCGCTCACCTCCGGTGGGCGGTACGTCGGCGGCGTCGAACGACGGCCGACCGGCGGCCTCGGTCTCCACCACGTCGGGGACGGTGCCGACCGGGGAGGTCTGCGGCACCTCCAGGTCGAACAGCTCGCGCAGCAGGGCCGCGTACTGATCACCGCCGGGCTCGGCGGCGAGCTGGCGGACCCGCACGGTGGGTTGGTGCAGCAGCCGCTGCACTACCCGGTGCACCGTCCGGGCGACCTCGGCGCGCTGGTCCTCGCTGAAGTCCGGGCGGCGCTGGGCGAGCCGCCGCAGCTCGGCGGTGACCACATCGTCGGCCCGGCCGCGCAGGGCGGCCACGGTCGGCGCCACGTCGGCGCCGCGCAGCCAGCTCAGGAACGCGTCCACCTCGGCGGTGACGATCCGGGTCACCTCGGCAGCGTCGGCGGCGGCCGGGCCGTCGGCGAGGATGGTGGCCATCCGGTCGATGTCGATCACCTCGACGCCGGGCAGCTCGGCCACGCCTTCCTCGACGTCCCGCGGCACGGCCAGGTCGAGCAGGACCAGGGGGCTGCGGTCGGCGTCCCGGTGGGCGAGCGCCCGGGTCACCACCTCGGTGGTGAGGACCGGTTCGGTGGCCGCGGTGGCGGCCACTACGATGTCCACTGTGGCGAGGGCGTCGACCAGTTCGGCCATCGGCACGGCGTTCGCGCCGTACGACTCGGCGAGGCGTACCGCCCGGTCGGCGCCGCGGTTGGTCACGGTGAGCGGCCCGGCACCCAGCCGGGACAGCGTCGCCACGCCGAGCGAGCCCATCGCACCGGCCCCGACCACCATGGCCGGCCGACCGGACAGGTCGCCGTCGACGAGGTCGGCCGCCAGGTCGAGCGCGGCGGTCACCACGCTCTGACCGGCCCGGTCGATGCCGGTCTCGGCGTGCGCGCGCTTGCCCACCCGGAGCGCCTGCTGCATCAGCTCGTGCAGCAGCCGGCCGGCGGCGTCGGCGCCGCTGGCCCAGTGGTACGCGTCCCGGAGCTGGCCGAGGATCTGCGCCTCGCCGACCACCATCGAGTCCAGCCCGGCGGCCACCCGGAAGACGTGGTCCACGGCGGCGGCGTCGTAGTGCACGTAGAGGTGGTTGGCCAGGGCCGCCGGCGGGGCGCCGGCCTGCTCGGCCAGCACGGCGCAGATGTCGCCGAGGCCGCCGTGGAAGCCGGAGACGGCCGCGTAGACCTCCACCCGGTTGCAGGTGGAGACCAGCACGGCCTCGGCGACGTACGGCTGGGCGACGAGCCGGTCCAGGGTGCGGGTGAGGTCGGCAGGGGCGACCGCCAACTGTTCCAGCGTGGCGACCGGAGCGGTCCGGTAGGACGCGCCGACGACGAGCAGGTTCACGTGCCGATCGCCTCCTGGGTGTCGGTGGCCGCGAGCCCGCCGGGCAGGGGCGTGAGGGTCCCCCCGGTGGCGGGGAGCGCGGTCAGCGATGCCTTGCGGTGCTCGTGGAAGGACAGGATCTGCAGCTCGATCGCGAGGTCGACCTTGCGCACGTCGACCCCTTCCGGAACCGAGAGTACGCACGGCGCGAAGTTGAGAATGCTGGTCACGCCGACGGCGACGAGCTGATCGGCGACCGCCTGGGCGGCCGGCGCCGGGGTGGCGATCACGCCGATCGAGATCGACTCCTCGGCGGCGACCCGGGGCAGCTCGTCGACATGCCGGACGACCAGGCCGTTGATCTCCTCACCGATCCGGGAGGGGTCGGCGTCGAGGAGCGCGGCGATCCGGAAGCCGCGGCTGGCGAAGCCGTCGTAGCCGGCCAGGGCGTGACCGAGATTACCCACTCCGACGAGGGCGACGGCCCGTCGCTGGGTGAGCCCGAGCACGAACTCGATCTGGTCGATCAGCAGCCCGACGTCGTACCCGACCCCGCGCGTCCCGTACGAGCCGAGGTGGGAGAGGTCCTTGCGGAGCTTCGCCGAGTTCACTCCGGCGGCGTTCGCCAGCCCCTCGCTGGAGACCGTCTCGTGGCCGGCGTCGGCGAGCTGATGCAGGGCACGGAGGTATTCGGGGAGCCGCGCGACGGTCGCCTCGGGCAGGTCCGGGGGCGCCGGTACGGCACCGGTGCGGCCGGGCGCGCCTGGGTGACGGTGCTGACTCATGAGACTCCGTGCGGTGCGATCCTCGACCAGCGTCGGCGGCCGGTCGTTTCGGGACTCCCGCTGGCGACCGATGTTGCCGGCTGTGCTAGCAGGGCGCGTCGGAATTAGAGAGTAGGCGCTTGTGAAGACCTGCACAAATCGCGATCTTGCTCTGTTGCGACGCGCCTCCACCTGCCCCTCCATTCCGCAAGATCGATCGAGCGCGCCCCCGCGACGCCGCTCGGCGATTATTGCTCAATCCCGACTTCTCTGACCAATCGCACGCGCCCGGTCGCGCTGTGTCACCGATCTGCGAGGCGCGTCTCACTCCCACCGAGCGGCTCCGGTAGGGAGAACCCCACCCCGGAGGGACCGGTGGACGGGATGGGCCGGGCCGGTCGTCGCCCCTAGCCTCAGGGCATGACCGCGCTACCCCTGGCGACCGTGCCGGCACCCGCACCGGCCCGCAGCCTCACTCGGCAACTCCTGCACGACTCCGGCTACGTGCTGCTCGGCCTGCCGCTGGCGCTGGCCAGTTTCGTGGTGCTGGTGGCAGGGATCGCGCTCAGCGCCGGGCTGGCGGTGACCACGCTCGGCCTGCCCGTCCTCGCCGGCACCCTCTACGCCGCCCGTGGACTGGCCGATATCGAGCGGCTGCGGCTGCCCGCCGTGCTCCGCCAGCCCCGGGTACGCCCCGAGTACCGGACGCCCGAGCCCGGTGCCGGGCTCTGGCGGCGGATCTTCGTACCGATGCGGGACGCGCAGTCCTGGCTCGACCTGGCGCACGGGCTGGTCAAGCTGGTCGTGGCGCTGGTCACGTTCGTGGTGACGGTGGTCTGGTGGGCGGTCGCGGTCGCCGGTTCGCTCTACTGGGCGTACGACTGGGCGATCCCGCGCGGCCCCGACGACCAGGATCTGAGCCAGCTCCTCGGGATGGGCGACGGGGCCACCCCACGGATCGTGCTGAACACCACCCTCGGGCTGTTCTGCCTGATGACCCTGCCGATCATGATGCGCGGCTGCGCCCTGCTCCAGGCCGGCTTCGCCCGCTCCCTGCTGACCGGGGTGGCCGAGATGCGCAACCGGATCACCACGCTGGAAGAGCAGAAGCGGGCCGCCGTCTCGGCCGAGGCGTCCGCCCTGCGCCGACTGGAACGCGACATCCACGACGGCCCCCAGCAGCGCCTCGTCCGGCTGGCCATGGACCTGAGCCGGGCCCGGCAGCAGCTCGCCGCCGACCCGGACGCGGCCCGGCGGACCCTCGACGAGGCGGTCGCCCAGACCCGGGAGACCCTGGACGAGCTGCGCGCTTTGTCCCGGGGCATCGCCCCGCCGATCCTGGTGGACCGCGGCCTGCCGAGCGCCCTGGCCGCCCTCGCCGCCCGCGCCCTGGTGCCGACCGAGCTGGTCATCGACCCCGCACTCGGTACGCCGGCCGGCCGGCTGGACCCGGCGGTGGAGAACACCGCGTACTTCGTGGTGGCCGAGGCGCTGACCAACGTCGCCAAGCACAGCCGCGCCGCCTCCAGCCGGGTCGAGGTGGCCCGCCGGGTCGGCCGGCTGGAGATCCTCGTACGCGACGACGGGCTGGGCGGCGCGCACCTGGCAAAGGGACACGGCCTGGCCGGGATCGCCGACCGGGTCCGGGCCACCGGCGGCACGCTGGACGTGCGCAGTCCGGCCGGCGGCCCCACCGAGATCCGCGCGGAACTCCCCCGGTGACCATGGCGACGCCCCTCGGGAGGCGTGGCGGGCGGCCGGACCGGGCGGGGCCTACGTGGTAGACACCGGAGCCATGCGGGTGGTGATCGCCGACGACGCCGTGCTGCTCCGGGAGGGGCTGGTCCGGCTGCTGACCGAGTCCGGGCACCAGGTGGTGGCCGCCGTCGGGGACGGGGACGCGCTGGTCGAGGCGGTGGTGACCCACCGGCCGGACGTCTCCGTGGTGGACGTCCGGATGCCGCCCACGCACACCGACGAGGGACTCCGGGCGGCGGTGGAGGCCCGCCGGCTGGTGCCCCGTACGCCGGTGCTGGTGCTCTCCCAGTACGTCGAGGTGTCGTACGCCGACGACCTGCTGGCGACCACCGGCGGGGCCGGCGGCGGCGGGATCGGCTACCTGCTCAAGGACCGGGTGGTCGCGATCGACGAGTTCCTGGACGCGCTGGCCCGGGTGGCCGCCGGCGGCACCGTGCTGGACCCGGAGGTGGTCGGTCAGCTGCTGGTCCGGCGCCGCCGCGACGACCCGCTGGCCGAGCTGACCCCGCGCGAGCGGGAGGTGCTGGCGCTGATGGCCGAGGGCCGGTCCAACACCGCCATCGCCCGGGCCCTGGTGGTCTCCGACGGCGCGGTGGAGAAGCACGTCCGGAACATCTTCACCAAGCTGAACCTGCCGCCCGACTCCGACCAGCACCGCCGGGTGCTGGCCGTCCTCACCCACCTCCGCGCCTGACCGGGGCTCTCCCGGGTCAGGGGAGGGTGGCGGCCAGGGCGACGGCCTCGGTGAGGGTGTCGGCGACCGGGTGGCGGGAGGCCCGCAGGCGGCTCGGGTCGGAGAAGCCGCCGGTGTAGAGGACGCAGCGGGCGCCGACCGACTCGGCGGCGTCGGCGTCGTCGATCGAGTCGCCGATCAGCACCACGTCGCTGCCGGCCAGGCCCAGCTCGGCGAGGTGCTTCTCCAGCCACTCGGCCTTCGGTCCGCCGCCGACCGTGGCACGCAGCCCGTCCACCCGGGCGAAGTGCGCGGTCAGGCCGTAGGTGTGCACGGTCGGCACCAGCTCGTCGTGGAACCACATGGAGAGCAGCGACTGGCTGCCCGGCCAGGCCGCGATCGCGGCGGTCGCGTCGGCCGCCAGCTCGCAGGTGGTGAGCCGGGCCCGGTACGCGTCGTGGAAGATCCGATCGAGCCGCCCGAACGCCTCGTCGTCGACGGCCCGGCCCAGCATCTCGGCGTAGTACTCGGCGACCGGCCGGCGGAACCGCACCCGGTGCTCGTCGGCGGTGACCACTGGCCCGCCGACGCTGGCGAAGGCGGCGTTGGTGGCCTCGACCACCAGGTCGAGGTCGTTGAGCAGGGTGCCGTTCCAGTCCCAGACCAGGTGGTGCCGCGCAGGGGTCATCGCTGCACCATAATCGAGCCCCGCCACGCCGGCGGACCCGCTCAGAGCTGCGGGGTGGTCAGGTCCCGCAGCAGCCGCTCCTCCTCGACCCGCCAGTAGCCGTGCTCCTTGCCGTCCAGCAGCACCACCGGCAGCCGGTCGCCGTACTCCCGCTCCAGCTCGATGTCGTCGGTGACGTCCTTCTCGAGCCACCGGTCGCCGGTGACCGCCACCACCCGGTCGAGCGCCGCCTTCGCGTCCTCGCAGAGGTGGCAGCCGGGCCGGGTGATCAGGGTGAGCCGGGCGTCAGTGGACATCGGGTACCTCCGTGCGGATCTCGGTCTTGCGTACCTTCCCGATCGCCGAGTACGGCAGCGTGTCGACGAACTCGACGGCGGTCGGGCACTTGAACCGGGCCAGATTACGAGCGCAGTGGCCGAGCAGCTCCTCCGCGGTCACCTCGGCGCCCGGCGCCCGCACCACGTACGCCCGGACAGTCTCGCCGGTCCGCGGGTGCGGCACACCCAGGACCGCCGACTCGGCCACCCCCGGATGGGCGGCGAGCACCAGCTCCACCTCGTGCGGGTAGACGTTGAAGCCGTTCACCAGGATCAGCTCGCCGAGCCGGTCGACCAGGAAGAGGTCGCCCTCGTCGTCGGCGTACGCCACGTCGCCGGTGGCCCACCAGCCCTCGGCGTCCGGGCCGCCCCGGCCGTCCGGCCAGTAGCCGACGAAGAGATTGTCCCCGCGGACCACGATCTCGCCCGGGTCGGTGGCCAGCGGGGCGTCGGAGAGGTCGAGCTCGTCCGGGTCGTCGTCCGGCACCGGCGCGCCGTCCCGCCACAGGTCGACGCCGTCCCGCCCGACCAGACGCAGCTCCACCCCGGGCAGCGGCCGGCCGATCGAGCCGGGCTTCGGCTCCCCGCCGACCAGGGTGGAGGTGAGCACCGGGGCGGTCTCGGTGAGGCCGTACCCGACGTGGACCGGATGCCCGGTGACCTCGGTGAAGCGCGCCGCGGTGGCCGGTGGCAGCGGCGCGGCACCGCAGACCGCGACCCGGACCGAGGCCATCGCCGCGGCCACCGCGTCGCTGTCCGCGTCGGCCCAGGTCAGGAACATCGACGGTACGCCGACCAGCACGCTGACCCGGTGCCTGGCGATCTCGTCGAGCGCCCCCGTCGGGCCGAGCTCGTCGACCAGCACCCCGGTCGCGCCATGGTGGACGACCGCCCCCAGACCAGAGTTCAACCCGTACGCGTGGAACAGCGGCAGGGCGAGCAGCACGGTGTCGTCCGGCCCGACCACCGGGGGCGTGATCCGGCCGACCTGCTCGTGGTTGGCGGCCAGCGCGCGGTGCGGCAGCATGGCGCCCTTGGGCCGACCCTCGGTGCCCGAGGTGTAGAGCAGTACGGCCACGTCCGCACCGGAGCGGGACCGGAACGAGACCGGACCGTCTCCCTCGACCACCGGCGGCGCGGTGTGCACGGCGGTCAGCGCGGGCCGCTCGGCGGCGAGGTCGCCGATCCGGTCCCGGACCTCCTCCGCGCAGATCAGCACGCTGGCGCCGGAGTCGGCGAGCACGTGCCGCAGTTCCCGCGCGGTGAAGCCCGGGTTGACCGGTACGGCGACCAGCCCGGCACGCAGCGTGGCCAGGAGACTGACCACGAAGTCGGGTGAGTTGCCGAACGAGACGGCCACCCGGGGCGGATGCCCGTCTCCTGCCGGTCCATTCGGAACGGCGGCGGCCAGGGCGCGGGCGGTGGCGGTGACCGCCGCGTCCAGTTCGGACCAGGTGAGCGTGTGGTCCCGCCAGCGCAGCGCGGGACGGTCGCCGTGGGCGACGGCCGCCCGGCGGAGCCGGTCGGCGAGGTTCGGCGCGGAGCTGTCGACTGCGTCCTGCACGGTGGCTGAGTCTGGCACAGCGTCGGCCGCCCGGCCACGCCTGCGGCACCGCGGGAGCCCGACGACCGCCTCGGTCCCCCGGACGGGACCCGTTTCCAGCCATCAGCGGCCGCCCGACACGCCGGTCGGGCGGCCCGGGAAGCGGGCCGCGACACGCCGAAGACGAAATTGAAATCGCTCCGACCAGGACTTTCCACTCCGGACCAGCTTCCGGTGTCAAAGTCAACCGCTCACGACGGACAACCGGTCCGCCATCCGTGCGACGCGGAGGGAAATACTTCCGCCCTGTGTAACGGACTTGCCACGCGCGGGTGACGTTGGCCCTATCATCACTCGGGTCGGCTCACCCCGTTTGCTGTGAGTCGACACCCCTCAGCCCGAGGAGGCCCCCGTGCCTGTGAGCGCATTGGACCAGCACCTCAAGGGGATTTGCCGCCCGTCGGCACGTCCCGGGACGGCCCTGTCCGGCCGGGGCGTCCGCGGTCCCGCCGCCGCGACGTCGCGCCGGTCGACGCGGTTGTCCCCCGTGTGGAACGGGGAGGCGCGGTGACCACCTTCGGTTACGCGGAACGACCGGCCGGTCTGACCGGGCCGGCGCCCCGGGCGGCGGTCAACGAGCGGCTGGAGCCGGCACCGCGCAGCTCCGCGGAGGGGATGCGCGGCCTCACGGCTCGCGCGGAGGCCGCCCGGCGGGTCCGGAACCGGACCCACCACAACGGGGCGCCGCCCCGACCGGCGGTGCCCGGCGGCAACGCGAAGCCGGCGGGCCTGGGCCGGCATGGTCGGGCGGGAC
>NZ_QGGF01000388.1 GCF_003857015.1 Micromonospora globispora | reverse complement strand
GCCCAGCCCGAGCCGGACCGCCGGACCGCCCAGCCCCCAGGCGTGCGGCGGCTCCCCCGGCGCGCTCCCCCACCGGGTCTGGTGCGTCGACTCCAGCACCGCCTTGGCGCCGCTGGCGTTGATGTCCGGCCGGCGTACCTCCACGCCGTGCCGGCGGGCGTCGTCGACCAGGGTCTGTGGCGAGTAGAAGCCCATCGGCTGGGCGTTGAGCAGCGCGGCCAGGAATGGGCCGGGGTGGTAGCGCTTGAGCCAGGAGCTGGCGTACACCAGGTAGGCGAAGCTCATCGCGTGGCTCTCCGGGAAGCCGTAGCTGGCGAACGCGGTGAGCTTGCGGTAGACGTCGTCGGCCAGCTCGCCGGTGATGCCCCGCTCGGCCATCCCGGCGTAGAGCCGGTCGGCGATCTGCGCCATCCGCTCCACTGAACGCTTCGCTCCCATCGCCCGGCGCAGCTGGTCGGCCCCGGCCGCGTCGAAGCCGGCCAGGTCGATCGCGAGCTGCATCAACTGCTCCTGGAACAGCGGTACGCCGAGGGTCTTCTCCAGCGCGTTGCGCATCAACGGATGCGCGAACGTCACCGGCTCCTGGCCGTTCTTGCGCCGGATGTACGGGTGCACCGAGCCGCCCTGGATCGGGCCGGGCCGGATCAGCGCCACCTCCACCACCAGGTCGTAGAAGCAGCGGGGCTTCAGCCTCGGCAGGGTGGCCATCTGGGCGCGGCTCTCCACCTGGAACACCCCGACCGAGTCGGCGCGGCAGAGCATGTCGTAGACCTCGGGGTCGTCCAGGGTCATGTCGCCCAGGTCGAGGCTCATCCCGATCAGGTCGTAGCCGTAGTGCAGCGCGGAGAGCATGCCGAGGCCGAGCAGGTCGAACTTGACCAGGCCGACCGCCGCGCAGTCGTCCTTGTCCCACTGGAGCACGCTGCGCCCGGGCATCCGGCCCCACTCCACCGGGCAGACCTCGATCACCGGGCGGTCGCAGATCACCATGCCGCCGGAGTGGATGCCCAGGTGCCGGGGGAACGTCTGCAGCTCGTTGGCGTACGCGACGACCTGCTCGGGGATGTCCTCGACGTCCACCGCGGCGACCGAGCCCCAGCGGTCGATCTGCTTGCTCCAGGCGTCCTGCTGGCCGGGCGAGAAACCGAACGCCTTGGCCACGTCCCGCACCGCCGACCGGGGCCGGTACGAGATGACGTTGGCGACCTGGGCGGTGTACTCCCGGCCGTACCGGGTGTAGACGTGCTGGATCACCTCCTCCCGGCGGTCGGACTCGATGTCCACGTCAATGTCGGGCGGGCCGTCCCGCTCGGGGGCGAGGAACCGCTCGAAGAGCAGCCGGTGCCGGACCGCGTCCACATTGGTGATCCGCAGCGCGTAGCAGACCGCCGAGTTCGCCGCCGAGCCCCGGCCCTGGCAGTAGATGTCCTGCTCCCGGCAGAAGCTGACGATGTCGTAGACCACCAGGAAGTAGCCGGGGAAGCCGAGGTCGTCGATCATCCGCAGCTCGTGTTCCAGCTGCGCGTACGCCTCGGGGTGCGCCTCGGGCGGGCCGTACCGCTCCCGGGCCCCCTGCATCGTCAGGTGCCGCAGCCAGCTCATCTCCGTGTGCCCCGGCGGCACCGGGTACGCCGGCAGCTTCGGCGCGACCAGTTGCAGGTCGAAGGCGAGTTCCGCGCCGAACTCGGCGGCCCGGGCCACCGCCCCCGGGTACGCGGCGAACCGGGCCGCCATCTCGGCGCCGCTGCGCAGGTGGGCGGTGGCCGCGGCGGGCAGCCAGCCGTCGATCTCGTCCAGGCTGCGCCGGGCCCGGACCGCGGCCACCGTGGTGGCGAGCCGACGCCGGCCGGGGGTGGCGTAGTGCACGTTGTTGGTGGCCACCGTGGGCAGCCCGGCGGCGGCGGCCAGCTCGGCGAGGGCGTCGTTACGGTCGGCGTCGACCGGGTGGCCGTGGTCGGTCAGCTCGACCGCCACCGTCTCGGCGCCGAAGAGCGCGGTCAACCGGTCCAGCTCCCGGGCCGCCGCGTCGACGCCCTCGGTGAGCAGCGCCGCCGGCACGTGCCCCTTGCGGCAGCCGGTCAGCACCAGCACGTGGTCGCGCAGCTCCTCCGCGGCCTCCTCCAGCTCGCCGTAGACCGGGCGGCCCTTCTCCCCGCCGCGCAGCTGGGCCCGGGAGATGGTGGCGGCCAGCCGGGCGTACCCCTCGTGCCCGTGGGCGAGCACCAGCAGGTGCCGGCCGAGCGGGTCGGGCTCGCCGTTCTGCGGGCCGGGCAGGCCGAGGGAGAGCTCCGCGCCGAAGACCGTCGGCAGGTGCAGCGCGCGGGCCGCCTCGGCGAAGCGGACCACCCCGTAGAAGCCGTCGTGGTCGGTGACGGCGAGCGCGGTGAGCCCCAGCCGGGCCGCCTCCTCGGCCAGCTCCTCCGGGTGGCTGGCCCCGTCGAGGAAGCTGAAGTTGGAATGCGCGTGCAGCTCGGCGTAGGGCACCGCGCCGTCCGGGTGGGGCAGCTCCGGTGGCTGGTACTGCTGTCGCTTGCGGCTCCAGGCGGGCGCGTCGCCGCCGTCGGCGTCGACCGCGAGCGGGTCGACGACGTGCAGGTGCCGCTCCTCCCGCGACCGCCCGTCGCCCGTGCACCCCGCGCCGGACCGGCCGCCGCCCCGCCGGCCGTCACCGGGTCGGCCGGAGAGCACCCGCTCCAGCTCGGACCAGGCCATCTTCGGGTTGTGGAAGCTCATCCGGCCGCTCCGGTGGTGGCCGGCTCCACCGACGAGGAGGCCGCTGAGCGATATACCTGGGAGGCATATTTATGACTCACAGGTATATCGCTTTCCAGGAGAAGTTCCCTCGGCACGCCGGACAGCAGTGCGAGCGACCGCGGGGTGATGCGGAACCGCCGGCATGCAGCCACGGCGGGGCGAGCCACGCTCGGCCCACCCGCCCGAAGTGGAGCAGCCGGGCCGGGACGCCGACCGGCTCAGTCATAGATCGCCTCCACCAGCCACTGGCCGGCCTCGACGGCCAGCAGCAGGGCGGCGCCGTCGACCAGGCAGACCTGGAACCGGGCCCGCCGCCGGGCCTCGGCGGGCGCCCACCAGCGCTCGTCCACCGGCCACGGGCCGGCCCAGCCGACGATCTCGACCGGTGGCGCCGTACCCACGGTGAGCCGGGCCGGCGCAGCGCTCACCGCCAGGCGCGCGCTGACCACGACCGGCTCGCCGGCGGCGTCATGCACGGTGGCGGCGAGCGGACTGGGCAGCACCACGGCCGGCGCGGGCGGCGGGAGTCGAC
>NZ_QGGF01000760.1 GCF_003857015.1 Micromonospora globispora | reverse complement strand
GTCAGTAGAGCTCGTCTCGATCCTCGTCCTGGCCCTCATCTTCCTGATAGCCACCGTCCGACCGGTGAACCTCGGCGCGCTCGCGATCGTCGCCGCCTTCATCGTCGGCATCTCCGTCCTCAAGGGGGAAGACCTCGGCGACAAGACCGACGCCGTCTTCGCCGGCTTCCCCGGTGACCTGTTCGTCATCCTCGTCGGCGTCACGTACCTGTTCGCCATCGCCAAGGCCAACGGCACCGTCGACTGGCTCGTCCAGGCCGCAGTACGGTTGGTCGGCGGCCGGGTGGGCATGATCCCGTGGATCATGTTCCTGGTGACGGCCTGCCTCACCGCCATCGGAGCGGTGGTCCCCGCGTCGGTCGCCATCATCGCCCCGATCGGCATGGGCTTCGCGAAGCGATACAAGATCAACCCGCTCATGATGGGCCTGTTGATCATCAACGGGGCCAGTGCCGGCGGCTTCTCGCCGATCAGCATCTTCGGCAGCATCACCAACGGCGTGGTCGAGAAGGCCGGGCTGCCGGGCAACCCCACCCTGCTCTTCCTGGCCTCCTTCTTCGTCAACCTCGCCATCAGCGTCGTCGCCTACTTCATGTGGGGCGGCCGCGAGCTGCTCACCCGTCGGGCCGTCGACACCGGAGTCGGCACCTTCGACGAGGCCGACGTGGCCGGCAGCACCGGCTCGGTCCGGGACCGGCGCCCCGAGCCGGCCTCCGAACCGGACAACGAGGCGGCGTCGGACTCGGGCATCAGCCTGGCCAACGAGGGTGCCACGAGTGCCCGTCCGGCGGGCGGCGCCGTCGCGGTCAGCGAGGCGTCGGCAGGTTCGCCGGTCCCCGCCCAGGCGACCCGGCCGTCGGGTGGCGCCACCACCACGACCACCCTGCCGGCCGAGACGGCGGCGCCGCTCGGGCTGGACCGGGACCGCATCATGACGCTGGTCGGGCTCGTGGGCCTCGCCATCGCGGCGCTCTACTTCGAGCTGAACGTCGGCATGGTCGCGGTGACCGTGGCCGCGCTGCTCACCCTGCTCTCGCCGGAGTCGGCCAAAAACGCCGTGAACCACGTCGCCTGGCCGACGGTCCTGCTGGTCTGCGGCATCGTGATGTACGTCGGCGTCATGCAGGAGATCGGCACCATCAAGTGGCTCGGTGAGGAGGTCGCCGGCATCGGTGCGCCGCTGCTGGCCGCGCTCGTCATCTGCTTCATCGGCGGTGCGGTGTCCGCGTTCGCCTCGACGACGGGCATCCTCGGCGCGCTCATCCCGCTCGCCGTACCGTTCCTGACCGGCAGCAACGCCGTCGGGGCGGTCGGGCTGATCACCGCCCTGGCGCTGTCGTCGTCGATCGTCGACTCGAGCCCCTACTCGACCAGTGGTGCTCTCGCCGTGGCCAACTCCATGGAGGACCAGCGCGACTACGTCTACAAGGGCCTCATGCGCTGGGGCTTCAGCATGGTGGTGATCATTCCGATCGTCACTTGGTTGATCTTCGTCGTGCCCGGCTGGCTCTGATCCCCACCCGGCAGGTTGACGGGGTTGGCAGGGAGGGGCGGGACGTCTGCCCCTCCCTGCCGCGTTCAGCACGGTGGTCCGGCCGCCGCAGACTCGTAAGGGGAGGATGACATGTACGACGAGTCACTGGTGAAGACCTTCGTCGCGGCGCGACTGGGTGCCGTCGTCGAACCGGGCATGAGCGCCGCGCAACACGACATCCACGAGGCGCTCGGCCTGCAGTTGGCCGTCCTCGATCGGCTGGTGGACGGCGGAGAGCGGCTGGCCGGCTGGAAGGTGGGCCTCACCTCCGGCGCCCGGCGGGACGTGATGGGGAAGGGCTTCCGGCCGTTCGGATACCTGCTGGAGAGCCGCACGCTCGCCTCCGGAGACGTGCTCGGGCATGACCGGATCAGATCGTGCTACTTGGAGCCCGAGCTGTGTCTGGTGCTCGGTGCGCCGCTGCGGGGCGACGTCGATCCGGCGACCGCGCGGTCCGCCGTGCGCGGGGTCGCGCCGGCGTTCGAGCTGAACGAGGTCCGGCTGAGCGGTGGAGCGGATGACCCCACCACCATTGCCGACGGCCTGGGCAACTGGGGCATCGTGGTCGGGCCGGAGGCACCCGTGCGGGCGGGCCTCACCGACGTGACGGTCGACCTCTGGCACGACGACACCCTGGTCGCCCGCCGAACCCCCGGCGCTGCCATGGACGACCCGTACCTGTCGCTGTCGCGGCTGTGCGCACTGCTGCACCGGTACGGTCGCGGGCTCGAAGCCGGCCAACGGGTGATCACGGGATCGTTCTGCAACCAGAGCGTGTCGGGCCCCGGCACCTGGCGTGCGGCCTTCTCCGACGTCGGAGAGGTGACCGTGCGGTTCGCCTGACCGGCCGATGGTGCCACCCGCCGCTGATCGCCCCCGCGCCTCCCGACGGCGCCCGTCCCGGCCGGCCCGGCTGGACGAATGACCGGTCTCTCCTCGGGTACGCGGCCAGCGATACGCGAGGAATGCTGCCGCACTGGAAGGACGGCCTGTGCGATGAAGGTCAGAAGCTCCCTGCGTGGGTTGAAGCGAAAGGCGAGCTCGATCGTGGTTCGCCGCCGGGGCAAGCTGTTCGTGATCAACAAGGCCGACCCGCGGCAGAAGGCCCGGCAGGGCTGACAGCTACATCGTCTGCAACTCCCTGCCCTTGGTATCGGGGACGAAGCGCAGCACGAAGAGCAGAGCGAGCACCGCGAAGGCGCTGTAGAGACCGTACGCGACCGGCAGACCGCGATCACCCCGAAGGGGGACGGCAGGGCCAGGTGCTCTCCGCTGCCGGTGGCCCGGCTGAAGCACCAGGCGAGGGTGGCGAGGGTGAGCACCGTGGCGAGGATGTTGGTGACACTGGTGATCACGCTCGTCAACAACGCGTCGTTCCCTCCGCGAAGCCGACGGACCGCCAGGGATGCGCCAGTTCCGCCGTGCCTGGCCGGGTTACGGTGACCCCGACCGGTGTCGATCCCCGGTCCGAGCCAGGGGGGTGTCAACTGTTGCCAACTGAGTAGGCGTTGGTATGCGTTGGTGCCCTCAAGAAAGTGGTTCGCGGTGCGGGCGGTGCATCGTCAGGGATCCTGCGTTCGGCGCTGGGGTGCAGTGGTTGTTGTGGCGTTGGTGGTTGCGGGTGCATGTCGTACCGGGTGTTTACCGTGCTGGGTGTGGCGGACCGGGAGCGGTTGAGTGTGATGCAGTCGTACCGGTTCGCGTTGGACCTCACGCCCCGGCAGGAGCGGGTGGTGTTGGCTCATGCCGGTG
>NZ_QGGF01000552.1 GCF_003857015.1 Micromonospora globispora | reverse complement strand
CGACCGGCGGCCCCGGCGACGATCGGGGCGGTGACCGTGCCCAGCGTGGCCAGCTTGATCACCTCGCCGGGGCCGCCGGTCGCGCCGAGCAGCGCCAGCGTCTCGGTCAGCTTGCCGTCGAACGCGGCGGCGATGCTCTCCGCGCCGCTGGCGAGCAGCAGGCTGCCGGCGGCATCCTGCTCGCCGGGCTGGCTGTGCACGCCGATCACGATCGCGTCGACGGCGAGTTCGGCGGGGTCGGTGTCGACCAGGCTCAGGGTGGTGCGAGGTGATGTCACTGAAGCTACTCCGGGCGGGCCGGGCCGGCCGCGTCGTCGCGTACCGGCGATGAAGGTCTCCGGCGGCAACCTACCCGCCGGACGTCAGGTGCGTCCCGTCGATCGGATCGACGGGTCCCGCCGATGCTAACCAGACGTTCAGGTCCCGGTAAGTTGCCACCCATGACCGAGGTGACCACCGACGCCGCCGAGACCCGGCTCCGTCGTTCCCCGCTGCACGAGCGGCACACCGCTCTCGGCGCCAAATTTGCCCCGTTCGGGGGCTGGGAGATGCCGCTGGAGTACGCCGGTGGCGGCGTCCTCAAGGAGCACACGGCGGTCCGTACCGGGGTCGGCGTCTTCGACGTCTCGCACCTCGGCAAGGCCCGGATCACCGGGCCGGGCGCCGCCGACTTCGTCAACGCCTGCCTCACCAACGACCTCGGCCGGATCGCACCCGGCAAGGCGCAGTACACGCTCTGCTGCGACGAGGCGACCGGCGGCGTGGTGGACGACATCATCGCCTACCTGCACGCCGACGACCACGTCTTCCTCATCCCGAACGCCGCCAACACCGCCGAGGTGGTCCGCCGGCTCCGCGCCGCCGCGCCGACCGGGGTGGCGGTCACCGACGAGCACGAGGCGTACGCGGTGCTGGCCGTGCAGGGGCCGCGCTCGGCCGAGCTGCTCGGGGCGCTGGGCCTGCCCACCGAGCACAGCTACATGAGCTTCTCCACCGCCACGCTCGACGGGGTGCAGCTGACCGTGTGCCGGACCGGCTACACCGGCGAGCTGGGCTACGAGCTGGTCGTACCGGCCGAGCAGGCGGTCGCCGTGTGGGACGCGCTCTTCGCCGCCGGCGAGGCGTACGAGCTGCGGGCCTGCGGTCTGGCCGCCCGGGACACGCTGCGCACGGAAATGGGCTACCCGCTGCACGGGCAGGACCTGTCGCTTGAGATCACCCCGGTGCAGGGCCGCTCCGGGTGGGCGGTGGGCTGGGACAAGCCGGCCTTCTGGGGCCGGGAGGCGCTGCTCGCCGAGAAGGCCGCCGGCCCCCGGCGTACGCTGCGCGGCCTGGAGGCCGTCGACCGGGCGATCCCGCGCCCCGGCATGGCGGTCTACGCGGGTGACACCCGGGTCGGCACGATCACCAGCGGCACCTTCAGCCCGACGAAGAAGCAGGGCATCGCTCTCGCCCTGCTCGACACCGACCTGAAGATCGCCGACGGTGACGTCGTCGAGGTCGACATCCGCGGCCGCCGCGCCCAGATGCGCGTCACCCGTCCTCCCTTCGTCACCCCCTCGGTCAAGTAACCCGCCGGGCGGTTGTTGATCAAGAGGTTTGCGTCGGAATCCGGTCGCCGGAAGACGCAAACTTCTTGATCAACTCACGCGGGAGCGGGAGGGGTCAGTCCGCGGTGGGGCGTTCGCCGGCGTCGAGGACCGCTTGGGTCCAGCCGCCTTCGATGACGCCGGTGCCGTCGAGTAGGGCCCAGTCGACCACGTCGGCGGCCTCCACCACCACCGGGGCGCCGATCCGGACCGTCGGGTCGGTGGCGGCGTCGCTGGCGCTCGCGCCGACGATCCGCTCCGGGGTGTCCCAGGACGTCACCCCGGCCCAGACGAACTCCGGGCCGTCGTCGCCGGGCAGGCCGTACTTGATCACGAGCTGCGTCTCGGCGGGGAGCTTCCCGGCCAGGAACCGGGCCCGGATGTCGCCCAGTCCGGCCCGGGCGGTGGCGATCGCCTTGCTCATCGCGTCACCCGGACGGGCGTACCGGACGTCCGGCTGGATGCCGGCGAAGAGGGTGGCGCAGGCGGCGGCGAAGTAGCGCCCCGGCGGCCCCGGGTGCCCGGGCGGCGGGCGCAGGCTGAGGAACGAGTCCGCGTCCGGGTCGGTGGCCGGGTCCAACTCCAGCCGGAGCAGCACCGGCGCCGTCGCCCCGTGCTGCTCCGGATTGCCGTACGCGACGGCGATGTCGTGCCCGGTCACCGTGGCCAGCACCGGCAGCTGCACGAACGCCGGCACCTCCTCGCCCGTCAGCCCCTCGGTCCACTCCCGCAGCAGCCGGCGGGCGGCACCGGTCATCACCGCGCCCCAGGCCCGGGTGAGGTGGTCCGGCACCCCCTGGGCCTGGAGTTCCAGCAGGCCGAACCGGCGCAGCCCCTTGGTGGTGAACCAGAGCCCGTCGGCGTCCGACGAGTACGGCACGAGCACCCAGTCGACCAGCCGGATCCGGCCCTCCTCGTCGGGGAGGGAACGCAGCGCGGTCGCCGGGTCGAGGAACTGCAGACCGAAGACGTCCACCACGTCACCCTTGACCGTCTCGGCGACCGCCGCGGCGACCGCCCGGGCCGCCCACTCGTGCGCGGGCGGCCAGCCCGGCCGGTACTCCGCCTGCACCACCACGAGATGGGTGGCGGCGGCCAGCCGGGCCAACTGCGCCTCGGTGGCACCGAACGCGGTCAGCAGGTCCGGCGGCAGTTCGGGGAACTCGCTGATCAGCCGGGTGTCCACGGTCATCAGCGGGCTGTCGAGCATCTGCCTTGCCAGCCCGTGCACCGGCTCGGCGAGTCGCCCGGTGAGCGCCTCGACGGCGGTCTTCGGGCTGACCTTCGGCAAGCCGGCGACGGGTACCAGATAGGTCGCGTCCAGCGACTCCGGGACCGGTACGGGCAGGAAGTCGTCCGTGATGAGCATGCCGTCCCCCATCGACCGCGCCGGTGCTGTCGTTGAAGAACGCTACCCGGACGGGTGGCCCGCGCTCAGCCGGACAGCACCAGTCCCAGGTAGACCAGCGTGGTGACGATCTCCACGGTGGCCCCGAGCACGTCGCCGGTGACCCCGCCGAGCCGGCGTACCACGTGGCGGAGCAGGCCGACCGCGACGGCGAGGGCGGCGACCACGGCGACCGGTCCCTGCCACGGGCGGCCTGGTACCGCCGGCACCGCCAGCAGCGCGACGGCGACCGTGCCGACGACCAGGGCGACCGGCCCGACGGTGCCGGCGACCAGCGCGCCCAGCCCCTCCGGCC